>CALIAC010000038.1 GCA_938041555.1 uncultured Candidatus Saccharibacteria bacterium | reverse complement strand
GACCTGAGCTAGAGCAGCGAGCATGGCGGGCGTATCGAGTTTATCTTGCAGAATAGTACGGACGAGGGTAAGTGCTCCTGCAGCGTTTTGGGCATTGTAGCTCCCCTTGAGCTTGAGTGAGACAGAATGATCGGAACCGTCGAAGCGGAAAGTGGCAGCTTGGTCAGATAAGTGGCATAGCGTCACATCAGCATTGATGGTGGCTGTAGCCTGGCCTGGGGTGCTCCGCATGGTATCGTCGCTTGGGAAGAGGTGAGCGAGTGATGGATCAACGCCATAGCGGCTTATTGGTGCTGTAAGATCAGCGGTAAATTCTTGCCGCGTCAGCCGTGGATCATTGCCATTGAGAACAATGCCATTTGTGGTGCGCATGGCGATGGTGTGAAGCAGCTGCGCTGTGTAGTCAATCTCGCCAAAGCGATCGAGTTGGTCGCGCAGGACGTTGAGTAATAAACAATAGCGTGGGGCAACTTGCTTGACGAAGTGCACCGCATGCGCTTCGTCCAGCTCCAGCACGGCAATATCCGCTGGCAAAACACCATGGGTATCAACCGCCTCAAGTAGTGCTGCTGCCACGCCGCGGGTAAAGTTGCTCCCCGTGCGATTAGTAAAGACACGGAGGCCTTGGCTTTCCAGTAGGGCTACAACCATCTTGGTAGTGGTTGTCTTGCCGTTAGTGCCACTTACTACCACCACACCATGCGGTAGAGCATCA
Organism: uncultured Candidatus Saccharibacteria bacterium; assembly: GCA_938041555.1. Classification (GTDB taxonomy): domain Bacteria; phylum Patescibacteriota; class Saccharimonadia; order Saccharimonadales; family Saccharimonadaceae; genus Saccharimonas. The sequence continues at coordinate 11,356 of CALIAC010000038.1, read as the reverse complement.
AGCGTACGGGCAAGAAAGTGCCGATCGAGTTTCTCGACGACGAGGCCTGGCAATGCTGAGCCACCACCGCGCAACCGAGCTGCGCGCTGCACCCCTTTGCCCACAAGAGTTGTAATACGAATCATGGTGTTTATTATAGCATGAGCATACATACCTGACACGATGAGATTGAGGTGGATTCCAAAACTGTACTTAGTTTGCTATTATATGTCATATGCGTAGTTACGAAGATCTAGCAGGCCATAATAAACCTTCTGCTATACGTGAACCTAGTATCCAGAATCGTATCACTAAGGAGTATAAAGAGATTGTTGGAGAAGATGGTGTACGAAAAGTATATGTTCCACAGAGTGATATCCAGTCTGGTGCATATGATCCCGATTTCCACAGCCTAATGATAGAAAACAACTTGAGTAGTGCATCAATAAAGAAACATGATGATGAGGTAGAGGTTTCATATCCATCAAGCCTTGACGCCATGCGGATGGATGGAGTGTTGGCAACGTGTCGAGCACAGGGTGACTATACTGATTTCACACGTTCGGTTGTCATTGCTGCCCATCAAGTCGCTGATACGATATCAGTGACAGGCAAGATCCCTCAATTAAATTCCATAGAAAATATTCTGATTAAGCGCAATAGTCAGCAATTGGGTAGTGCAGAGTTTACCCCACCCTTTTATGCGGAGGAGTTTGTAGTTGATGCTGACACTATACAAATACAGCAAGGAGACGAAAGGGAATTGACGGCTGAAGAATTAGATCTCCAGCGCGATATCGCTATTAGCGACACAACAAGCCGAGTTGTTGTCCAAATGCTAGAGTCGACTCTGTCTCGAAAAGATATGGATGCCGACAGTGCCACTGTGATTAAACAGATAATTGAAAGTATAGAAAAGAGATAGGGATTATATGCACAAATATGAAGAACAGATAGTGCACCCTGAGCTTGACAAACCTACAGAAGTAGAAAAAGTACTTACTGTTGATGCTCTCGCTAAAGCGATCAGTCGACCGCTTGAACTAAGTTACGCTGGAGAGATAGGTGCATCTGATAGTGGGCATGGTGTATTCTTTGCATTGGATACTCAAGATAATACTCAGTCATATGCAATTAAACGGTTTGGTAATAGTCAAAAAGCGCAGAGAGAGATTGACCTATTACATGAAGCTGCTAACCGCGGCCTAAAGACTCTCCAGACGGTGCTTGATAAGCCACTAGCGGTTTCTAATGTGAGGGGTGTAGATGTTGTGACTCGGCGAATTCCATCGCTTGGTACGATGAACTCCATAGCATGGTCTGAGTACTATGCAGGTCAGCCCTCATATGAGTCAGATATTGTTCCTGTTATGGAGTCAATTGGCCAATATATCGGGAATCTGCACGCAAATGGGATGCATCATGGCGATATGCAATTGAAGAATATCGCAACTATACCTTCTGGTGAGTTTGTTACATTTGATTTGGAAAACGCTTATTTCCATGCAGACAAAAAAAGTGCTCTGCAGCAAGTGGATTTTCAGGATGATTGTATGAAGGATATCACTACAGTAATTGAGTCCTTTGCGCGGAGTGGATTCATGGCCTCATCGAGTGACGAGATTTTTTGGCAGGAGATTCAAGAAAATCTACTACAGCCATATATAGAAGAGAGTGATAGTTTATTCTTGCTTGACGATGACAGACATAAAGCACTCATGCATTGCATCGATAGATGCAAAAGAATTCGTAATGAGTCAAACAAAGCACATCTGACAATCGATCGACTCATTGCTCATTTGTAATAAGATATGGATTTGCAGGGTGCGACATCTGTATATCCTAGGTAGAGTCGCTTTGTGACAATATGAGTAGCGCAAATCACGCTAGTGCGCTACAATGCATAGTATGATAGTGGTTGGATTTTTTGCGTGGTGGTATGGCGCTGGGTGGTGGCACCGGATCACGATGGTGTGGGGGAAGCTGGTGAGTGTATTTGACTATTTTTCAATTGATCTCCTGGTGCGAACGTGGTTTGCGCCATTTCGACAGATATCGGCCGGGGCGGTGGATGGGCCGATTGGCGTGCAGATTCGGGCTTTTTTTGACCGTCTCATCTCGCGAACGATTGGTGGCATCGTGCGGAGCTTTATGATTATTTTTGGCATTGTAGCGCTCGCAGTAACCGCTGCGGCGGGGCTTGTCTTTATTATTGCGTGGGCGCTTGTGCCCGTGTTGCCGCTGCTGGGGGCGGGGCTTGCGATAGTGGAGTGGCTGCCATGGTAAGCGACTTTCATTATGATAGCTTGCGTGCTAAGAAGGCTCGCCTGGGTGTGCAGATGGGCCGCTTCGACCACTGGTGGTGGGTGCCATTTTTGCTATTCTTAGCAGGGGCGGGAGCATTGCTGGCGATTGAGCTGCCTCTGGGGTGGTTTATCGCGAGCCTTGCTGTGGTGCCATATGGGCTCCACCGGTGGTATCAGGGTGAGATTGCCCATTTGCCCATCAGTGGTAGCACGGCTGACGGTTTGCTTACAGGTGATGTCCTGGGTCGGTTGCCTGCTACGCCAACACCACGCGATATTGCATGGGCATTGCGCTCAGTTAATGATGGGCTGTTTATGGCATTGCGGCTCGGCCTCAGCCCGGCGCTCATGCAGGATCTCGTGAGTGACGACCCGAGCATTATGCCCGAGTTTTGGCAATTTGCTGATCGCATCCGCCAGTACAATCAGCTCGAGCAGATCACTGGTAGTGTGCTTATGGTGGCTTTGGTGCGCAGTGTGCCTGGCTACCAAAATATCCTGGCGGAGCTCCAGCTTGATGACGAAGATCTCGATGGCGCGGTGCAGTGGCAGCACCACTTGCGCCAGTTGGTGGCACAGATTCATCAGCCGCGGCGCACTGGTGGGGTGGCACGTGATTGGTCGTTTGGTTATATCCCACTGTTACGTCGCTTCGGGCAGAATATTAGCGAGCAAATTAGTCGTGGCGGCGGGATGTTCTCTGTTGATGTTGCGTCGCACACCAAAGCGATTGATCAGCTCATCGACATCTTTGGTACCCGTGGGCGGCAGAATGCCGTGCTGGTAGGACAGGCTGGCACGGGCAAGACAACCATCATCCACGCCTTTGCCGAGCGGCTACTCGATGCCTCGGCACATTTGCCGAGTAGCCTCAAGTTTCGGCAGGTATTTATCCTCGACTCATCATCACTCATCGCTGCGGCACCAGGCCGAGGCGAGCTCGAGAACCTTGTTATGCGCGTCCTTGGTGAGGCGTACACTGCTAAGAACATCATCATCTGCCTGGATAATGCTCAACTGTTCTTCGAGGAAGGGATCGGCGCGGTGGATCTGACCAATGTGCTGCTGCCTATTCTTGAGGCAGGACACCTGAGGGTTATTTTGAGTATGGACGAGCAGCGATTTTTGCAGATTGGCCGGCGCAATCCATCGCTTGCCAATGCGCTTAATCGCATCTCCATCGCGCCCACAAACGAAGCTGAGACACTGCGCGTCCTGCAAGAGCAAGCCGTCATTACCGAGGGGCAGCGCCATGTGGCCTACCGCTACCAAGCGCTGCGCGAGGCGTATCGGCTCAGTGTGCGCTATATTCATGACCTTGCCATGCCGGGCCAAGCCATCAAGCTGCTCGAATCGGCCGCGAGCTACCACGAGGATGGCATTGTGACAAAGCAATCGGTGCAGCAAGCCATCGAGCAGACGATGGATGTAAAGATTAGTGTAGCGAATACTGCGGATGATCGCGAGCGGCTGCTCAATATGGAGGCGCTCATCCACCAGCGAATGGTCAACCAAACGCGAGCGGTCAGTGTGGTAAGTGACGCCTTGCGCCGAGCACGAGCCGGTGTGCGCAACCAAAATCGGCCAATTGGCACCTTTCTCTTTCTTGGGCCAACAGGAGTGGGTAAGACGGAACTGAGCAAGGCTCTGGCTGACGTGTACTTTGGTGGTGAGGGCAAGATTGTCCGGATCGACCTCAACGAATATGTCCGGCCTGAGGATGTGTCGCGCCTAATTGCTGATGGCGCTGATGACCCAGCCAGCTTAACCGCCCAGGTGATGAAACAGCCCTTTAGTGTGGTATTGCTGGATGAAATCGAGAAGGCCGCGCCAGAGGTATTGGCAACCTTGCTGCAGCTGCTGGATGAGGGGATTCTGCGCGATATTAAGAACCGTGAGGTGAGCTTCCGTGATGCAATTGTCATTGCTACGAGCAACGCTGGGGCCGACCGCATCCGCGAATACATCGAGCATGGCTATAAACTTGAGCAATTCGAACAGCAGTTTACCGACGAGCTCATTAACAGTGGTCAGTTCCGTCCCGAGTTCCTCAACCGCTTTGACGAAATCGTCCTCTTCCGGCCATTTACTAAGGAAGAGCTGGTGCAAGTGCTCGACCTCATCCTCGAGGGGGTTAATGCCACACTCGCCCAGCAAAAGGTCTCGGTTGCGGTAGAGTATGATGCTAAGCTCTTTCTCGTCGAACGTGGCTATGATCCACGGCTTGGTGCCCGCCCGATGCGCCGTGTGGTGCAAAAAGCGGTGGAGAATACTGTGGCGCGCCAGATGCTGAGCGGCAGTGTGGCGCCTGGCAGCACGATTACCGTCACGCTTGAGCAAGCTCGCCAAGCCTTCCAGACCGATGGCGCACCAGAGGTTGTGACAGCAGATGAAATTATCCCACCAGAGTATAAACGGTAAAAGTGCAGCACTTTCGAACAATCAGCCTTAGCTCTATAAGGGAATGATAGTAAGAAAGTGCTCATTCTATTGATGGACCACGCATTGGAATAAGAAGAGCGAAGATATGAAGGGGTTCTCGAGGACGCTTGAAAGCGCAGGCTCGCCATCCTTAGGAGAAAATTTAAGAGCAAGAAGTGGCACTCTTACAGTGCTAGAAGTATTTTGCAGTATATAACCTCTAGCAATGCGGGCCAAAGCCGCGTGATTATTGGCCTTGGTTTGGTTGCATAAATCCTGGGCGGAAGCTTGGCTTCATGGCTGGTTTGCTGTAGGCTGGCTGTGGTTGGCGCGGTGTGTGCACGGTGTTGTCGCGCCGGCGGGCATAGGTGGCAGTGCCTGGTCGCGATCCTGATGGGTCGCGTGGCCCACCGCAAGTACCTCGGAGGCGCTCGTTGTTCATATAAGGTGCTTCGTCATCAATACGGCTACTATCGGCCGCAATTGGTCGGCAGCCCATCATAGTGTGTGAGCTTTGGTAGCGCAAGTGGTTGGCGCGGCGCTCTTGGATGGATTGATGCTGGCGCTGGTCAACACGTAGCGACGACGTTTTAGCACCATTGACGATGGTTCGGGTATTGCGCGCGACGCCATTGGTGTGTATGCTCGATCCGCGCAAGCGATGGAGTCCTCGGGTCATACCTTTATTATACACAAAAAAGTGGTATAATGGATAGCGCATGCGGGTGTCGTACAGCGGCTAGTATACAAGTTTTCCAAACTTGGGATCGGAGTTCGATTCTCCGCACCCGCACCACAGATGCAAGGAAATGAGCATTGCTCCGCAAATGGAGCGATGTTTTTGTTGAGAGCATAGCGAGCCAGACTGGATGAAGAGAGGTCGTAGCCTCTTCTTTGGTTTGGCGTGGCCCTAAAGGGTGCAATACTTTATAACAATTATACTAAATCAAGTGAAAAAGGAAGGATTAGGCACGATACTGTTGACAAATATGCAACATTGTGCTACTATCGAACAGATGTCGCAAAAAACAAGAACAAAACACGGCAAAGCCTATAACGAAAGTCCTGAGAAGCGCTGGTTTGACCGAGTCGTAGCGGCACCTCTGCTGATTGGTATGGGCTCTGCGGCTCTCGTTGCCGCTGCGGCGATGCATAAGGAGCTCGGCGATGGCCCAACACTCTTTGTGCAGGAGCGCTATGGCAGTGACCTTGATAACCTCGTTAAGGTGCCAAAGTTGCGGACACTCCGTGGTGCGGTGCGCAACACTGCCTCGGCTAATGGCTATAACCACAGTAGCGCAGGGCCAATTGGCAAGCTCGTACGCAAGGCGCATGTGGACGAAGCGCCCCAGCTGCTGCAAGTATTGCGTGGCAAGATGGCAATTGTAGGACCAAGGCCACTAGCCACAGGCGAAGTATATAATGATATCCTTGCTAACCCCGATATCCCTGAAGGCCTTAAGCAGCAGTGGATTGAGGCGCGCAAGACGGCTCGCCCCGGTATTATGGCGCCCTATAGCAAAGAGCAGCATGAGGCTGGCTACAAACTGGATATAACTCATATCATCCATATAATGGAACAGGACGTTCTGTATGCTGACACAGCCTCACTAAAGAAGGATGCCAAAGTAGTTGCTGCAACGCTCGGTATGGTGGCGACCGACCTTGTACAAAAGCTTATGCCGCGGTCTGCCAGTGAATGGTTGCAGGCTAAGACAGGCTTAGCGCCGCATCCAGCAGGCCAAGAGCGTGCGGAGAGCGATGTTGTGGTGGCACTGCAACAAGCGCACACTCAGCCTGCACGACGCGCTGCGTAACATGAACCCAAAAGCCTTTACTTTCTCTGCCAGAATAGGCTATTTTTGCTCACTATTTTACCTGGAAAAGCAATGAGTGTATTGTTCTGGTATTATAGTAAGTATTTTGGAAATGTTTCTGCTTATGTCACCCATAAAGTCCTCCATTTTCTCAAAGTAGTGGTTTCTTAAGATGGCGGCAGAGCAATGACCGCAGCAGATGCGTATGCTCTATGTATTAGAGTGATGGAAGGGGAGGGAACGCGCATCATACCGCTGAGCCCTTGTGATACAATAGAGAGAGATTTTTGCGAGAGGGAGCTTTTCTCCTTGCGCGAAACACGATTATTTCAATGTAAAATACCCCTAGGGGTATAGGGAACGCAATCATACTATGCCAGCATCATTCTCATTTACCATTACTCACCGCATGCCGCAGACGTTGGCGCGGACTGGTGTGATTCACACTCCACATGGTGATATCAAGACGCCAGCCTTCATTGTCGTGGGCACAAAAGCAAATGTGAAAGCAATGGTGCCCGAGATGGTAGCTAGCGTGGGTGCACAGGCTGTCTTGGCTAATGCCTATCACCTCTATCTGCAGCCAGGGCACGAGCTAATAGAGAAGGCCGGATATTTGGGCAAGTTTATGCACTGGAGCGGCCCGACCTTTACCGACAGCGGCGGCTTTCAGGTGCTGAGCCTGGGCTCGGGCTTTAAGAAGGTATTAGCGATGAGTACTGATGTTGATGAAGAGATTGCGATTGCTAAGAAGTCGAGTCGGCACGCCTGGGTGGATGATAATGGTGTGATGTTTAAGTCGCACCTCGATGGCTCATTGCATAAGTTTACGCCAGAGCTGTCGATGCAAATCCAGGCAGGAATTGGGGCAGATATTACCTTTGCCTTTGATGAGCTGACGTCGCTGATTGACCCGTATGAATACCAAGTGGAAGCACTGGCGCGTACCCATGCGTGGGCAGAGCGCAGCCTGGCAGAGGTCAAGCGCCTTCGGACTGCTCGGCTAGATAAGCCGTATCAAGCGCTCTTTGGTGTCTTGCAAGGGGCGAATTATGAGGATCTGCGCAAGCAAACCGCAGCACGCCTTGGCGCGATGGACTTCGATGGCTATGGTATTGGTGGGGCGCTAGAGAAGGAAACGATGGCGCAGACCATCCAGTGGGTAAATGAGATTTTGCCCGAGAACAAGCCGCGGCATTTGCTTGGTATCTCGGAGCCAGATGATATCTTTGCGGCGATTGAGCAGGGTATTGATACCTTCGATTGCGTAAGCCCAACTCGCGTAGCACGCAACGGTGCGGCCTACACACCGCATGGACGGGTGAATATGCGTGGGACGAAATATCGCGAGCTGTTTGCACCTATTATGGCGGAGTGCGATTGCTACACCTGCCAGCACTACACTGTGGCCTACATCTGCCACCTGCTTCGTGCCAAGGAGAGCCTGGCGGGGACACTGCTGTCGATCCACAACGAGCGCTTTATCATCAAGCTTGTCGACGACATCCGCCATAGCCTCGAGGATGGCACGTTCTACGCCTTTCGAGATCATTTCTTGGCGCAGTATTATCGCCGATAGCGACTGATGAGAGCTCCGTAGGTTATAGCATGCATTCACATAACAACTAGGGAAGAGAGTTTGCATAGTCAATCTTCTCTCCGTCATCAGCCCTTTTTTTCGCCACCGTTTCTTTAAAAACGCTAAAAAGGTTTACTATTGTTCCTAGAACGCCGAGCTTTTCCGCGCTCACACTGCAATAATCTCCACAAGCAACCTTTTATTCTAGCAGGATGGAAGCACTGCATTCTTCACACCCTGAGAGAGGTGTAAATCTGTGGCAGCGAACAACTCGCTCGCTAGACACGCAAACGAAATGGTGTGAAGTTGGTGGTGGTGTCGTAGGTGTCGACGGATTCGCGTCGCTTGAGCGCAGCAATGACGCGGTAGGTAAGTGGCAGGCAGATGACCTCAACGGCAAGCTTGAAGCCAAGCCCAACGGCGATATAGTTGAGCAGTGCCCCCCCCGTGAGCTGCCCGCCAAAAGCAACGACGCAGAATATAACGGTATCAAACAAGCTCCCCACTACTGTCGACCCAAGCAGGCGCAGCCATAGCTGCCGACCCTTCATAGCAACCTTGAGCTTAGCAACGATGTATGAATTAAGGAAGCTCCCTGTCAGGAAGGCAAGCAAGCTTGCCACGACGATCTGCGGGAAGAAGCCCAGCACTGCCTCGTAAGCGGCTTGATCGTGATACTCTGCCGCCGCAGGCAGATAGCGCACTAGTGTAAAGCAGCCAATCGCTAGCAGCATTACCCCAAAGGCCGTCCAAATAGCGCGGCGTGCCCGGCGATAGCCGTAGACCTCTGTCATGACATCATCAAAGATATACACGAGCGGGAAGAGCACTGCTCCACCATCAAGGATAAGTGGGCCGAGTGCCACTAGTTTGGTAGCGGCAATATTGGAGATGAGTAGCGCCGCAACATATACTGCGAGAATGACGCTAAAATATCGATAATTTTCGTTCGTGTGTTTCATGCTTCGTTTATCATACCACACCTGCCAAGAAACCTGCTATAATAAACCCATGCCCCGATAGCTCAGCTGGATAGAGCAGAGGACTTCTAAGCCTAAGGCCGTAGGTTCGAATCCTACTCGGGGCGCCATTTTCGTCGTCATACCCCGTCTCGATGGGGTTGTTTTTATTACATACAAAATGCATTTACATGCTGCGCGAAGCCATGCTATAGTACAGCGAGATTTATGCAAGATGTGACCAACCACGACCTCCTCAAGCGCAACATTATCAAATATTCGTGGTTTCGGATTTTTACCAAGCGTGTCTACTTGCCGCTCATTACGGTGCAGCTGGTGAATGTCGGTAAAGTGAGTTTGGATGAGCTCGCACTGATGGTCGTTATCTCGTCTATCGTCCAGGCGGCACTGCAGATGCCAGCGGGTTATGTGGCCGATAAGTTTGGCAACCGGCGAGCGATTATCCTTGGTGCGAGTATTGCCGTGGCGTCGCCACTGTTGTATGCTGTATGGCCGAGCTTTTGGGGTGGGCTGATTGCCTCAGTTTTGTTCTTTGGTGGCTATGCGTTTCAGTCTGGTGCGGTCGAGGCATTTATGCACGATTCCTTGACGGCGCTGGGGCGAGCACGCGACTATACCAAGGTGATGGGCCGCGCCCAGACGTATGGATTGATTGGTAATACTGTGCTCATTATTGTAGTGCCACTCACATACCGTATTCATCATACACTCCCATTTTTGATTGGCTTTTTGTCGCTTGCTGCGACGGTGTGGTTGGCGCTGAGTTTTGCTCATCCACCGCGCCGCACAACTGCCCAGACTCAGCGGCCACGGCAGGCTGCTCGCGCAATCGTTACTGCGAAAAATCTTACTCTCTTTACCTTCGCTGGTTTCTTAGCTGGTGTGTCCAATAAGGGGCTAGAATATCGCGAGCTGCTCTTCCAGCACGTTGGTATTGCTGTAGAGTGGTTTGGGGTGATTGCAGCGGTGGGAAGCCTGGGTGGAGCATTGCTGGGCTGGTATGTGCATTGGTTTGACCGCCTGCGTCCACTGGCATTTTATTGGGTCGATGCGTTGATTATGGCGCTGTGTATTGTCTTGATGGGCGTAACGCCAAGCCCGATTATCGCGGTCATTGCTGTTGTGCTATTTACTGCATATACGCGGGTGCGACCGATTGTTTTGCAGTCAAAGATTCTCAGCGAGCTGCAGCATACATACAAAGCGACGCTCCTCTCCGCGCTCAATATGTTTACATTGCTTGGTGACGTCGTGGCGATTAGCTTGCTCACCCGGATGGTTAATCAGCATGGCTATAGTGCGGGGCATGTGTGGTTTGGTGGGGCGGTTGGGGCGATTGCGCTTGGTCTGTGGCTGGTGATGTGCGTTGAGGCACTGTGGCGTCGCACAAAAGCGCGCTAAATTAGTTAACTTCTATCTACTACCCTATCCATTTGTCATTTTTTAATCATCTGCTCTACCCAATGAAATATAGCGATAACCCCTATTATAGATAGGAAGATTCACTATAGAAGTGGTGATAAACCTGAAGAGAAGTATGCAACCTAGTAGTATTTAGAGAGGAGAGAGGTATAAGGTAGTAAAGTTTTGAGATTGAGAATGAATGGCCGCAGGTAATAGACAAACTACGCTATCTCTGCTACAATACAGCATGTCAGCAGCGCAGCAGGTTTGCTGTGCGATTGTATGGTGGATATAGCTCAGTTTGGTTAGAGCGCTGGTTTGTGGCACCGGAGGCCGTGAGTTCAAGTCTCATTATCCACCCCAAAATAAATTCCCGGATGATTCCGGGGTTTTATTTTGGCCTAATATCGTTTTGCTACTATTGTAACTGTGGTAATCATATAATATGAAGCGCACAGCTGCTTTTTCTGCGCTCGATCATTATCTTTATCTTTGCCGCTTCGTCTTATGGAGGGGAAGCTTGCCGCCAGACTCGATAGGCTATTAGCTTAGCGTAAGAGGTTGATGTTTGGCAATTATCACTTCATTCTGCTCAGCGGTGACTTCACTTGGTTATCATCAGAATATCAAAGCATGTGTCTGATGTGTTTGTTCGTGCGCTCTTACTTTTTTGCATTTATTTTCTCGTGCTATGCGAGGTAACAATCGATCTTCGCAGTTCATCAGACAAAATACTAGCGAACGGGGGGTTGACGGTGAAAAAGTAGACCTTCTAAGACTTAGGCTCTATGTATGCAAAGTCTGCGCACAATGCGACATATAACAAGAGAACCTCTCGTTATGAGAGGTCTCTCTATTGGCGTGGTAAGA
>CALIAC010000037.1 GCA_938041555.1 uncultured Candidatus Saccharibacteria bacterium | reverse complement strand
GATGACGTATATCAGCACAAAGTGTCTTTAAAAGCCTTACTTCGGTGCCCATAGCGAGGAGGAAACACCTGTAACCATTCCGAACACAGAAGTTAAGCTCCCCAGCGGCGATTATACTGCTTTTAGTGGGAAACTAGCACGGTGCCGAATTATATAAGAGCCATCCGAACAGGGTGGCTTTTATCTTTGGAGACGATTTTTATTAGTAGCTTGATCCTTGCCAGTATGATTTGCTGAAATGTGATACTAATATACCGGACGATACTTTGGCCGTGCGTTACTACTTTCATTAATATGCTGGTGTCTTTTGTCGGTGAGACGTAACAGAGGTTGAGGGAAGTGACGGATTCAACAGTGGTCATAGGTGCGAAGTTTGCTACTAGGTTGCAAAATCTAGAGAGAGTATTATATGAAGTATCTAAGCAACAAGAACAAAGAGAAGCAACATGCCAGTCAAACACGCCGAATCATACCCACGAACGCCAGAAGCTCTTAGCGAATACAATACGGAGCGTGACCCAGAATACTTGGTGGCGCAAGCCAGTCAGAGCTATGAGGGTGGCAAGACAGAAGAAGCGGCACGAACGCTTGGTTACATTGGCTGGACGCTAGAAGGGCTTGAGGCACTGAAGTTAGCAGAAGAAGTCGAGCAGGAATAGCGTTATTTTAATTAAAATGAGCACAAACCAGCCTATCAAAGAGATGAGGCTGGTTTTTTGCTGTACAAATTGCTAAAGTAGGTGCATTTTCTATAAAATTCAGAACGTTTTTCGTACAAACGTACTATTCTATTGTATAATCGCTAGAGAGGGGTGCTTACTCTGCGACTTGGCGTGGCTTGGGCGAGTGGAGCACCGCTGCGGGTGGGTCATGAGTATCTTGATAGCAATGCAGTGATGATGTGATAACCATAACCAAAAAGGAGTGTTCTTATGACAGAACAGCGACCACCATCAATCAAGTACCGCTATGGTGAGCCACCAATTCATTCGGCGGGCGACATATTGTATTATGACAAGGTGATCACTCGGCAGCAGAGAGTATTTGCTGCGCCAGCTGGCAGTAACCCGTATGGCCAAGAGGCGCTCGTTACTGGCTCAGATGGAATGCAAATTGATATAGAGCGAGAAGCTCGACTGTTGCCACAAGACGGGCATAATAGGCTCTATACGCTATATGCACCAGAGGTTGGGGCGGCGCTGACAATTAGCCATGAGCACGGTATTGGCTTGCTCTACCCCTGTATTTCAGATAAGGATGGCCAGCCAGTCGTCCAGAGAACAGCGAGCAATGCAATAAAGACCCATGCAGTTGATATGACACAGCTTCCTGATGCGCGGTTTATTACGCTTGGAGAGCCGTATATCTCACTCACAGATCCACAGCATCACCATGCTGCGCTGAGCATTGTACCAGAGCAAGTGGGCATCTTTGGTATTGGCACGGCAGGAGGTGTTGGGAGTGAGATGGGTATGATTCAAGATGATGCGTCACCTGGTGCGAAGAACGTCATGAATGTACTATACCCACAACTTGTAAAAGGGTATGAGGCCCTCCAGCGGCGTCATAGCAGTGAGCGACAGCGTAATGATGAGTCGCGCCCTCAAAGACTTGGCCAGATTAGTTGTATTGCGGCGGCCCAACGTGGCGGGTCTGGCTGGTTCTAAACCCAACAAATAGCAAAGCACTTTCAATATTAAAAACAACCCTGTATGCGCAGGGTTGTTTTTTCATTCTCGAATCTCGCAGCAAACGAGAATTGTTGTGGTGGACCTTGGTGGAAACGACCCAAACCAAAGCTAATACTTAGTATATAGCATAGGCGTCTTAAATGCAATACCAATAATGCAATCTGAAAATGCTCATGTAAACGTTGACAAAACATATACAGTATGCTATATTTAAATCATGATACATATCATATATGGTATGTAGCGAGGATTTGCTGGCCTATACTGGCAACGTACCTCTGGTAAATATATAAATAAGGAGTAACCCTATGGCGGGAACAAAAGCTGGCGGCCTGAAGGCTGCGCAAAAAAACATCTCTAAAGACCCTAACTTCTACGCCAAGATTGGCGCCAAGGGCGGTAAGAATGGTCGCACCGGCGGCTTTGCGGCCAATCCACAACTCGCTCGTGTGGCTGGCGCCAAGGGCGGCCGGATCTCTCGCCGCACCAAAAAGGCCGACGATGCTACCGCGGCTGCTCCACAAGCGGACGTCGCGCTCGCCGCCTAAAGGTAACGCAGGTATCGCTTAAAACACCTCCCACTGATCCGGGAGGTGTTTTTGGAATATTGTGTTGGGGATTTGCGGCTTTTTTATGGTGGTTTTGCGCTGCTGCTATGGCTGTAGAGTGTGTTTGGTCATAATGAATTGACCCTTAAGCTTGGTGCGGTGGGTGTGAAAGGGTTAGCCTCTACACAGAAAAAGGGGCTAGTGTGAAGATTGAAGGTGAAGGCTGGACACTGAACGAGGTAGACGGGTGTCACTCTGTCTAGTCGCGCGCAAAAACCAGTTGCTGCAGTGAGCTTTCAATATAAGCATGAGAGATTTGTTTTTGGGAGATATTCTCTCGCATTGTGTTCGTGAGGGCGAAGTGGCGGGCAGTGTGCGAGAATTACTGCGACAATAAGGCCGAGTTATATCATCGTGCTTTTTACAACATAACGCCGGAGCTGGCAGGTAGTGGCGCTGTTGGCACGCCAGTGGGTGAAGCAGGCAAGACAGGTATATGTGCCATCGCTGCGCTGTAAGCCAGTTGCGTTGCAGTGTGGGCAGCGCGAGCGGGCATGGAGCCAGTCGCGGTAGGTGTCGAGCGAAGATTCGATGAGTTCGTCGTCGACCGTCACTTGCCAGCCGGTTCCAACTCGGCAGCCGGCATTCCACGCTGCGCGCTCCATTGCAACGAGCTGCACATCGCGCGCATAGCCGCAGTGCCCAAGGAGGGCATGGCCATACTCGTGGAGGAGGTAGGCAGTGGCCTGGGCATCGTGCGGATCATAATAAACCGTGCGGCTTGGGTAGTGCCAATGAAAATGGCTGCTTGAGCGAAAAGTAAGTGGCGCAAGGCCCGACGCATGGGCATGCTGAGTGAGGTGAGGGATGAGCTGATCGAGTGGCATACGTGGTGGCGATATAGACACGTCTATCGGCATGCGAACCAGCGAGCGAAACAATGATTACTTCGCATGATTTGACAGAGGTAGAGATTATGATTTGTTCGTATATTGTACGTGTCATGATTAGTGTAGCACAGCGCGCTCGCGATGCCTAGTAGGCGGTGCGAAGTATCGATGTGCGGTGGGCTCCAGAGAGGCAGAGCGAGACGCATGATTAGTAGAGCGCGTGCGTTGCGTTTTGCGATCGATTACGGTATAATAGAAAGAGTAACGTAAACGAAGGTTTGGCAATGAAGCAGCAAGGATCAATTATCGGATACGTCGTCGTCGGGACAGTGCTAACGCTTGCACTGGTTGGCGGGGTCTTAATCGTCAAGAATAGCCACAACAGCAGCGCCCGGCAAGTGGCAAGTACTACCACCACTGACGCTAAGAAAAAGGAATCAACCCAGAGCAATAAGAGCGCCAACGACAAGCTAGTTGATAGCCTCAACAGCAAATCAACAGAGGCCAGCAAGAGCAAAGAGACAAAAGAAACTCAGTCACAAGACAAGAAAAACACTACGTCAACTGCAACAAATGGTGCAACCAGCGGCGCATCGAGCACGACTGCGCAAAGCCAAAGCCAATCTACTCAGTCTCAAAGCTCAAGCACGCCTGCTGCAACGCCTTCGACTAGCTCCAGCACTCCTTCGCAAACTCAATCTACCCAGCAAGTGAGCGCCTTGCCGCAGACCGGCCCAGCCGAGGGCCTGGCAGCCGTTGTGGCGGTGAGTAGCCTGGCTGGCGTAGCACTGGCCTATCGCAAGTCGCGCACACCCGCGCTGTAAAGTATACCATTGTTTCATTGACAACGCTATGCCTACCCCTGTGTGATGCAGGTGTAGTTGCTTTGTGGAGGATAATATACCTGTTGTGATTATGGCATCGTTGTGTATGACGGTGTAATAGTTTTGAGTACCATCTCACAAGAAAATATCTGAAGGTTAGCGATTGTGAGAGCGAGTAGGCTTTGTGATTCATCGGGCCAGAATATTTTTAGAGTGATGGGTTGGCTGTGCCAATTATCCGCTTAAGCCAACTATTCATAGAGATGAGACCTAAATACATGGGTTTTGACGCTTGCAGCGACTTTGTGTATAATACAGAGGAATGGTGCGTCGCGATATGGCGACGTGTCTCATAATATAATTAATAAGAGGAGTCTGTACCAAGACTTATGGCAACACAAGCCTTAACAATGGATGATTTGCTCGCTGGCGACGGCGTCAAGCAACTAGTAACCGGCGAGGTCGTGACTGGCCGCGTATTATCGGTGCGCAAACGAGATGTATTAGTAGACCTAGGCCCGCAAGGGGTTGGCTATGTGCCACGGCGCGAGATTGGCGCAGCCAAGGCGCTAGCAGTTGGTGATGAAGTAACAGCCAGTGTGGTAGATAGCGAGCTCGAGAATGGCTATAGCTTGCTGAGCCTACGCAAAGCAGCCAAGGACCGTGGCTGGGAAGAAGCGATGGCTAAGCTGGATGCTGGCGAGATCATCGAGGTGGCGCCATACGACGCTAACCGTGGTGGTATGCTGGTTGAGTACGAAGGTGTGCGAGGCTTTTTGCCAGTGTCGCAACTGTCGGCCGAGCACTACCCACGGGTGGGTGGTGCCGATAAGGATGAGATCTTGGCACGGCTCAACACACTGGTGGGCCAGACGCTCAAGGTGCGCATCCTCGACTGCGACCGCAAAGCTAACAAACTGATCTTTAGCGAAAAAGAAGCCATCAAGGATGGCCTGGCGGCTCACTTTGAGAAGCTCAAGGTTGGCGACACCGTCAAGGGTGTGGTGACTGGTGTGGTGGACTTTGGTGTCTTCGTGAATGTCGAAGGGATTGAGGGGCTTATCCACATCTCAGAGATTAGCTGGGAGCGCGTCAACAACCCAGCCGACTACGTGAAGGTCGGTCAGAGCGTTGAGGCGAAGATCATTAGCATCGACAAAGATCGCCTAAGCCTGAGTATGAAGCAGCTCACCAAGGACCCATGGCTTGATGAGGTGGATCAATTCACCAAAGGCCAGACCATCGAGGGTACAGTAACGCGCATTACCCCATATGGTGCCTTTGTCCAGATTAGCCCAGCAGTTGAAGCGCTGGTGCATGTGAGCGAGCTGGGCAGCGGCGGTGCCGACCCAGAGAAGGTCTTTACACTCAATGAGCGCAAGAGCTTTGTCATTCTCGACATCGACAAAGATGCGCACAAAGTGAGCTTGAGTCTCGCCGACAAGAAAAAATAACTAGTAAATTACAAAAGATGACCGGCTGTGGCCGGCAGAAAGGAGTGTGTATATGAGTCAGTCTGAAAAAGTGTTGGTCATTGCCGATTCGATCACTGTTGGTGAGCTGGCCCAAACCCTGAATCTGCCGGTCACGAAGCTGATTGGCGAGCTGTTTAAGAATGGCTTCACCGTTACGATCAATCAGCGGATTGATTTTGAGATTGCTGAGATTATCGTGGAGGAACTAGGCCTAGCAGTAACGCTGCAGCGCAAAGCCGCCGAGCAGCATACTGTGCAGCATCTGCATAAACCGTCGAGCAATGCTGTACCACGCCCGCCAATTGTGGCGGTGATGGGGCATGTCGACCACGGCAAGACGACGCTGCTCGACACCATCCTCAAGATGAAGACAGTCGCTGGCGAGGCTGGTGGCATTACCCAGCACATTAGTGCCTATCAAGCCCAAAAGGGCGGTCGCACGATGACGTTGCTTGATACCCCTGGTCATGAGGCCTTTGCGGCGTTGCGTCAGCATGGTGCCGCACTGACCGATGTGGTGGTGATTGTTGTGGCGGCTGATGATGGCGTCAAGCCACAGACGGTGGAGGCAATCCGCTTTGCCCGCGATGCCAATGCCAAGATCATCGTTGCCATCAACAAGATCGACAAAGACACGGCCAATCCTGATATGGTTAAAGCTCAACTTGCGAGCGAGCACCACCTCAACCCTGAGGAGTGGGGTGGCGATACCATTATGGTGCCGATTAGCGCCAAGACTGGCCAGAATATTGATAAATTACTCGATACCATCCTACTTGTGGCCGACATGGAAGAGCTTCGCGCCGATACGGATGTGCCGGCTGAGGGGCTCGTCATTGAGGCGCATATGGAGAAGGGTCGCGGCTCGGTGGTGAACTTGCTCATCGAGCAGGGCCGCTTGGCGCCAGGGCATTTCTTGGTGGCGGGGCAGGCCTATGGCAAGGTGCGTACTTTGCTCGATTACACTGGTGCGGCTATCAAGGCAGCCACGCCCGCTACGCCAGTGACGGTGACGGGCTTTAAGGAATTACCGCAGTTTGGTGATATCTTCACAGTGGTTAAAAATGAGAAGGAAGCTCGCCTGGCCGTGCAAAAGGCTAAGCTCGACCAAGCGCGCAATGCCGCCACTACCAACGTGACTGGTGCAGACTTGCTCAAGCTGATGACGCAAAAGCACGATGCTCAGGAGTTCGATGTTATCGTCAAGGCCGATGTACAGGGGTCGCTTACCTCAGTGATGGATAGCTTGCGCCTAGTGGAGACGGGCGGGGCGATCACGCTGCGGATTATTGGCCATGGCGTGGGCAACATTACTGAGAGTGATGTGCGCCTGGCTGGTAGTAGTAATGCAATTATCTACGGCTTTAACGTCGACCTGCCACCAGCCGTCAAGCGCCTGGCAATGCGCGACAAAGTGACGGTGCGCCGCTACCAAGTGATCTACGAGCTGCTCGACGATGCACGTAGCAGCATGGAAGCACTGCTCGCACCAGAGGTGGTGGAGACGGAAATTGGCCAGCTAGAGATTAAGGGCGTCTTCCGGACGATGCGCGATGCGGTTATCGCCGGCGGGCAAGTAACGAAGGGTAAGGTGACAGCAGGACTATTGGCCCGTGTGATGCACGGCGAGGAGCAAATTGCCGAAGTCACAGTGGCCAGCGTGCAGCGCCAGCAGCAAGAAGCCAAGGAAGTCTTTGAGGGTGAGCTCTGTGGTCTCAATCTCACGACCAGCAAGAAGCTCCAGCTCGAGATTGGCGATACCCTCGAGTTCTTCACCCGCGAGCTAGTGAAGCGTACGCTGCAGTAGCTGCGGTAACAGGCTTGACGGTGGTGCTTCATCGTATAGAATCGCATTATAATTAAGTGGTAACTCTGCTCTTGCCGGTTTTTGCTCATGATATACAAAACTCGCCGTGGTGATGGCGAGTTTTTGGGATTGGGGTGCTTCGCTTATTGACACATTACCTCTGTTGTGGTAGGATGTGGGCAGAATATATAAGGAAAGAAATTAGGACGGGTAGTATGGCAAAAGGACATGAGGCAACAGGAACAAGCACGCTTGACCCAGTGCTCGAAACAGGCTCAGCCACACGAGCTGGCGTTAGAGGTGTGGTGAATCATATGATTGGAGCGGCAAAACGCATTCCTGACGTATACGCGAGGAATGTGGAGACGCAAAAGGCCGTGAATGAACAACTCGGCGAGTCGGGCCCAATGGCCGGGCTAGACCGACGGCTTAGGGATTTTCAAACCACGCGACAAGAGCGGCGCTTGGCACGACAAACAAGTCCCGAAGCGAATAAGAATACAGTGAGAAAAACACTTGCTGTGGTCGGCGAGACTATCAGAGCTGGTCTTGATAGTTTTGGTGTTGGGACGGTTGGTGAGGAGTACTATGCCAAGCACAAGACAACAGAGCGAAAGGTTTCTCCTGCTCCGCCACCAACAGAAGAAGACTATGCACGGGATAAAGCACAGCGTGAGGCCGAAGCGCAGCAAAATCAAACCCCAACTTCTGAGCAAGAGCAACACAGTGAGGATGCAGCCATTGCTCGCCTCCAAACAGAAATCACAGCACTGACTGACGAGAAGGTTCAAGAAATCAACGCAGCCGAGTCGGCGACGGACGCGGTGTTTGCCAAGGGTATGGCAGATATTGCGGTGCAGAGCAGGATTGCGCATGAGATAATCTTGCCGTATTCGGCGGAGGGGATTACTCAGCTGGAGGCGGTGCGGAGCGATGCGCTTGCCACCCTGCAGCAAGCGCTCGACGCGCGCAACCAAGGCGCACAGCCTGCCGCTACTCCAAGCCAAGAACTAGCCCCAAGCGGAGCTCAGGTAGAGCTTGTTCCCGCACCAGTCTCGACGAGTGAGCAAGCGCCGCAACCAACCGGCTTCGAAGCGCAGGTGAGTGAGCTGACAGACCGCACTGCCCAAGAGATTATGGCGAGTCACTCGACTATGGATGCGATCCGCATGAAGGGCGAGGCGGCAAGCGCAGTGCTGAGCATGGCAGCGCGTGAGCTGATGCAGCCACACCTCTCGCGTGAAGATGCAGCGCAGCTCAAAGACACGCGCGACCGGGCACTCGCAGCACTCCAGGCAGCGCTTGACGTGCGGCTGGAGTCGCTAGACTCTCACCAAGCCACCTCTGTAGCGACAGAGGGCCAGCCTCTCGCAGAAGCAGCACAAGCCCCCGAAGCAACCACGGCAGAGCCAACACACGAGGAAGTTGATGGCAGTGTTGAGGAGAACCGTACGGCTGCTGTTAAAGCGACTGAAGAAGTAGAAGAGAAGAAAGAGGGTTGGTGGGCACGTATGCAGCGAATTGCTCGAGGTATGGGCCAGAAGGCGATGCGAGCTGTAGAGGATGTGAATACTTGGTTGAACGAGCCAGTGCCAGACTGGAAGCCAACACCAAATCCTTCTTCCAAAGACTACCCTCTTGCTGAGATTTTTTCGCAAAATGAAGCAGGAGGCCAACCGCATGAGAAGCCCCAGCCTGAGGTGACCCAACCACAGGAGGCTCAGCCTGCACCAATCTCTGAAAGTGATAACTCTAAAGTGGTTGACTTGAACGCTGCTGCAGGTATTATAGAAAAAAAACCAAATCCCGAAGAGGACTTCTTTGACCTTGCGTTGGCTCTAGGCAATAAAGACCATAGCGATGTGATTATTACAACCCCTGAGAAGCCTGAGGATCCGACAGCTTTTGGTGATTTTAGTAGGGATTTTCATGATCGTATGGCCGAGCTTGGCGCACGAATCGCACAATCGTCAACAGACGCTGAGCTTAATGACAACAAATCGAAAGCTAATGCAGAGATATGGAGCTTTGCCAAGGAAGCAGAAAGATTTCCTGGTAAACGGTTTGATGTCATCCGGATAATAAAAATGGCGGACGAGAATATGCAAAGAGCAGTTAATTATAATATAAACAATCGTAAATCGGGAGGCCAAGCAGCCTAGTGTGGTATTTGACTCGCATAGGGTAGAGGTTAAAGAATTGCATTATGCCAACCACTCAGTCCCAAACTACCCCTCTCATCACCCAACACGACCTCGATCGCCTTGGGATTACAACGCACGACTCAGCAGCGCTGCTGCGGGAGGCGAATAATACGCTCTACGAGCGGGTGGGGCTGGAGGTTATTAGCCGCTTGTCGGATAATGACCTCGATGAGCTGGTGCGCCGCCAAGAGACGGACGATAGCGCAGCGCTATTTGCCTGGCTGTCGCAGCGGGTTGCCCACCTCGACGAGATCCTGAGCGACGAGCGCACGCTTATCCTCGGCGACCTAGCCAAGAAGGCTGATGAGCTGAGCGATGCAGCGTAAGCACTGTATGAGAGTTGCAATCGCATTGGTGTGAATATGCTGATCGATGATTGCGCGAAGTATCTCAACGCCACCCTCGTAATGAATAACGAATGCCCAGCCTGTACAGTGTGCTGCGCTGTATATACTATTCTCTTCGGTGCGTGCTCGTGGCAGCCATGCCCAGACAAGCGTGATAGCCGCATCATCAGTTGCCCCACCTGGCCAGCTGTTGAGCGCACAATAGCACAAATCGCTCAGGGTGAGGCGGTGTAACAGAGGCCAATCACACCGCTGAGGGAAATTACACCACATTTTGCCATTTTTATTGTATGAGGGGCAGATTGTTTGGTATACTAGGGGCAGGAGGAATTGAAAAACATGTTTCAATTAGACGATGCTTTTTTGCAAAAAATCGGTATAGCAGACTGGCCGCCAGAGGCGCGGCAGCGCTTTGTCGACAACTTTCGCCAGGTGCTGGAGCTGCGTGTTGGCACAGTGCTGAGCGATGGCTTGAGCGAGGTGCAGCTCAATGAATTTGAGTCGTTTATGAACCAAGACGCTGCGGTCATTACAGCGTGGATCGACGAGCACGAGCCCGACTACGAAGAGGACGAGATATACCAGAGCCAGCGCAAAGCCTATGAGAAGGCAGCAGAGCAGCGTGGCGTGGAGGTAGACCAGCTGGCACTCTTTGCGGACTATGCGCAGCTTAAGTGGCTCACTCACAACCGCCCAGACTACACGACCGTCGTGCGCGAGACCTTTGAGGGCCTCGTGGATCTTGCCAAGGTAGACCCGCAGAAGTTTCTTACCCAAGAGGGCTTGGCTAGCATCTTCCAGAGCAGTGATGCAACAGATGGCGATGCACCAGACGAGCTTGAGGGTGGCCACCCCGACCCTGATGTGGCGCTTGCTGCGTAGTGATGATGACCAAGTAAAAACACGTATAACCCCTGTGGATGCAGGGGCTTTGTGTTTGATTAGCTTCTTTGATTGGCGCCACAATATCTCACTGTCGCACCGAAAATGTTCCGGCCAGATAGTAAAAAGAGCTTGTCCGCCTGCCTTGCTGCTGGCCGCCAGATATTTTCTTGCGCGACAGTGAGATATTGCACTGGCTGCATACACAAACTGGCTGCCCTTATGGCAGGGAGCGTTGGCTATGTTGCTCTCTATTACCTCCAAGATCTTGAGGAGGATAGCAAGTTGCTAGGTTAAGATGGCTGCGATCTAGACCATCTCTCCAAGAGGAAGTAGCATAGCGCCAAGAAAGCATAAGAAGAGCCTGTGGCTGAGGTTATTCAAGCCTCTATATCTTCACTACTCACACCCGATACCCGCGCAAAAATGCTGCGGCGCTGAGTTCTTTGCCGCTGGGGGCGATGAGCTGGTCGATGACGAGATAGGTGCCGTCGCTGCAGCGTGGATCGAGTGTGGTGACAGGCGCCAGTGCGGTGTGTGCCTGAGTGATGATATACTGCCGCTCGCCCAGCTGGAGGCGAGCCCGTGGGTAGTGATGGTAGGCACGTACCATTGCTTCGGCCGCTGCGGCAGTGTGCTGAGCGGGGTTGATAATGCCGCTGGCTTTGGTGAGGAGCTGGCAGTAACTTGCGTTGGACTCGTCTTGCGGTGTGGGCTGGAGGCTACCACTCACGATGCGGGGCAGGAGCTGCACCAGTGCTTCGCTGCCGAGTTGGCCTAGTGTGTTGTAGAGTTCGAGCTGCTGCTCGTCGCCGCGTAAGGGATGGGTGAGCTGCGCATAGACCGGCCCGGCGTCCATCGCGGCGCTGAGCTGCATGATGCTGATGCCGGTGGTGGTATCGCGATTGGCAATGGCGCTCTCAATCGGTGAAGGGCCGCGATAGCGCGGCAGGAGCGATGGGTGGAGATTGATAATCCCTGGGGAAAAGCAGTCGATTACTACTTGGGGGATAATCTTACCAAAGCTCACCAGTACGCCAACAGGCTGGTTGAGCGCTTGGATATCGGGGATAATATCGCGCAGTTTGGTGGGCTGTAACACTGGAATGTCGTGCGCCAGGGCAAGCTGCTTGACTGCTGGCTGGCAGAGCTGCTTGCCGCGCCCCCGCCGGCTATCTGGCTTGGTGATGACCAGTCGAACAGGGAAGCTATGTTCCAGCAGCTGCGCGAGGCTGATAGCGCTGAAGTCTTCAGTCCCAAAGAATACGATTGGTCTTGATATGCTCGTCATAATCAACTGGTTGGAGCTCGCCCTTCTCATCGAGCTGATAAAATGCGCTGGTATCGTCGCGAATGCGGTCGATAAATACAATGCCATTACAGTGGTCAATCTCGTGTTGCAGCACTCGCGCTAAGAAGCCGTCGGCCTTGAGGCGGATGGTATTGCCATTGATATCAAGCGCCTTGACCCGGACGCGGCTGTAGCGTGGCACCTTGCCATAGATCCGACCCGACACGCTGAGGCAGCCCTCATAATCACTCACCAGCTGGCCTTCGTATTTGACGATCTCTGGGTTAATGAGGGGGATAAAGGTGCGGTTGTCTTTGTCGTCGAAATCTTCGCGTACAATGACGACTCGCTCTAGCTGATCGATCTGCACCGCCGCCAGCGCTGCGCTAATCTCATGCGGGCGGGAATTTTCCCAGTCGATGCTGGCGCTGGTCATGTCGGCCACCAGCTGGCGCGTCTCGTCGGTAATAACATGCACCCGCTGCGACTTCTGGCGCAAGTGCGAGTTGGGTAGGGTGATAATAGCGTCTTTTTTCATTAGCTTTATTATAGCAGATGGTGGATGGGGTGAGCGAGTGGATGATTGCTCGGTAGATCAGTCATATCATCAGACAAGAAAATATCTGGAGGCCAGCGGCTGAGCAAGCGGATGGTCTCTGTACATATTCTGGCCGGAACATTTTCGGTATGATGATATGACTGAGATACTGCAAAGAATATTTGATCAAAACATCACTACTATTTATCAGTCCATTACATAGTCCACCAGAATGAAATAGAGATGGAGCACTATCGTCAAGCAAGAGAGGCTCTCACAGTCCCACTATAACAGCGACTGTGGGTCGATATCCACTTGCCAATGTTTGGTGGGCATGTCGGCAATAACAGCGAGGAGGTCACGGCGTTGGGTGGCTTTGATGATAAGCTGCCAGCGGTAGGTGTTGCGCAGCCGCTCGTGGAAGGCGGGCGTGGGGCCAAGAATGTTTACTGCGGGGTGGTGCTGGCGAATCTGCTGAGCGAGTGCTTGGCTATTGCGGATGGCGGCCGCCTCCGTCTTGTACACACACGTGAGCTTAAGCAGGTGGACGAAGGGCGGGAACTGCCCACGGCGGCGCTCGGTCAAGGCTTGGTGATAAAACGCGGTATAATCTTGAGCCAGGCCAGCCTGAATCACTGGGTGCTGCGGCTGATATGCTTGCACCACCACTGTAGTGGCGTGAGCAGAGCGCCCCACTCGTCCCACCACTTGAGCAAGCAGCTCGAAGATGCGCTCGTTGGTGGTGTAATCGGGCAAGGCCAGGCCAGCGTCGGCCTGCACGACTCCAACGGTGCGCAGCTGCGGCAGGTCGAGCCCCTTGGCTACCACCTGCGTGCCGATGATGATATTGGCTGTGCCATCATAGAGGGCTTGGTATTGCTGCTCGAGGCTGCTTGCGGGGCTGCTGTCGCCATCAAAGCGAACAATACGCGCCTGAGGCCAGCGCGCGGCCACCTCTGCCTCGATGAGTTTCGTCCCAATCCCGCGGTGGACAATATCTGTGCTGTGGCAGGTAGGGCACATCGTTGGTACTGTGGTGTGGTAGCCACAGATATGACACTGCAGCTGGTGGCGGTCGGCGTGGAGGGTGAGGGGAACGAAGCAGCGTGGGCACTCGGCTGCCCAGCCGCAGTTGGTGCAGAGCGATACATTGGCGCTGCCACGGCGGTTATGAAAAAGCAGGATCTGCTGATCCGCTGCAAGTGTGGCATCAATGGCGGTGATAAGCTGATTTGACAAAAAGCGATGCTGGGTGAGGTTGCTCCGCTGGGTAAGGTCGACCAGCTGAATGGTGGGAGCGGTGGCCTCGGGCCGAGCTTTGCTGGGTAGAGTGGCGATTGGCCGCTTGGCTTTTTGCGCTAGATAATACTCGCTGACCAGTGGTGTGGCTGACCCCTGCACCACCGTCGCGCCATGGTGCTGAGCTAGCACACTCGCGGCCCGCAGCGCCGAGTAGCGGGGGGATTTGTCTTGCTTGTAGCTGGCCTCGTGGGCTTCGTCGATGATGATATACCCCAGTTGCTGCAGCGGCAAAAAGAGGGCAGAACGTGGGCCAATTGCCACCCGAGGCTGCGGACTCGTGAGGGCAGCGAGCCAGGCACGGTGGCGCTCGGCCTCCGTTTGGCGCGAATGGGTAAGGATGATATCGGCAAAGTGCTGCCGAAACTCCGCCACCAGCTGGGGCGTGAGGGCGATCTCTGGCACGAGGACAATCACCGACCGGCCTGCAGCCAAAGCCTGGCGCGCAAGCTCGATATACACTGCCGTCTTGCCGCTGCCTGTCACACCGTGAAGGAGTACTGTGCCAGGGCTGGCTTGGCGAATGGTGCGAACGGCCTCTTCTTGCTGTAGATTGAGTGAGAAGGTGGGCGTGCGGCGCTGTGGCGGTGGGCTAGCAGGGCGGCGCGGCGCGCGGCGCTGCTTGGCAATGCCAGCTGGTAGCACTGTCTGTAGCACGGTGGCGAGGTGTGTGGCATAATAATCGCTCAGCCACTGGCTCGTTGCGAGCAGGGGAGCAGGCAGCGGTGGCAGCGGCACAACGACATCAAGCGGCTTGGTCGTGTACGTCGGTTTTCTGGCGCATGCAATGATGACACCCACCACCTGCTGCGCACCAACGCTTACCTGCACCACCTGGCCCAGTGGCAGTGCGTCTGCCCAGTGGTAGGTGAAGCTCTTGCTGGTAGCGCGGATAATCTTGAGCGGCGCAACTTCGTAATAGTGCATAGGGTTTATTATACCCGACAGGAGGCAGCTGTGCAGAGGGGATCGCCTCTGCATGTGCTACTTCATCTGGGTGGTGTGCAAAACGTGCACATCAATCTTGCTCGCTCCGCCCAAAGCTGGTATGATAAAAAGCAGACACGTGTGTCGTGTGGATGGTTGATGAGTCGCAGTTGCGAGAGACGAAACGCACAATCAATTGGTGGGTGGTCTTGCCAAATTACCATCAAAAAGTGTAGAATAAAAAGCAACAGTTGAGTAGAGGTAACGGAAGCGAGAATTCGCTAAGGGAAGCATGTTAGAAACGTTTATTACATCACGGGTGCGGCGCAAAATCATTGTGGTCTATGCTAAGTATCCGGAGTTCCACACCCATGTCCGCGGCTTGGCGAAGTTGATCAAAGAAGACCCGGGCAATATCCAGCGCGAGCTAAAAAATCTCGAGAAAGCTGGTTTTTTGATGGCCGAAAAACAGGGTAATACCAAGATGTATTACACGAACAAGCAATATATTTTCTTCAAAGAATTGCAGAGCATGGTGATCAAATCCTCGCAGCAGCAAAAGGGCCAGCAAGCGGCGGATACTGTGCAGCTCTGATGAGTTTGTTTGCACAGATATTGGCAGCGCGGGGCTTGCAGGGAGCAGCCGCTGAGGAGTTTTTACACCCCGATTATGACGCGAAGCCCGATCCATTCTTACTATCCCAGATGCAGACGGCGGTGGATCGCTTGGTGCAGGCGCACCAGCGGCGCGAAACAATCGTGATTTATGGCGATTATGATATCGACGGCCTCAGTGCGACGGCACTGCTGCTTGATGCCTTTGCGAGCTTTGGCTTTGCTGCGGTGGAGGCCTTTATTCCCAATCGCTTTGTAGAAGGCTATGGTATGACCAAAGGTGCGGTGGACAAGGTGGCGGCGATGGGGGCGCAGCTCATCGTCACGGTGGATTGCGGCAGCCTCTGTCATGAGGAAATTGCCTATGCAAAAGGGCGCTACAGCATCGACACAGTAGTGACCGACCACCACAACATTGCACCGACTCGCCCACCCGCCATCGCCACGGTTAATCCGAAATATGACGACCACCACTATCCCTTCCGTGACCTGTGCGGGGCGGGCGTGGCCTTTAAGCTTGTCCAGGCGCTGCAGACGGTGCTGCCGGGCTTGCCAGCTGGCTACGAGAAGTGGCTGCTAGACTTGGTAGCGCTGGGTACGGTATGCGACATAGTATCGCTACAGAATGAGAACCGCGCCAATGTGTACTGGGGGATCGAGGTGCTGAAGAAGCAGCGCCGCCCTGGCCTCAAGGCACTGCTGGCGGTGGCTGGTGTGCAGCCAGCCCAGATTACCGCTCGGACGCTCGGTTTTGGTCTTGGCCCGCGTATGAATGCGGCAGGACGATTGGCATCGGCTGAGTATGCCCTCGATATGCTGCGAGCGCGCGATGGTTTGGCGGCGCTTGAGGCGGCGCAGCAATTGGATCGCTTCAATACCGAGCGCAAAGCCATCCAACAGGCCATCTACGACGAAGCCTGCCAGCAGGCCGAGCGCTATACCACCGACCCCGTCCTCGTCGTGAGCCAGCAGGGGTGGAACCATGGCGTGATTGGGATTGTGGCATCCAAGCTGGTGGAGGCGTATCGCAAGCCGGTCTTCATCATTGGCGAGCGAGGCGAGACAGCAACGGGCAGTGCACGCAGCTTTGGCGATTTTTCGGCTGAGCGAGCAGTGCGCGCCGCCGATGATGTCATTCTGCGTGGCGGTGGCCATGCGGCCGCAGCCGGTGTGACGCTCGAGACGCGGCAGATCGACACCTTTCGCCAGCGAGTGAACGACTACTACCGCTCGCTCCATCTCTCCGACCAAACACACTACCTCTTGCCGCAGGCTGATGTGGTGATTGATGATCTATCAGAGGTAACGGAGCAGCTGGTGGCCGATATTGCCCGCCTTGAGCCCTTTGGCAATGGCAACCCAGAGCCTGTTTTGCAGCTGCGCCGCGGCACCGTCTCGCAGCTGCGCCACATGGGCAGCGATGGGCAGCACATCAAGCTCACCGTGCAGGATGGGCAAGGCACTGCGCTGCAACTATTGGCTTTCAACGCGCCACCGAACTTCGTACGCCAGCCGGGCGATATCATCTCGGCTTGGTTCCAACCCACCATCAACGACTGGCGTGGCATGCGCAGTGTAGAAGGGCGGCTGCTCCATGTAGAGCTGGTGGATGAGTAGTGTTGCATAGCTGGTAGTGCTCGACACTACGGATTTATAAAGCCAAAGATTCTAATTATTCTAAAGCACGCTCTCGTTTGAGGGTGTTTTTCTTGAGAGTTGGCGGTGAGGTTTTGAAGGCAGGGTAGCGTAGTTTGCAATAAAACCTCTCCCATTACATAAATATATTGACAAATCGAGAGAGAGAGAGCAATATGGGTTCTTATCAATTATAACGATAGGAACACCACTCATGCATGAGCGCACCGCAATATCGACACACGATGCCAAACCAGCTATACTACCACCAGAACTAACCCAGGAGACTGACGCAGTGCCACCCCTCTACCTCGATACCAGCACGCTCGACTTTAGCGCTATTACCGACACCTACACCAAAATTGCTGACCCAAGCGTAGCGGTGCGGCCGGAGTTCGCTACCGAGCGGCAAGCCCTGACTACCAGCTTCGCACGGGCGGATGGCCAGCAGTATGTAGAGACGGAGAACATTGCCGAGGTGGGCGATGCCATCATCACCGGACCAGAAGGTGAGCGCTATAGTATTGCGGCAGCGGATTTTGCTGCCCTGTACGAGCCGCTGCGTGGTGAGGATGGTGCGGTGGTGCCTGGCGCGTATCTGCCCAAGAATCAGATCAAAGCCATGCCCAACCCCACTGGCCGCGAGATCGTCATCGATGCGCCGTGGGGCGGCCAGCAGCATGGCGAAGCAGATTGCTGGCTGGTGGAAAGCCAAATCAATGGCGACCGCTATATCATCGAGGCGGCTGCCTTTGCTCAGACATATCGGCTGAGTGAACGGTAGAGAAGGTGTGCTCATTTATCGCTAAGTGAGCCGATTATTAACAGGGGTCAATAGCGACTGGCTCCTTTGCCTTGTGTAGCGTTTTTAGTAGTAACCGCTTGGTGGAGTTTGGCGCCGTGGGTCGTAAAGGTCGATATCTGAATGGTAGCGACGCTCAAGATCTTCCATACTCTCCCACGTGTGAGGTGCCTCAAGCATAAGGGTAATATCCCATGTGATTATCGAGAGCGTCACCCGCGCACCGTTATTGAGATACCACTCGATGTGTGTCCACTCTTTGTCGCGCTGTATCTCTGTTCCTTCGCCATACCGCGCGTCGAGGGCTGTCTCGTATGCGTCGAAGGTGTTTGCTGGCAGCATATAATACTCACCACTAAAGTGCAGATCATCTCTATCGTCTTCATTGCCGCCTTCGAGCGAAGCAAGGGATAACCCGATAGATTGCGGATGATCACCACCTGGTACGCAGGTAATATTAGGGTATGTTGCCACTTGCGCGTCTAATTCTCTGTAAGATTGTGGCCACTTACTGGTCAAGTCAGCCACAGCTTGTAGCATCGTCTCAACGGATGCGGTGCGATATGTATAGGGGTGCGGTAGAGTTGGTGTGTCATCTGGCATAGTATCTCCTTGCTTTAGATTCTTACCAGATAGTGTAGCAAATGCTCCGATTTGCGCCAACCCGATCATCTGTGCTATAGTAGGGGGCAAACAAACCATACCAACAGAACATCCACCACATAACCCACGGGAGACCCCATGGAAAAACCTCGTTCGATATATACGCTAGAATCACAAAAATCAGAAAAAGCACTGCAGCCACTTGCTGCT
This sequence comes from uncultured Candidatus Saccharibacteria bacterium, assembly GCA_938041555.1. Classification (GTDB taxonomy): domain Bacteria; phylum Patescibacteriota; class Saccharimonadia; order Saccharimonadales; family Saccharimonadaceae; genus Saccharimonas. The sequence continues at coordinate 32,017 of CALIAC010000037.1, read as the reverse complement.
ACATTGTTGGAGAGTGCTCAGTGGCGGCAGCTCAATAAAGCTGAGGAGATGACTGCTGAGGACGTGCGAGAGCTGGCGAGCGCCCAGGCTGCCCGGGCGGAGCAGTTGGTACCATTCTTGCAAGAGTATGGCTATGGTGCGGATAATAAACCACAGCCAGCGAGTGAGCAACTGGCCGACCAAGAGAGTGCGCTCTACCGCGACGCGCTTGCGGCGAGCTATATCCAAGAGCTTGAGGCTCGAGGGCTAGAGCTAAGTGATGATGCATTGATTACACACGACGTACCTCTGTCGGATGAACTCCCCGAGAATGAACAGCGGCGCTTGCTGCTGCCTATTGAGCACGCTTTGCAGGCAGCGGAGCACGAGCAGCAAGAGGATAAGAAAAACGAAGAGAATGAAGAGAATGAAGAGAATGAAGAGAATGGTATACTCGCACCAGTGGTGGAGATCGGCCGAACAGCTGTTGGGCAGGGTAATCGACATGAAGTCGGTGTAACGAGCTCATCAGACAAGAGCGCATGGGAGGATGCTGAGGCTGCGGCAGCATAAAACCCTATAAAAGCAAAGAACAAAACCAGCTACAAAGGCTGGTTTTTTACTACTTGTATTATTTGCAGATGGTGTGGCGTTGTACCAAAATTGTGAAAGATAGGAGATGAGAGGTGTAGTTCCACTCCATGTGCACATGAATCTCAAAACGATACACAACGAGAGGTCGGCACCAATATACGCTAAACAAGAAAATATCTGGAGGCCAGCGACCAAGCAAGCGGACAAACTCTGTGATATATTCTGGCCGGAACATTTTCGGTTTGGTGTGTATTGGTGCTAGCGTATTCGTGGGATTATGGGTCAGATTTCGCATACACAAGAGGGGATAGACAGGAAGAATCTGAGCCAGTATATATGTCGTGAAATGCTGGTGATGCTATTTTTAGCCAGAATATACACATACTTCGCATCTTTTTATTATATATCCACTTCTGTAATTATGCGCACAAATGTACTATGTTCCAAAATTAGACAAAATGGTTGTATAACTTTGGCAAGTACGCTACAATGGAGGCATGATGCAACAGGAAGGACCAAATCGCAATGAGTTTTGAGGCAAGTATTAGGCAACTGCGTGGCAATGCGGGGCTTTCGCAGCAGGCGGTGGCCGATGCAGTTGGGATTGCCCGCGCGACGTATATCAAGCTAGAGAATGGTGGCCGCGAGCCAAAGCTTGGCGAGCTGACGAAGATTAGCCAATACTACGAAGTTGGCGTGCAGGAATTGATTAGCGGCATTGCCATAACGGACACTGTTGCACAGCAGGCTCAGCGCAGTCCGTGGCGGGTGGCGGACGATGCAGCACTGTATGTGGGCGATACACCAGCCGAATACCGCCACGATGATGCGCAGGGTGCCCAGCCCGCCGCTGCTCAGTCGCGCGATGCTATCCCGCGACTCCACACGACCAAACTACGCCAGGTGCTGCTCTATACGCTGGGCAAGATTGGTGCCCGGCCCAATGTGGGCGAGGCAGTGCTACATCGGCTGCTGTACTTCATCGATTTTGATTATTACGAGCGCACAGGCAAGAGCATTACTGGCCTGGCGTATCTGCACGAGACCTATGGGCCCGCGCCGGCTGCAGATTTGCAAGTCTTGGTCGATGAGATGCGGGCGCATGATGAGCTGGATGTCATTGAGACGAAGCACTTTAGCCACAAGCAGCGCAAGTTCCTTCCGCTCAAGAATGCCGAGCTGAGCGAGCTCAGTGCCAACGAGATCAAGCACATCGATGCCGAGCTAGAACGCCTCGGGAGCAAGAGCGCTGCTGAACTGAGCAACCTTGCCTACAAAGATGCGCCATGGGTGATTGCGAAATATGGACAGACGATTGATTACCGCGACACGTTTTATCGGACGGACGTTACCTCTGTAATCGAGTCAGATGATGATCTATAAGCAGGCAACAGAATTCTCAAGTGATCTCCAGACGCTGGCACAGCGCATTCCCACGCTGCCAGCCGATATTGAGCGCGTCAAGCCGCGGCTGGTGCGCATTTTTGCTGAGCCAAGCGAGGCGGTGGTGGCGGATTTTCGCCAGCAGCTCTTTGCGTGCGGCAAGGCGGCCATTATACAGCAAACTGCTCAGTGCACAGTAGTGCAGTTCTGTCTTGATACCGACACAGCAGCCTATCGACGGGCGGTGTGGTTGGTGTTTGCAGTGGTGCGAACACTGCCTCGTGATGCACCACCGTCGCGGGCTGCTCGAGCTGCTAGCACCATTATCCTTATCGAAGTCTACGCCACCCCTGGTAAAGCGCATGGGGATGAGCGGCGTATCAAGCGAATCATAAGCAAATTGGAGGAAGCATAATGTAGAGCAACAGGGTACTCGCACTGGTCGAAAATAAGCTGCGTAGAAGAGAAGAGAGCCACGCATGGCTGATGGGGTTGACAAACAAGACGCGATTTGCTAGAGTAGTGTCCTTGGGTCTGGGGTATAGACAATGCTACTCTTGTCCGGTTTGCTGTCTTGTGACTGTGTGATACCACTGTTTTTTGCGCTCCGCTTTCTACCGCTTATGCTTCCTCCGACCAAATACTCGCTCTAGGCTCCCAATATTAGAGCGAGTATTTGGGCTGAGGCATCCATACTTCTCGAGATACGAGAGGCGCTCCATCGATGTGGTGCGCTTCGTAGCTACAAATAAAGCACCCGTCACAAACTATTCATAACAGTGTAGCACATTTGTTGCAATTTTGTGCAAAAATAGGCAAATAAGTATCAGTCGCTAGCGATACATACCACGCTTGCGATTTTGCAAAAATAGCACAAGACTGACGATAAAGGCAATGGCATATACGGTAATAAAGAAGGCGTAGAGGCACAACGCGATAATTGCTTCATGAGAAGGGACATTCCAGAGGTTTGGTGCTATCACATGAGTTGGCGTGGTATAGTCTCCTCCAAGCATCCCGATTGTGGCGTGGGCAATCATCTCAAATAGGTTAACAATGAGCATGCCACCAGTAACGAATAGACCCTGCGACATACTGCTATCGCCCTCTGTTTGTTCTGGTGCAACAATGAGCAGGATTGGCAGCATACCAAAGTTGGCATACACAACATAGCTGTATGCCGCGCCGAGAATACCAAAAATGGCGGCAATGACGATATACAATACCAACAGCGCAAAGAGCAGTCCGGCAGCCACCCAGCGCATAACCGTACCAAATGATGAGCCGGTGCGTGGCATGGCTGTGGGTGAGTAAGCTGGTGGCATTGGCGCTGGTGCGCTTTGTAGCTGCTGAGGTGGTTGTGGTGGGTATTGTGGGTATTGCCCGTATGGCTGTGGTGGTTGTTGCTGGGGGTATGGTTGCTGAGGTTGCTGTGGGTATGGTGAGGAAGGTGTCATAGTAGATTGATTATAATACAGAGACAAGCGATACGCCAGCAAAAATAGCCCAATAGCTCAGCCCTAGAGTATCTGTGCTAGCACTAGAGTGGTGAGGGGTATGGCGTGTTTGAGGGCTGGTTTTGTGGGCGACACAGCAATTTGCACAACTTTGCGCGCGATAGAATTGCAAAAATTGTCGCATCTGCTATAATGAGGAGCGATATGGTACAAGTAACACGAAAAGACGAGCGCGAGGCGAATGAGAACATCATCCGTCGGTTTAACAGCCGAGTGTTGAAGAGCGGTGTGCTAGCAAAGGCACGGGCATCGATGCGGTTTGCCAAGCCAATCAGCAAGACCGATCGCCGCAAGAAGGCGATTACCCGTCGTCAGCGTAAGGCTGACAAGATGGCCAAAGTTCGCCTGGGGATCCGCTAGGTGACGACGCTCAAGCAGCGTATCAAAGACGAAATGAAAGCCGCTTTGCTTAGCGGCGATCGTTTTGTTGGTGACACCTTGCGCAACCTTGGTGCTGCTATCCTTGATGAAGAGGTGAAGCAGGGCGTGCGCGAGACTGGCCTGGACGATGCTGCCGTCGAGCAGGTGATCGTTCGTGAGGTGAAGAAGCGGCGTGATGCCGCAGAAATCTATCGCACCAATGGTCGCCCTGAACTTGCTGAGCCCGAGGAGCGCGAGATGGCAGTGCTGCAGCACTACCTGCCGCAGCCACTGAGTGATGAAGAACTGCAAGCGGTGGTAGCGCAGACGATCGCCGAGCTTGGGGCAGATAATCCACGGATGACGGGTCAGGTGATTGGCGCCGTTAAGGCTAAGGTGGGTAACCGAGCTGACGGTGGGGCGATTGCTCAACTGGTGCAACGTGCCCTTGCCCCGTAGTTTTATGACACGAGCAATAATTTTTCTCAATAATAACGATAACCACATAATAACAAGGAGGCACAGATGATTCTTTTGTTTGGCCCAACTGGTGCCGGTAAGAGTATGCAAGGGCAGATGCTGGCAGTACGCCAGGGGTGGAAGTGGCTCTCGACGGGTGAGATGCTGCGCCAGAGCACCGACCCAGCGGTGATCGCTACACTTAAGGCTGGTGAGCTGGTGAGTGATAAGCTGACCTATCAAGTATTCGATCATGCGGTGCAAGAGGCGTACCGCAAGCATTACCAAAATATTATCGTTGATGGATTTCCACGCACCAAGGAGCAGGCTGCCTGGCTCGATGACCACCTGGCGCGCACTGGTGATAATATCGACCTTGTGGTGGTACTGGAAGTGCCGGAGCAAGAAATCATGCGCCGCTTAGCCAAGCGAGGCCGAATGGAGGATACACCCGAGACGATTGCGCGTCGCATGGCCATCTACCGCCAAAAGATGTACCCAGTACTTGGTATCTTTGCTGAGGCTGGGGTAAAGATCATCCACCTCGATGGGACTGGCACCGCGGGCGAAGTGCACGACCGGATTTATGACGAGGTAATGCACGCATGGCCCAACTAATCACTGGCATCAAGACGCCCGAGCAGCTCGAGGCAATGCGCGAAGGGGGTAAGCGCCTGGCGCAGGTTTTTGCTGATATCCGTCAATTTGTCCATGCCGGGGTAAGTGAGAAGCAGATCGATGCCTTCGCGGCAGAGCGGATTGCTGCCTATGGTGCTGAGCCAACCTACAAAACCCCAGAGGTGAACTTCCCTGGGGTGATTTGTATTAGCACGAACGAAGCGATCGTCCACGGTGTGCCAAGCGATTATATCTTGCAGCAGGGCGATGTCGTCAGCTTCGATCTCGTCATTACCTACCGCGGGATGAAGACAGATAGCGCCTTTACTATGGTGGTGGATGACGCACCTACTGGGGCTATTAAGCACCTACTCCACACTACCGAGCGCAGTCTCTATGCTGGCATTGACGCGATCAAAGGGCCAGTGCGCACTGGCGACATTGGTGCAGCGGTGGAAGCTGTGCTACAAAGGGGCCGCCTTGGGATTATTCGCGAGCTGGTGGGGCACGGTGTGGGTCTCGAGATGCACATGCCACCCGACGTGCCTAATTATGGTCGCAAAGGCACTGGCCCGCTGCTCCAGCCTGGCGATACCATTGCCATCGAGCCGATGGCTACCCTCGGTGGTAGCGCTATCTACAGCGACACTGCTGGCGATGGCTGGACAATCTACAGCCGCGATGGTAGTCTGGCTGCCCACTTCGAGCACACCGTCCTCATCACTGAGACAGGGGCGGAGATTATGACGAAGCTGTAAGAGCGTTGATTTACCAACACAGTACCAGGTCTAGAAACTCGTCAGGATAATGAATGACGAGTTTATGCTATACTAAGCATACATTAAAGCAACTACAGAGGTATAGATATGGCGACAGACAAGACAACGACACCAACACCGCGCACAGTAAAGATGTGGTTTGATGTAGGAAAAGTCAACACAGAATGTTCGCTCTTTATCGATGGCTTAGATGATAGTGAGTATCTTGTATACGTGCCGTTTACAACAGCGTACGATACGTATAACCTCACATTTGCAAGTGATATGCATCGCCTGTTTGCTAGAGACATTCAATCGTCTTGGTCTCCGTATGGCTTTGCGGCAGGGACATTTGAGCTTATGCAGTGGTATATTCAGATTGCCTTTCGTCCGATCGATAGAACTGTAGATGGAAGCAACTCTCCATCAGTGGTCTATATGACGGTTGTTGGCGATGGGATTAAGCCTGGTGGTGTCTGGGATGTACCAGTCGATCGCAACCAGGTGTATCAAGAATATTGTCGCGCTTTTTGTAAGTTCTATAATGAAAAGCATAAGGAATTAGCAGATGTCATTCGGTTTGGTGAGGACGATTTTGTTATGTGGACCGATGAACATCTAGATGGATATCTAGAAAGACACCGTAGCTAAATTCCAAAACTCTCGCTTTCGTCCTCCTATATTGTACAAGACACAGCATAACCTGTATAATGGTACTATGCATGAAAATTCTCAATACGCAGTAGGAATAGATGTCGGGACGACGACGATTCGATGCGTGGTGGGGCATATGAATCCAGAGACAGGCACGCCGACAATTGTTGGCGTAGGGCAGGCACCGAACAGTGGTATGCGCAAGGGTATGGTGGTCAATCTCAGTGGCCCGGCCCGCACGATCGACGAAGCGCTGGGCGAGGCCGAGCGAATGAGCGGCTACGAAGTCAACAGTGCGACGGTGAGCGTTAATGGTGCGCACATCACCAGCACTCGTGCCACGGGGATGATTGCCGTGGGCACGATCGATCACGAGATTAATGATGATGATGTGGCACGCATCGAAGAAGTTGCCACCACAGGCAAAGTGCAAGCCAACCGTGAGATCCTCGAGGTCGTGCCGCATAGCTATACACTTGATGGCCAAGCGGGGATCAAAGACCCGCTGGGCATGACAGGCACGCGGCTGGAGATCGATGCCAATGTCGTCTCGGCTTTAGCGCCCTATGTGGCGAATTTGCAAAAAGCGGTGGAGATGGCGACCGTCCACCCTCATGCCATTACACCAGCGGTGCTGGGGGCGGCCAAGGCAGTGCTGAATGAGCGGCAGATCGAAAGTGGTGTGGCGGTGGTTGACCTTGGTGGAGCAACGACCAGCGTGGCGGTCTTCGAAGAAGGGGACTTGCAGTACGTTGGCGTCATCCCAATGGGTAGTGTGAATGTCACGAACGACCTCGCTATTGGCCTCAAAACTGACCCTGATGTTGCAGAATTGGTCAAGGTCAAGCACGCTGCGGCTGGCATCAAAGCAAGCGATGCGGTGGCCAAGGTGCGGCGCGATAAGGAGTCGTATGAGTTTGCGACGGAGGAGATTGACGAGATTGTTGACGCCCGGCTGGAGGAGATCTTCGAGGCGGTGCAGAAAGAGCTCAAGAAGGCAGGCCGGGCTGGCAAACTACCCAGTGGTGTTGTGCTGACTGGTGGCATGGCTCAGATGCGTGGCATGGCGAGCTATGCCAGGGAACAGCTGGGAGTAGCCGCTCGGGTGGGCCGACCAACTGGCTTTACGAGCGGTGTGGCCGACCAGATAGAAAAGCCGCAGTTCGCCACCGCAGTCGGCCTGATGCTCGCCGATAGCGAAGGTGGTCAGCAGCCCACCCAGGCCTATACCAACAGTGGTACAGCACACGCCAAGGGCGCGATTAGCTGGTTGCGTCGGCTGCTGGGAGGGCTCAAGGCCTAGAATCATACCGATGAGGATGATATACTAAATGGTAATGGTAAAGTTGATAGTTGCACAAGGGGAGAAACGTGAATGCCGGAAGTAAAACCAAGCGAGATCCAAACCTTTGCTAGTATCAAAGTCGTTGGCGTCGGTGGCGCTGGTGGGTCTGCTGTCAATCGAATGAAAGACGCTGGCCTAGCTGGTGTGCAGTTCATTGCAATGAACACCGATGCTCAGGCGCTGCATAATTCGCAAGCTGATATTAAAATTCATCTTGGGCACAACACCACCAATGGTCTTGGTGCTGGTGCTGATCCTAGTGTAGGTGAGGCCGCGGCCCGTGAGTCGCTCGACGAGATTCGTCAGGCGCTTGAGGGGGCAGATATGATCTTCGTGACGATTGGTGCTGGTGGTGGCACAGGCTCGGGGGCTGGCCACGTGGTAGCAGAAGTGGCGCGTGATCTCGGCATTCTTTGTGTGGGTGTAGCCACCAAGCCCTTTACCTTTGAAGGCGAGAAGCGGCGCATCAATGCTGAGTGGGCTATCAAGCAGTTGGGGCGGCAAGTCGATACACTCATTACTATCCCGAATGACCGCTTGCTCGATACGATTGACCGCCGGACGCCGCTGCTTGAGACCTTCAAGATTGCCGATGATGTGCTGCGCCAGGGTGTGCAGGGGATATCGGAGCTGATTACTGAGCATGGATTGATTAACCTCGACTTTGCTGACGTTAAGGCAATTATGAGCAGTGCCGGTAGTGCACTGATGGGGATCGGCCGGGCGAGTGGCGAAGACCGAGCTCAGATGGCAGCCCAGCAGGCAATTGATTCGCCACTGATTGAGGTGTCGATCAACGGTGCCAAGGGTGTACTCTTTAATGTGACGGGTGGCTACGATATGAGTATGGCCGAGATTCAAGAAGCAGCTGAGATTATCACTGGTGCGGTATCGTCCGATGCCAACATTATCTTTGGTGCGACACTCAAGCCTGAGCTGGAGGATGAGCTGATTATTACCGTCATTGCAACTGGCTTTGATAGTGATTCGTTCTTTGATGACGACGAACCAAGCGATGCCGAAGATGACGAAGAGTCGGCCGAGACGGTCGATGAAGCGGTCGATAGTGTCGATATGGCCATCGACCCCGAGGCGGCTGCTCACTTTGCCCAGGAGAATGAGACGAATATTTGGGATCAATCGATGGATGACGACGAGGATGACACCCCGGCCTTCTTGCGCCGCCGCCGCAAAAAGGAGGCGGACGCGTGACGACCCACCGCGACAAGATTGGCAACAGCCGCGTGCTGGAGTCGCGTGAGTCGGCCGATGGTGTAACGATTCGTCGCCGCCGCGAGACCCCTGATGGGCACCGCTTTACTACCTATGAGCGGATCGAATACCCAACGATTGCAGTGCTCAAGCGAACAGGCTCGCGTGAGCTCTTTGATCGAACGAAGCTTCGTGCCTCGGTGCGCCGCTCGGTCGGTAAGTTCTTCAAATCGGAGCTAGAGTTGGAAGCAATTATTGATGCGGTGGAAGACCGGATCCACGATGCGGGCGAGAATGAGATTGAGTCGCGTGTGATTGGCGGCTTCGTGCTGGATGAGCTTGCCGCGCGCAATGAGGTGGCGTATGTGCGCTTTGCGAGCGTGTTTTATAAATTTAAGACGCTGGACGATTTCGTCAAGATATTAGAGCAGCGTCGGAGTGCGAAGCAGCAAGAAAAACAGAGGTAGAACTTATGCGCGTCCTCATCATTTACCGGACAGAAAGCGACTATGCACGCCGCGTCTTCGATTATCTGCGTGACTTTAGCCGGCGTACAGGTCATGCCATTGAGGAATTTGACCCAGATACACGTGAGGGGCAATCACTCTGCCGCACGTACGACATTGTAGAGTACCCCACCATCCTTGCCTTGGCGGATAACGGCCAGGTGCTGGGTATGTGGCGCGGCTTGCCACTGCCAACTATCGACGAAGTGGGGTACTATGCCCGCTAAAACACCCAAAGCACATACCATGACCACTACTATAGTGGATGACGCAAGCCGTACGCCATGGCTCCGTCGCCCTGGCATGGCGGCCTTGCTGGCAGCGGCTTTGGGCAGTGGCCTGGGGCTGCTCGCATCTTTTGTTCTTTCACTCGAGGCACTGCATTTGGCGCAGCACCCGGGTGGGGCGCTCAATTGTGATGTCAATGCCGTGCTGAGCTGCTCCACAGTGGCGCAGCATTGGTCGGCGACGGTATTTGGCTTCCCCAACAGTTTCGTTGGTATGATGACCGTACCAGTGATGATAACGGTGGTGGTAGCACTACTGGCTGGGGCACGCCTGCCGCGCTGGTTTGTGCGGAGTGCCTGGGGTGGCGCTGTGCTCGGGATGATTTTTGCACTGTGGATGTTTTATATGAGCTTTGTCGTTATTCGCGTGCTGTGCCCGTGGTGCCTAACACTCGATGTGGGTATGCTGCTGATCTTCTTTGGGATGACGCGCTACTGCATTGAGGTTGGGGTGATTGGTGGGGAGCACACCAAGCGCTTTGCTCGCCATGGCTACGATGTGCTGTGTGGTGTAAGTGTGCTGGTGCTGGCGGTGGCGTTGATTATTGTGAAGTTTGGCGCGGAGCTGCTCTAGGCAGAGTCGTTTTTTGCACAGTGAGATTGTCGAGCTTGTCAGGAATGGCAAGCTCATTTAAAATGAACGGAATGTTATATTATTCATCACATTTTTATGTCTATTGGTGTAATGATAGCTATATTCCTCGCGTTAGTGATGCTTTGGTATGGCGGCGGCCACCGCCGTATTGACGTAAGTGAGGCGCTCATTAGCTTGTGCTGTGTGCTTGGTGTTATAGAAAATAATGTGCAAAATAGTGTATGCTGAATTTTAACATAGCTATGAAGCTCTTTGTGGGGCTTAAGCACGACGTGCTGTTAATGCATTGGTTATTGTTGCGTGACGCAACCAAAATAGCAAGATAGCGGGAGGAAGATGTAACCTATTAGCGAGCCTGTACGTATGAATATAACTAGCGTTTCGTTCATTATGCAGTATTGATAGTGAATGTGTTGGCAGGCTTGTGCGCATCGCAAATTTGCTAACAAATATGAGATAGTATGCTAATGCTGCTATGCTGTAATAGATGCATTTTGTCTGAATAGCAACCACAACACGTTCAGCGAGAGGTGAGTGGTGCTTTGTACTACATAGCGCAGGATTGAATGAATGAGATGGAGCATTCAGCTTGGCGGAGGTGTGAGATTGATCCTGCAGCGTGAGTAAGTTTGATTTTCGTAGCCAAGCACTAAGCGTTTTTTTGCAAAAAAATAATTCGACATGCGAGGGAGCAAAATGGCTGCTGCACAAAACGAGCAAACTGCATGGCTCCCATTGTGCTCATGATATGTGTATGGCAGCAAGGAGCTGTTGCGGCTGCGATGTGGGTGTGTGGTGTGCCACTGCTTGGGGTGGTAGCGAAGATTTTTTGCAAAGTGGGTGAGCGAGGTGTGGTGTGATGATAAAAATATGATAAAGCTTTTGGCTTGGTAAAGGCAGAGAGGTATTGGTTGCTATTTGCCGCAGAAAAATTTGTTGTAGCGTGAGCGTGAGGGGCGAAGTAATACGCGAAAATAATGCAAAATTGCAGCATTTGATAGCAGGCATTTTTGTGAATAAAAATGGTATGCTAAAAAATGCATTTTGGTTGCATAATGAAAGCAAAAAGCCGAGCGCGAAAGCTGCGGCGCATACAAGACAAAGCACGCGCCATTGCTACACAACACAGTATCTGGATGCGGAACTATGCGAAGCAACAAGGAGGTGTGATGGCTGGTGACACACTTATGTTTTTTAAAAAAATCCATGTGGTGCTCATAGCTAGCTACTTACTACATCGACTATGCTAAAGCTGTTTGCGTCTATTTTTGCCCACCATTGAGCACAGAATATACACGCTTTTTTGCAATGAGAAAAACATAGTAAAGCGGTATATAGAAATGATTAGCTTATAGCGAAGTATCGTGCAGTGCGACAGGCTGAGCGCTCTATATTTTGTGCTGAGCGAAAATGCGGAATAATTAAAAATGCGCAAGCTGTACAAAACAAGCAATATGCAAAATATAATGTACAAAGAATTCGAACAGAATGACTGCACAGAAAAGTGGCTGCATGCGTGCCAAGCAGGCACAGTTAGCGGCACTCATGCACATTGCACACCGTATCGCTTACTGAACGTGCGGAATAGCCCACCATAGGGCGCTGTGATGCCCGAAAGCGCTGAGGAAGGGAAAAAGCGAATTGTAGCCTACTAAGCGCTAGACGAGGGATCCACAGCCTCTCAGGAGACGTAAGGGGCCTTTGACTGGATTAGCTGATGTAGATTAGCCTGTGTGAGCTATGCTGTGCAGAGTACAACATAGCTATGTTGTAAAAAATAGAGTAGTGTGAGGAGAATAAATTGAGATTGTGTTGTATAAAATATAGGATATCATTGGTGGCGAGAGGTGACGAACAAGGTGTGATATATACAACAATAACCCTCAGATGCACGCGCTCTATATATGTATAAAAAACAACATACATAACCACAACGAAACAAATTCGAAAACAGAGGCGGTAGGGCGATGAATTCACAACGTTGTGGGTAATAATATATATTGTATATATAACAACGATTGATTTCGTGGCACCAAAAGAAAAATAACAGGGGTAAATGAGGCAATGTTGTTATAATTATAACGTTTATACAATTATGGATAGGAGAGGATGGTGCCTCTTTGCAAAGTATGGGTTGGCATATAGTAAGGACTTTTGGGTAGCGCTTCACCAGTGTATTAGCAGCTTTGCGGTGGTGGTTGGGACAGAGGTGGTCTTATTGTGTACTACCTATAATAATGGTATGCTAGTGATATGAAGAACAATACAATTTTACGCATTGGTGCTGGCGCGGCGTTTGTGGCGCTGGGCGGGATATTATTAAGCGAGAGCTTTGGCGTGCAATTCCATTACTGGCGGGAGTTTTGGTATGGTTTGTGTGCGCTTGGATTTATCATGGTTGGTGTGCTCACGCTGCGCAATCGCAATTGGCTGTGGGGAGCGCTCTGGGTAGCAGTTGGCCTAACAATTGGCGCGAATGCATTTTTGCATAATAACGTTAATATTTGGCGAATGTTTTTGCCACTGGTGCTGATCGCGATTGGCCTGACGATTATTTTTAATTTGTCGCAGCGCCAGCGCCGTATCGCAAAAAAATCGTCGGACGATAATATGGTTGCCTCCTTCTCGGGCAACACGCGCAAGATAAAAGGCGAATTTGCAGGTAACTCGCTTTCGGCAGCGTTTGGTCAGGTGGATCTCGACCTGCGCCAAGCCAAGATAGAGGATGGTGCGGTGATTGATATTTTTATTGTGTGTGGTGGCATCAATATTATTTTTCCAGACAACGTCATCGTCAAGACGCAGGTCAATAGTATCTTTGGCGGGGTAGAGGACAAAACCAACGCTGCCAAGAGTGCAAAAAAGACTGTCTATATTCGCGGCGACTGCGTCCTTGGCGGGCTCGAAATTAAATAATTAGAAAAACGATACTTCGCTACAACACGCTTCTTGATAACAACGAGAAGCGTGTTTGTTTTTGTATTGAGGTACGCAGGCGGTGGAGTGTGGGCAGCACTGGCACGATAGTACGCTGCCCGATTTTTCAACTTCGCACTTGGCTTAAAAAATTTGCTGGTGCTATTAGTAATGAGCTGCATGTTTGCTATATGCAATTGATAAAATTTCTCGTTGCTGGATTAATCATCGTCACATATTGATTGTGGCATTGTGATGATGTGAGAGTGGCCTGGCAATATGCGTCAGCGTGTTTGATCTTTTATGTGCGCCGATTGATAAGGGCTGCGATAGCTTTGCAAAATTGCGCATGGTGGATTAATCTGCCTCGCTAGTAATAATAAATGTGCGCGACAGCAACGTACACAAAAATGTACTGCTTATAAAAAATAGTGTGCAGAGTCTTAAGGTTTGCTAATTCACTTGCGCTTCTTGCAGAAATAAGTAAGATGAGCATAATACAAAAAGCATTCAAACTTTACACAAGCACGTCTTGCAAGTCTACCTTAGCTACGGCACATACACAAAGTATAAAAAATGTGCTGACAAGATTTTTGTATAAGGTATATGCTGATGTACTGCGCTAACCATTCTTGCTATACTATAATTATGAACCGTTGCCCCTGGGCTGAATGTAGCGATACCGAGCGCACCTACCACGACACCGAGTGGGGTGTGCCGCTATATAATGACCAGAAATTATTTGAGCTGCTCTGCTTGGAGGGCGCGCAGGCTGGCCTGAGCTGGAGCACGATTTTGGCCAAGCGGGCGGGCTACCAACAGGCCTTTTACCAATTTGACATTACAAAAGTAGCCGCCATGACGGACGCGGAGCTGGAGGCCCTCACCCAGGACGCACGCGTTGTTCGTAACCGGCGCAAAATTTATGCGGTGCGCACTAATGCCCAGGCGGCGCTGCGGGCCGCTAGTCAGCACGGTAGTTTGCAGGCCTACCTATGGGGCCTGGCGGGTGGCGCGCCGGTGCAAAACCGCTGGCAGAGTGCACGTGATGTGCCTGCCGATACGGCTACCTCCCGGGCAATGAGCGCGCAGCTCAAGCAGGATGGCTTTGCCTTCGTTGGCCCAACCACGTGCTACGCCTTTATGCAAGCTGCTGGCATGGTGAATGACCACGTGGTAGGGTGCTTTCGATATGAGGAGTGCGCGGCGCTGGGTGCTCATATAGAGTAATGAAAGTGATGCGACTCGGTGTGTTGCGTTATTGCAAAGCTCGGCAGCATAGAATGTGGTAATGTGCCCATCGGGCGCTTTTCAATCAGGCGCGCCTTGGGTATAATAGACCTAGAGGCATTTTTGCGCGGCTTATTGTGCGCAAAATGAGTGGCTATCACCCACGAAGCCTACGGGAAGAAATTGGTTTGTTATTTTCATGGTGAGCTGTGAATCTAAAGAGCCAAGAATAGACCCCGCCGCGACTCACTGCGACAAAGTGACAATCAAGTGCTGAAAGAACCAGACGGCGCGCCCCGGCCTATGTGCATAGCCGCGGGGCTCCGGCGAGAATCACTTCTTTTGGAATCGAGATGGTACCGTCCGCGCGAATACCCAGCGGATTCTCGAAGCCCAGAAGAGGTGATTTTAATTATATAAAGGAGTAGCCATGCCATTGCCAGCCCACAAGTCAGCCTTGCAGCACGCCACTGCGAAATGCACGCGGCAGGTTGCGTAGAGCTATGAAGGAAAGAGGATGAGCACTACGCAGCAGAATAGTCGTGTGACGAGCTTTGCAATCGATCGGGAGTATAATTACATTATGTATGATACGACTGACATGATTCGCGCTATGAATTTTCCGCGGGAGGTTGCGGGCTTGCTTCTAAAGACCGATGAATTTCATCTGTCACTGTTTGAGGTACTTGGTGAGTATGGGGTGGACGAAGCTGGCTATGAGCAGCTTGAGCAGCTCTCGCGCACGGCTGGTGCAGCGATGACGACAAAGCCGGAATTGACGGGTGAGTTCTGTAGATTGGTCGACAATGCAAAGGGTCGCGAGACAATTATTGCACTTGCCCAGTGGGGCGAGCTCGAAGCGTGGCGCGATGCAATTCGTGAACTGATACCTCAGGCAGAATTCATTATTCCACATGTCACGTTATATACTAACCGTAATGGCGCAATTGGCTATAGCGACAGAGATGCGTATCGAGCCCAGCCGCTTGATGCAGCAATAAAAGCAACGCTCCACTCTGCATACCAAAAGCGAAAAGAAGTGGAGTACAACCATGCATGAACATTGGCAGCCGCCGCACACCTATGAGAAAGCACGCGCCTGCATTACAACAGTCGTGCCAGGCAGCGAGCAGTTTGCATTGCTCAAGCAAGATATGGGTGTTTCTGATCGCTATGAAGCAACGCTTACAGAGCTGGCTATGCAGGGCAAGGCGGTGGTGTTTGCTGCAGTGGCGGACAGCCGTTATGTAGGACGGGTGACACTGCGGCATGATTGGACTGAGCGGCCAGAGATTGATGAGCCATCGGTGAGGATTGAAGATGAGTACCCTGACCTGCCGCAGATTAATGCACTTGAGGTGGCAGAGCAGTATCGTGGCCGCGGCATTGCCTCGCAGTTGCTCGCTGCTGCGGAGGATGAGGCGCACCGGCAGGGGTTTGACCGAGTTGGCCTGGCGGTGGATGTTACCAACAAAATGGCGATGGGTATCTACGAGAAGCGTGGCTATATGTATCGATTAGTGGCAGACGGGCCAACCTTCACCAGCGTGTACCATCGAACAGATGGTACTGATGAAGCTGGCGAGTATTATTTGATGACAAAGCAAGTGCGAGGTAAGGGGTGATGCAACCTGGGCGAATCCTTATCTACGGTGACTCGAACGTCTGGGGCGACAGGGGTTTTGGTGAGAATGGCGTTCCGTTGGGGCGCTATGCTACCAAACAGCAATGGCCGAATATCCTCCAGCGATTGCTCGGTGATGAGTATGACATTATTCAAGCGGGACTGTGTGGACGGACAGCAGGGGAGTATGCAGAGCAAATGCCATATCTTGGTGGCAAGATTGGTTACGAAATAGCACTGCGAGAGGTAAGCCCGGTGAGCGGGGTGATCATCGCGCTTGGTGTGAATGATGCACACAATGAAAGCGCTTCTGGCGAGCAAATTGTGGCTGATTTACAGTGGTATAGCGCCTATACCCAAGCTTATGCGGCTGATAGCGAGAATGACATGGCTGGTGGTGGTAGTGTGTGGTATATTGAGCCAGCTATTGTGCCAGTTCAGTGCCATGAGCCGCTTGCTAGCAAGCTACAGTGCATCAACGAAAAGCTCCGCGCTACTCATACAACTATTAGCAATCCACTTGATGACCATGACGACTATGCGCCTGATGGCATCCATTTTTCACAGCACGGGCATAGGCGAATGGCGCAGGGAGTGTATGATGCAATAAAGCAGGTAGAAAATTCGCACAAATATACAGTAACCCACACTAAGCAAGGAGGAAGCGTATGACAAAAATAACTTATTTCGTCCACGGTACGACGACGGATAATGAAACTGGCAAGGCGACTGGATGGTTGCCTGGTGAATTGTCAGCAGTGGGGGTTCAGCAAGCGCAGGCGCTGCCAGAGCAAGCGGCTGATACTAGCTTTACTGTGGTATTTTGCTCGGATCTTGGTCGAGCGATCGACTCGGCACGGCTTGCTTTTGGTGCGACGCATCAGATTGTTATTGATAAACGGCTGCGCGAAGCAAATTATGGTGATAATAATGGCACGGATGGGGTATTTAAGGCTAGTTTGCTCCCCTTTGTTGATACACCGTTTCCGCACGGCGAGAGCTACCGCGATGTAGAGGTGCGCATGCGTGACTTTGTGGCGATGCTGCAGCGCGACTATGCTGGCCAGCACGTTGCCATTGTGGCGCACGAAGCACCGCAGCTTGCGCTGGACGTTATCCTTGGTGGTAAGACCTGGCCAGAGGCAATAGCAACCAATTGGCGCGAAGTTGGCTCATGGCAGCCCGGGTGGGTGTATGATACAGAGGCAATAGCATAAGTACATTACTCATGGAGAAAGATATGACTGATCAACAGCAAGAATGGCTTGATTTTGCAAAAAGTGTGGCACACGAAGCGGGTGATATTATGCGAAAATATTTTGGCAAAAAGCTAGATGCTCACCTCAAGGCAGATAATACAATTGTGACTATCGCCGATGAGGAAATCAACCAGCTTGTTATCCGACGCGTGACAGAGCAGTACCCAGCCCACGATATTGACGGTGAAGAAGCGAGTGCTCGCCGTGGCTCGGACTATGTGTGGGTATGTGACCCGATCGACGGTACGGCGCCTTTTGCGATGGAGCTACCAGTATCGGTCTTCTCGTTGGCATTGGTGATTGATGGTCAGCCGGAAGTCGGTGTGATTTATGCGCCGTTTAGTGATCATTTGTATTGGGCGGTGCGTAACTATGGTGCATATCTGAACAATCAGCCAATTCATGTTAGTCAGAATAGCCTTGACGATCGTGTGGAGATGAATGTTGATTGGTGGTCGAGTGCTCAGTGGGATGTGATGCAGGCTGTCCATGATATTGCTTGTGAAAAGGGTGTCTATGTGATGTCGCCGTGCAGCACAACGCATGCAGCAGCCTTAGTGGCGCGCGGTGAGTTTGTTGCGTCGGTCTTTGCTGGCACGAAGGGCAAAAATGTTGACATTGCGGCAGCAAAAGTTATCGTTGAGGAAGCTGGCGGCAAGGTGACTGACCTTTTCGGCCGGGAGCAGCGGTATGATCAGGATATTTGCGGAGCGGTACTAAGCAATGGAATTGTTCATGAGGAGATAGTGGAGGCGATGAGGAAACTATGAGCAATGATATAAAGCAGCAACGTGCGAGCTCTATCGTAAAAATCTGTAACGCTCTCTCAACTAACTGGTCGGGTGAGACGTCCTACTGTGATGATTGGTCGTCGAGTAACCCAAGCAGCGGGCAGTGTGCCGTTTCGGCTCTGGTGTTGCAGGATTACTGTGGTGGCGAGATCCGCCGCTGCGTAGTGGCGGGCACGCCGCATTATTTTAATCGCATCGATGGCCAGGTGGTGGATAGCACGGCCGCGCAGTTTGGCACGGTGGCAATTAATTACGATACCTCTACTGCGCGCAGCCGCCAGCGGATTCTGCGCCACGCCGACACCCGCCAGCGGTACGAGCTGCTGAAGGGGCGAGTCAAAGAAACGATGTGGGTACGAAACAGAAAGGAGATAAGATGATAAAAGATGTGCAGTGTCAAGATAGCTATGTAACACACGCTTTTATTGATGCTCAAAACATTTATAAGGGTGTTCAGAGTGATGGCTGGTCACTTGATTGGCGTAAATTCCGTGTTTACTTGCGTGATAAATATCACGTTGAAAAGGCATTCATTTTTATTGGATATATGTCTCAGTACCAAAGCTTGTATTCACTTTTACAAGAGTGTGGCTATGTTTTGATATTCAAGCCGGTTATTATGCGAGCGACGGGTGAAGTGAAGGGCAATGTCGATGCAGAGCTTATTGTGGAATGCTGGCGGCGCGAAGGGGAGTATGACAAAGCAGTGATCGTGACGGGTGATGGTGATTTTGCGCCGCTTGTAAAAATTTTACAGGAAAAAGACACGTTTGAGCATGTTATTGCACCGAATAGGAAA
The DNA here is from genome assembly GCA_938041555.1 of uncultured Candidatus Saccharibacteria bacterium. Taxonomy (GTDB): domain Bacteria; phylum Patescibacteriota; class Saccharimonadia; order Saccharimonadales; family Saccharimonadaceae; genus Saccharimonas. Next base: position 13,131 of record CALIAC010000037.1, on the reverse strand, counting down.
TATGCATCAAGTCTGCTGCGGAAGGCGTCTGGCAGTAATATAACCTTTATGAAGGAAATACGTGGAAAGGTGAGGCGTCGATGAATAATATACTATGAAAAGACCCCGCAGGGACAGAACCGCAGCGAGGGATTTTCACTATTGAATACCTACATTGTACGACACAATTGATAATAAATCAAGGAGGAAACCAATGAAATTCACACATGGCACACGCCGCCGAGCGGCAGAATACGAGAAAGATTGGGTGCAGCGCTGGAAGGATGACCAGACATTTGAGAAGTCGGTGGCGCAGCGGCCGGCGGATAATGCCTACGTTTTTTATGACGGGCCACCGTTTATCACTGGTGTACCGCACCACGGTACGTTGCTGAGTAGTATTGTGAAAGATGCAGTGCCGCGCTACTGGACAATGAAAGGCAAGCGCGTCGAGCGCCGCTGGGGGTGGGACTGCCATGGGCTGCCAGCAGAGAATTTTGTCGAAAAGCAGCTGAATATTGTGGATCGGCGCCAGATTGTGACGAGTAGCGACCAGCCAGCACCGCTGGATAAGGACGGTAATCCGTTGCCGACTATCAGCCTGGAAAAATACATCACCAAGGCGCGCGAAAGCATGGTGGCCAATAGCGAGACGTGGCAGGGTGTGATTGACCGGATTGGTCGCTGGGTGGACTTTACGGGCGCCTACCGCACCATGGATAAGGACTTTATGGAGAGCGTCTGGTGGGCCTTTAAGCAGCTGCATAAGGCTGGCAAAATCTACGAAGGCGAAAAGGTGCTGATGTACGACACCAAGTTCGCCACCCCTGTGAGCAAGGCCGAAGTAACGATGGACAACGACGCCTACCAGACAGTGACCGACCCGAGTGTGTATGTGAAGTTTAAGTTAAAAGATAGTAAGGCGAGTCGCAAAATAGTACTAAATGAGCATTCAAAAGTCTTGTTTGTATGTAATGCAAATGCCGCGCGCTCGCAGATGGCACAGGGATTTTATAACCACTATTCTCACTCTCAAAATGCCGATTCGGCTGGGTTGAACCCAGAGAAAAAATGGGACGAAGCTCCAACGTTGAGTGATTTCGAAGCCATGAGCCATAAGCCGGCTAAAAGCAGCGAGACGATGCAAGAAGTGGGTATTGACATCACTGGACATAAACGGCAACTGCTTACGGCCGATAAGTTGGGTGATTATGATTTGATCGTTAATCTAGCGGAAAAATCCCAGACGCCAGACTGGCTCAGGGGTGATAATATTATTTGGTGGAACGTGACCGATCCACGCAACGAGAGTATCGAAAAAAATCGGATAGCGCGTGATGAAATTGAGCAGCGAGTAAAGCAACTTTTGAACGGTGAAATAGTTGATGATACGCAAAAGCCAGCAGGCTTTGACGAATGCGAGAGGAGTTATGTCGGTGCTTTGTTGGTGGATACGAATGGCAAACTCATCGCACAGCAGCGAGATGATAAGCCAGGTATCACGAATCCGGGTATGGTGAGTCTCTTTGGTGGGACGAGCCATGAGGGTGAGTCGCCAATTGAGACACTGCGCCGTGAGCTTCAGGAGGAGCTTGAACTTGAAGTAAGCTCGAATAATCTTTTGCTGCAAACTGTCAAGCACGAAAATGGAACAAATGTTGCATGTTCCATCTATATTGTGACTGGTGTTGATGCTGAGAAGCTAGAATTACATGAGGGTGCAGGATTTGCTATGGGTACGCCAGAAGAGCTGCTGAGCCGCCCTGTGACAGCCGTGACTCAGCAGGCGATTGAAGCGTTTGTTGAAGCTCAAGATTTTGTATCTGTCCTGGCCTGGACCACTACCCCGTGGACGCTCCCAGCCAACCTGATGCTGGCGGTTAATCCGGAGATGACGTACTGCGAAGTGCTGGTGGGGGGTGAGAAGCTAATCATCGCTGAGGAAGCGTTGGGACGCACCCTGCAGGACGAAAAACATCAGCCGCTGGATTACGAAGTATTACGGAAATTCCCCGGTAGCGAATTGGTGGGTAAGAAATACCAGCCGCTTGATACTGGCTCGACTTGGCCGGAAAATGACAAGATCCACACTATTTACGCAGCGGATTTCGTGTCGCACGAGTCGGGTACGGGCATTGTGCACATCGCGCCGGCCTATGGTGAGGACGACTTTGAGCTGGCCAAGCGCCACGGCATTAGCGCCTTCCACGTCATCGATGATAACGGCTACTACACCGATAGCAATTACACAGGCCTGGAAGTCTGGGACAATAATAAATTCATCGCCAAAGACCTGAAAGAAAAGGGCGCGGTGTGGAAGATCGAGTACATTCGCCACGAATATCCGTTTAACCCGCGCTCTAAGCAGCGCATCATGTACCGGGCAATTCCGTCGTGGTTCTTTGACATCCAGGGGCAAAAGCCGCTGATGCTGGAGCAGAACGAGCATATCAATTGGTTTCCGACCCACCTCAAGCACGGCCGCTTTGCCAAAAATATCGAACAAGCACCAGACTGGAACCTGAGCCGTGACCGCTTCTGGGCAACGGCGATGCCAGTGTGGAAGGGTGACCGCGGCACGGTGAGGGTGGTTGGCTCGTATGCGGAGCTGAAGGAACTGAGCGGCGTGGAGCTGGATGATTACCACCGCCCGTGGGTGGATGACATTACCTTTACGATTGACGGTGAAACATTTACCCGCATCGACAAGGTGCTGGACTGCTGGTTTGAGTCAGGTTCGATGCCGTTCGCCCAGCTGCATTATCCGTTTGAAAACCAGGCCAAGTTTGAGCAGAATTACCCAGCGGACTTCATCGTTGAATACATCGGCCAGGTGCGGGCGTGGTTCTACTATGTGCATGCCGTCAACGCTGCCTTGGCCGAGATCGGTGCCTTTGGCCAGGCCGGCGCCCAGCACAAGAACGCCTACAGCAACGTCATTACCACCGGTGTGGTGGCGGGCAATGACGGCCGCAAGATGAGTAAATCGCTTGGTAACTTTACCGACCCGAACGAGCTGATGGATAAGTTTAGTGCCGATAGTTTGCGTTTCTTGCTACTGAGCAGCCCGCTGCTTAATGGTGAGGACTTCGCGCTGCACGATAAGGACGTGGGCGATGTGGCGCGTAAGCTCAGTATGATTTGGAATATGTATGATTTCTTTACGATGTATGCGGAAGTTGATGGTTGGGAGTTTGACGGCACGCTGGTGGATCCACTGAGTGGCCAGCCAGTGTCTGGTGGCGAAGGCTTTGCCTTCCCGGCAAAGCGAGGCCAAGATGCGCGGCAGATGGCGGCCGAGCGGCCTGAGACAACAGATACGGCGTCCACCCCTGTGACCAACCCCCTCGACATCTGGATTATTAGCCGTTTGCATGAGCTGGTGGCGGAAGTTGAAAAAAATATGGATGCCTATAATATCCCTGATGCACTCAGCCCGATTTTGCCGTTCCTGGACGACGCCAGCAACTGGTACGTCCGCCGCAGCCGTCGCCGCTTCTGGAGATCGTCGAAAGGGGCCGCGGGCGCTGAAGATGATGGCGACAAGAGCGATGCCTACCGCACCCTGCACTATGTGCTGGTGCGCCTGAGCCACCTGCTGGCACCGTTTACGCCGTTTTTGGCTGAGGAGTTGCACCATAACTTAACCGGTGATGATGAGTCGATCCACCTGAAAGATTGGCTGCCAGCGGGTGCGGTGGATGAGCAGATTCTGACCGATATGGCTCGCACGCGTGAGCTGATCAACACTGGCCTGAGCTTGCGCATGAAGAAGGACGAGCACCAGGAGTCGATCAAGGTGCGCCAGCCGCTGCAGCGTGCGGCCTATGCCGGCACCAAGCTGGCCGATTATTATGAGCAGATCATGGCTGAGGAGCTGAATGTGAAGGAAATTCGCTGGATTGAGCACCTGGATGAATACTTAACGGATCATGACGCAGCCGAGGGCACGATTAAGCCAGAGAGCTGGGTCGAAATTGATAAGACGATCACCCCCGAGCTTAAGCGTGAAGGCCTGATGCGCGAGGTTATTCGCCACGTGCAGAGCGCACGCAAGAAGGCTGGGCTGCAGGTGGATGACCGGATTGTGCTGCATCTCGCGGTCGGGGCTGAGCCCGCCAGCGCCAGCCAGCCACCCGCCCCGGCAGCGCCAAGCCAGGCGCAACCAGCTAGTGACGCAGCCGCGCAGCTGCGCCAAGCTCTTGAGGAGCACGCCGACACCATTGCCAGCGAAACCCTCGCTATAGTGGCGGCAGAACGCCCAGCCGATGCACTCTACCACACAACGGCCACGGTGGATGGCGCTGAGCTGCAGGTGAGTCTGGCGAAAGCATAGGACTACAAGGAATAACATGCTCAGCTCGAGTGGTGCATCAGTAGTGAGACACCACTCGAGCTTGGTGGCTGGGCAAGATTTGAGTTTCTATAGCTATACTCATCTCTTGCGCTTGCCCAGCATACCCACCGAGCAAGAAAACATTGAGAGGCTAGCCACAAAACAAGTAGAAGCGCTCGTTTTATCAACATATCCGACGCAGTCAATGTATGAGGCTGGCTACCAGTAGGGAGTATTAAAAGCCAGCCCCTCGCTCGATCGCTTCCTCTCACGTTAGCTCTCACCCTTGTTATTTTCTCCAAAAGATTAAAAAAATACAGAGCGGCAATCGCTGCAATAGGGCTATAAGCCGACACAATAATTGACGATCATGACCAAACCACCCACCACACCTACCCCCTCACTACGCCAGCGCTTGGCGGGGCTGTGGCTGGTGGTGCGGATTATTTGGCGGGAGGCACCGCTGACGATTGTGGTCCAGGCAGTGGGAGCGGTGCTGTCGGCGGTGTTGCCACTGGCCACGGCCTACTACGCCGCTCTTGCGACAACGGCTTTGGCCGAGGCATATGCGATGGGTGGGCAGCCGCAGCAACTCCTCGTTTATGTCGTGATGACTGTGGTGCTGGGCGTTGTGGCGAGTGTGTGGTCGGTGGTGCAAGGGTATTACGACCAAGTGTCGCGCTACCGCATCGAGGCGGCCATGAGTGACCATATGTATGCCCGCCTCCACGCGCTGGACTTTTGGCGCTACGACGACCCCGCGACCATTGATATGTTTGATAAAGCGCAGCGCTTCGTTCAATCATTTTCGTATCTCTTTATTCAATTGGCACAGATGCTGACGGCGCTGGTGTCGCTGGTAACGAGCCTGTGGATGATGGTGATGGTGAGCTGGTGGCTGGGGCTGCTCGTGCTCGTGGCGCTTGTGCCAAGTAGTGTGGTGCAGGTGCGGCTGTCGCGCTTGCAGGCTGGGCACTGGCGTGAGCAGGTGGCGACGCGACGGCGCATGGCGTGGATCGAGCATATCCTTAGCCGGCCGAACTTCATTGCCGAGCTACGCCTCTATGGAGTGATTCACCATCTACTTGGTGAGCGTGCAGCACTGCGAGATAAAGATCGGCTGCAGGTGCTTGGCTACGAGCGCCGCTTTATGGGGCAGCGCCTGGGCGGAGAGATTATCCAGGCAGCAGCAGAGGTAGTGGCGCTTGTCTGGGTGGTGCTGGAGATCGTGGCGCACCGCCAGCCAATTGGGCAATTTGTGCTGGTGCAGCAAATGGTGGGGCGAGTGATGAGTGGGATGGATAACGTGATCAATACATATAATATGATTGACGAAGACCTCGCCACCATGACAGACTACCAGCAGTTTATGGCGCTGCCTACCATGAGCCAGGCAGCCACCATTGATGAGGTAACGCTGCGCGATGCGATCGCGGTGCAGCAAGTATCATTTTGCTATCCAGGTACGCAGACGGCAGTGCTGCGTGATATTTCTTTCACGATTCGCCGCGGTCAGCATATTGCCATCGTGGGCGAAAATGGCGCTGGCAAGAGTACGCTCGTTAAGCTGCTCACCGGCCTGTATCAGCCCACCAAAGGCAGCATTACCATTGATGGGCACGATCTCCGACACATCAACCCAGCAGCATGGCACCGGCAATTGGCTGTGCTGGGGCAGGAGTTTATCCGCTATGACTTCGCCACGGCGCACGAGAATGTCTGGTATGGCGATGTCTCGCAGCCAGTGGATGCAGCGCGCCGCGATGCTGCGCTGCGCCAGGCCGAGGCAGCCGACTTTGTCCGCAAGCTCCCTCATGGTGGGAGCAGCTACATTAGCAAATGGATGGAGGCAGATGACCACGAAACAGGGGTCGATCTATCCGGTGGGCAGTGGCAACGCCTGGCCTTAGCACGCAACTTGTATCGCAATGCGCCCATCATCATCCTCGACGAACCCACCAGCGCCATTGACGCTGCCGCCGAAGCGCGCATCTTTCGCCACCTCTTTGCTCAGCAGGGCAAGACTATCATCACCATTAGCCACCGCTATAGCACTGTTAAAAAGGCGGACGCTATCTACGTCATCGCCCACGGCCGCATCGTCGAGCACGGCACTGCCGCCGCACTCATGGCACAGCGTGGTGCATTCTATGAGATGTTCAAAGAACAGATATAGTTTGGTATAATAGGGGGTGTGGCGCGTTGGCGGAGCGGTTACGCAGAGGTCTGCAAAACCTTTTAGACGAGTTCGACTCTCGTACGTGCCTCCAAGTGAATATGAAACGTCTGGGTACCGGGCGTTTTTCTTATTTTTCGAGCAGTTCTTTCAGCTCTGGAAAAGTTGGTTGGAAAAAGTGATTGCGATCTTCAAAAATATGGACCTTGGCGGTCGGTAAATCACGCTGAAATTTGGCAAGTTCAGTAAACGGCACCACTGGGTCGTCTTTGCTGTGAAATAGGTGAATTTCTTTGGCGGATTTTTCGAGCCCAGCAGCACTTGTTACTTGAAAGCTACCGAGGTCTTCATTCGATTCATCATCATAGCACGGCGAAACTAGCACGAGCCGCCGGACTGGCGTGCTAAGTGGTGATTCATGCAAATATTTTGCCAAAAACATTGCACCCAAGCTATAGCCAACCAGCTGAACGTCATCACCAAGCAGAGGTAATAACTTTTCAAAGTATATTTTCCACTCAGCGTAGTGAGCGTTTTGCTTATTAGGGAAATCTGGCAGCAAAACATCGGCGTCGACGATTTCTTGTGCCAGCCAGTCACGCCATTTTTGCGCCCACAGTAGCCGTTCGTACTGCAGCTGGCTATTCTTTAGGTTATTCAAGTAATTTTCGTAGCTATTAAAGCTTGATCCGCCATGAATTATTACAATTTGCTTCATAAACATAGTATAATACAAGCAGCACATGGCTGCTATACCAAAGTGCGGTTGCACGCGCGAGTGGCGGAACTGGTAGACGCGAGGGACTTAAAATCCCTTGGCCAAAAGCCGTGCGGGTTCGATTCCCGCCTTGCGCACCAGACATGATATAACAGAGAAAACCACTCAGGGAGAGTGGTTTTTCGTCTGCACAGTCGGGAGAGTAGAGTATAGCGGCGGTCGTAATAGCTATTAGCCCAAGATTTATTGTAGAATTACCCCAACCGCTGGCGAAAGCCACACAATTTGCTATAATAAAGCTATAACCAAAAAGGAGAAACGACACTATGACAATAGCATTAATCGTTTTGCTCGGCGTGATTGGCCTGCTCGTTCTGTTTGGCATCTTCATGTGGGCAACGTACAACAGCTTGGTCAAGCTGAAGATCCGCGTGGACGAAGCCTGGAGCGACATCACCGTCCAGCTCAAGCGCCGAACAGACCTCATCCCCAACCTAGTGGGTACTGTGAAGGGCTATGCGTCGCACGAGAAGGAAGTCTTTGAGAAGGTGACAGAGGCTCGCAGCGCCATCATGAATGCCCAAGGCGTGCAAGAGACAGCTGCAGCAGAGAATATGATCGAGGGCGCTCTGAAGAGTTTGTTTGCCGTAGCAGAGGCCTACCCAGAGCTCAAAGCCAACCAAAACTTCATCCAGCTGCAGCAAGAGCTGGTGGACACCGAGGACAAGATCCAGGCGGCACGCCGCTTCTACAACGGTGGTGTGCGCGACCTCAACACCCGCATCGCCATGTTCCCCGCCAATATCGTGGCTGGCATGCTGGGCTTCAAGGCTCGCGAGTTCTTCGAGGTCGAAGACCGCGCCAGCGTCGAAAACCCAGTACAGGTGCAGTTCTAGACACCTCACACACTATAACGAAACCGCTCTCGATGGAGGGCGGTTTTTTATTGTGTTGTAACAGCATAAGGGCTGTGATGTCAGGCTGTATGTCGTTCTTGGTGAGAGGTGCTTGAGAAGAGTTATGGCTACAGTGAGCGGCTTATCGCTTGACCGGGGCGGTTTTATCTAGAAGGTGGGGGATTTGAGTAATAAAAATAATTGTAATGATTAGGGTGTTAGAGCACTGCCAATGGGCAAGAGCACCGCAAGGGGCGAACATGACAAGCAGAGCAGGAGAGGGCAGACACCCTCTAGAAGCGAGCGTGTCATGTTCGGTGAGGGGCTCTACACGAATACGTGAAGGAGCCAACCCAGAATGAGAGGCGTAATTATCGCCGAGCTTCTTGCCAAGTGACACTGAAGAGAATGAGCCGTGTATTCACTTGGGATAACCCCCCTTACGAGGGCTATAAGCAGCATAATACCGCACACCTGAACCCCATCAATTTCGGGGAGACCGAGAGATGGTGTGACAAACCATCTCCATAGTAAGGTGATTGCAATCACCTTAACGACGATGTTGGCAATGCCAATGAATATGCCAACAATGTGCTTTGCTGTGCTTTCTTTCTCCTCTTTTACATCAATAATAAAACTGATGTCACTCATGATATCGCTCTCTCCCCATCCGAGCGGACGCTCGTGTAGAATAACACTGGTCGACGCTCGGATGCGGCGACTCAAGGTGGGGTGCTGGGGCGCGGCGATGTAGCCATGCCTGGGCAGCCCACCTTGAGTGGTATGCTCTGCTTGTCAAACAACACTTTTGGACAAAATGCGAACATATGTCAACAAAAGCTGATATATATATCAATATATGAGAGGCGAGTCAAGTGGGTGCGACGTGAGCTCAAAACCTCACTAATAGCCGGCGCAGAGAATGCAGCGCCCAGGGATTAACGCGAGTGCCAGCAAAACCACCATTATCTGCTACAATATATCTATGTACAGAGCAATTGCACACAACAAACGTAATACAGTTATTTTGATGATCGTCTTCGTTGCGATGGTGGCGGTGATTGGCCTAGCGGCGCAGTTGATTGTGAATAGCCGCGGCATGCAGGGCAACCTGACGATCTTTTGGGGGACGTTCATTGGGGCGCTGATCTATGCACTGGTGCAGTACTTCATCGCTTCCAAGCTTGCCATGAGTATGACCGGTGCGGTGGAGATTGGCAAGGCAGATAACCCCCGTTTGTGGCGCACCGTCGAGAATCTTGCCATTACCGTGGGGCTACCCATGCCGCAGGTGTATATTATCGACGACCCAGCGCCCAACGCCTTTGCCACTGGCCGCGACCCCAAGCATGCCATTGTGGGAGTGACGACGGGCCTGCTGGAGATTATGGATGATCGTGAGCTCACCGCTGTGCTGGCCCACGAGATGGGGCATGTCCAAAATTACGATATTCGGGTGAGTATGATCACCTTTGGCTTGGTGAGTGCGATCGGCCTCGTGTCGGATATTGCGCTGCGCATGCTATGGTTCCGTGACAATGATGACCGCGAGACCAATCCGGTGCTATTGGTGCTTGGCGTTGTCGCTATTATCCTCGCACCCATCGTGGCAGCCATTATGCAAATGGCAGTGAGTCGTCAGCGTGAGTACCTGGCCGATGCGACTGGTGCACTAACGACGCGCGACCCAGCTGGCCTGGCGAGCGCACTGGGTAAGCTGCAGGCATACACTCGCCCGATGGAGAAGCAGGTCAGCTCAAGCGCTAATATGTTTATGGTGAACCCGCTCAAGCCAGGGTTCTTTAGCCGGTTGTTTAGCACCCACCCACCGCTCGAAGACCGCATCAAGCGCCTCAACGAAGATATGAACAAATGGTAGGGTAGTGCCTGTGGCAAAAAAAACAAAGTCAACTTGCCGCTCATCATTACGCACCGCTCCAACGGTGGCTATGAGCCAACATCGTTCAAAAAAAGAGGTAAAACACCCTGACGTTGCAAAAAAGACAACATCACCCTCTCATGGTACTGCTTCCGCAAAAGCCCGCTCGCAGCACTCGAATGATACTCCATCGACGCTGCTCAGCTGGCACACTAACCTCCATTGGCGGACCTGGCAGGCTCGCGGTGGTAGGGTAGTAGCGAGCAGTCGCCGATGGTTGCATAATTTACAACTGAGACGGCCGCATCGAAGCTTTCGTCGCACTCGTCGACGTGATTATGCGCGTTCGTTGCAATTACCAGGCTACGTCGCCTTTACTGCACAAGTGATGCGGATGGTGCGGGCGCACTGGCGGACGTTGTGCCTCTTGGCGGTGTTTTATGCCGTGCTGCTCTTGGCGCTTGGGGCGATTACCAACCAAGCAATGTACGACCGCCTGCAGAGTATGCTGGCCGAGTCGGGCAAAGATATCCTCACCGGGGCTTGGGGCAAACTGGGCGAGGCAGGGCTCCTCATGGTGACGGCCTTTGGTACGGGCAGCGGCAACCTCAGCGCTGACCAGCAGCTCTATGTGGTATTGGGCTTTTTGTTGGTGTGGCTCACCACGGTGTGGCTGCTGCGCGAGTACAAGGCAGGGCGAGCGCCACGCCTGCGCGATGGGCTGTATAATGCCTGCGCGCCGCTGGTGGCTACGCTGATGGTCGTCCTCGTCTTCCTCGTGCAGCTTATCCCACTGGGGACGATGGCGCTGGTGTATATTGGTCTGTCGAGCAATGGGGTAATTAGCGAAGGATTTGGCTCGATGCTCTTCTATGTATTGCTAGCTACTGTGGCAGTGCTGACGCTTTATTGGGGTACGAGCACCTTCATTGCGCTTGTGGTGGTGACGCTGCCCGGTATGTACCCCATGCGGGCGCTGGCAGCAGCGGGTGACCTGGTGGTAGGGCGGCGGCTGCGCGTTTTGTACCGGCTGCTGTGGCTATTTGGCAGCGTGGCAGTGCTGTGGTGTGTGGTGATGATCCCTGCTATTCTCCTTGATGCCTGGCTCAAGCACCTCTGGCAGTGGTACGCCTCTGTGCCAGCGATGCCCGTCCTGGCGGGCTTCATCAGCTCGGTGACGGTGGTGTGGTGCGCAGCGTATATCTACCTCCTTTATCGCAAGATCGTTGATGATACGGCAGCGCCAGCGTAGGGTGACTCTCGCAGTAGTATTGCTTGAGGCCTAGTTTTGGGCGAGTAATGTGGGCAATTGATGGTGGAGAGGGCTTCGCTTGGCCGCGTAGTGGCTTTTGTGATAGCAAAAAGCTGAGGTTCTTCGTCTTATACTTACTAATAGCACTCTCGAATTCAATGGTAGGGTAGATGCATACTTATTTTGCTAGAGGATATGGTATCAAATCAACCTGATTTCTCACGCTCCATCTCTCCACACTCCCTCCTCAGGAACACGATAAGTCGATGTCTCCCAAGTATCGACCTCTTGCGCTGGGCTGAAAACAGATTATTGCAATCTGTTTTCACACTCCATCGGATGAAGTGATGGGGAGGTGGAGCTAACGGGGCAAAGCGATAACGGTGGTATTCAAACGGCAACACCTATACCGTTATAAATTAAGCGCCCAAGAAGCCTAGCTTTACACGAACCTGTTTAAAAAAGCTGCGCCCATCGCTAAATTCCGCTATACTAAAGCAGTAAGGAACCACTATGACACAAGACAAACATCTAACATCACCCAACCTGTCGCTAGCTCAGCGCAGTGCTGAGCTGCGTCAGCTACTCAATCGCTATAGCTACGAATACCATGTGCTTGATGCACCCAGCGTGAGCGACGCGGTGTACGACAGCCTCTTTGCCGAGCTCAAGCAGCTCGAGGCGGCGCACCCGGCACTCATCACGCCCGATTCGCCCACCCAGCGGGTTGGCAACGTCCTCAAAGGTGGCTTCGTCAAGGTGCAGCATCGCCGGCGGATGGTCAGCCTCAATGATGTCTTCGACACGGCAGAGGTCGAGGCGTGGGTGCAGCGCATGGATAAGATCTTGCCAGGCCACAAGCACGAGTTTTTTGCCGATATCAAGATGGATGGCTTGGCCTGCGCACTTATCTATAACGATGGCGTGCTTGTGCAGGCCGTCACACGGGGTGATAGCTACGTTGGCGAAGATGTAACGAATAATGTACGGACGATTCGCAATGTGCCGCTACGTCTGCGTGAAGCACCTGGCTTTGAGCACTTACTGCAGGGCAGGACGGAGATCCGTGGGGAGATCGTCATGCTGAAGCGCGACTTTGCGGCACTTAATAGGCGACAGCAAGCTGCTGGCCAGCCAGCCTTCGCCAACCCGCGTAACCTCGCGGCTGGCACTATCCGCCAGCTTGACCCAGCACTCGTGGCGCAGCGCCCACTCCATTTTCGGGGTTACGATGTCATCCGTGATGATGCGGCTGAGGTGCCGACCAATAGCTATGCTTATGACGCCTTGACAGCGCTGGGTATCACACGTAACCAGCAAGCGGCGGTCTTTACCGACCTAGCTGAGGTAATGAACTTCGTCCAGCAGTGGGGTGAGCAGCGCCGCGATTTACCGTTCAATACTGATGGCCTTGTAATCAAGATCAACAATCGCGCTCTTTACGATCGCCTGGGTATGGTGGGTAAGAACCCGCGTGGTGCAGTGGCCTACAAATATGCGGCCGAGCAAGCTACTACCATTGTGCGCGATATCGTCATTAGCATTGGCCGGACGGGTGCTGCCACACCAGTGGCGGTGTTCGACCCAGTCGTCGTGGCCGGCACGACGGTACAGCACGCCAGCCTGCACAATGCCGACGAGATTGCTCGGCTCGATGTGCGGCGTGGCGATACTGTGGTTATCTTCAAGGCGGGCGATATCATCCCGCAGGTCGAGCGAGTGCTACCAGAGCTCCGCCCAGCTAATACCGAGCCGATTGATTACCCAGCTGAGCTTCAGCGCCAATATCCCGAGCTGCAGTTCGAGCGGCCTGCAGGTGAGGCGGTGTACCGGGTACGTGGTGCTAGTAGCTCGCTTATCCTCACGCGTGCCCTCACGCACTTTGCATCCAAAGG
>CALIAC010000036.1 GCA_938041555.1 uncultured Candidatus Saccharibacteria bacterium | reverse complement strand
TTGCAGCGAGTTCTTCGCGGCCGAGTTGTAGTTGTTGGTTGAGGTTGTTCATATCGATCATCTACGAGACTCCTTGCTTACTAATTACAGACCACATACTACCATCCTGTGGCGGTTTTGTACAATTGCATGTATAGGATCAATGCTGAAGCTAACAGTACTTCGATCGCATCTCCATCAATTCTGCGGTATAATATAGCAAATGAGCAGAGCACTATATCGGACGTATCGGAGTCGGTCGCTGGATGAGATTGTGGGGCAGTCGCATATCACGCGGATTTTGCAGCGGGCAATTGCGAGTGGATGCATTGCCCATGCCTATCTCCTGACAGGGCCACGTGGGGTGGGTAAGACATCGATCGCCCGCATCTTGGCTCATGAAATCAACGGCCTGCCATACACCGACGAGTCGACCCATCTTGATATTATCGAGATCGACGCAGCAAGTAATAACTCGGTGGAGGATATCCGTGATTTGCGCGACAAGGTGCAAATTGCACCAACCAGCAGTCCAAAAAAGATCTACATTATCGATGAAGTTCATATGCTTAGCAAGTCGGCCTTTAATGCCTTGCTCAAGACGCTAGAAGAACCACCCGAGCACGTCGTCTTCATTCTTGCGACTACCGATGCCGACAAACTCCCGGCGACGATCCTCAGCCGAGTGCAACGCTTCAATTTCCGAGCAATTAGTCCGCGTGATGCAGCCAAGCATTTGGCGTTTATTGCTGAGCAGGAGAAGATTGCCATTACACCCGATGCGCTCGAGCTGATTGCTGAGCAAGGGAAGGGGAGCTTTCGAGATAGCATTAGTTTACTCGACCAACTGCGCTCACTGAGCGACGAGACGATCGACCGCGCGATGGTTGCAGAAGTGCTGGGCCTTGCGCAGGATGAGCTGGTAGAGGCGCTGCTGGCTGCTTATGCTACGGCAGATATTGGTCGCGCCGCCCGGCTGATCGATGAAGCTGAGGCGGCCGGCACACCGGCCGAGCTTCTTGCCGAGCAGCTGCTTGGCATCGCTCGCCAGCGTGTTGTAGAGGATGCAGCACTGTTGCCATTACTCGATAAACTACTGGCTGTACCGCGAGCCGGTTGGCCGCGCATTGCACTGCTTACTGCTCTTGCAAGCCGAGCTACGTCACCAGCCACAGCACCTCATCGCCAGCCATCACCCACTACTGTCAGTGAGCCAGTTGCGCCATATACACGCTCACCAGCTTCATTATCGCAAGCACCCCCCTCAGACCCTCCTCGTCAGAAAACAAATGCTGCAGCATCAGCCGAACAGCCTCCCACTCCAAGTGCTTCCGCTACTGATCATACACCAGCCAAGCAACCAAGTGTTTCTGCTGCAAACGATGAAACACCCGCAGCAAGTCCAGACCCAGTCGACTTCCCATGGGAGCAATTTCTCGATGCGGTCGGAGCGGTCGGGGCGCGTACGTACCTCGCCAAGGCAGGGCATGTGTATGACGGCCAGACGCTGACGATATACGCTGGCAAAAAATTCGCCAAAATGCAGATCGATCGCGCCCTCCCCACACTCAGCGCAGCACTGCACCGCCTTGGCATTACTGCAGAGATCGCCGTACTCGCGAGCAGTAAACCGCCCAAAGATCGCCAAAAAGCCGCCATTCTTGCTATGATGGGGGGAGGAGAAGAAATTACCATCAATGGCTGACCAATCACCCCAACCAAAAGGCAAAGTACCACCACAAAGTCTCGATGCTGAGATGAGTTTGCTTGGTGCAGTACTTATTGACGAAGAGGTTTTGGCTGATGCTAGCGAACACGTCGGCGCAGAAGACTTTTATGATAAGCGCCACGCGACGATCTTTGGGGCGATGATGCGCCTTTACGAGCGGCACAAGCCAGTCGACCTCCTTACCCTGACTGATGAATTACAAAAAAAAGACCAGCTTGCCGAGGTAGGTGGCTCGGCCTACCTAACCGAGCTAACCAACTACGTCCCTACCGCGGCCCACGCCAGTAGCTACGCCGAAATCGTCGCCCAAAAAGCAGTGCGACGACGGCTCATTAAAGCCAGTGCCGACATCAGCCAGCTTGGCTTCGACGAAAATACCACCACCCAAGAGCTGCTCGAAAAGGCCGAGGCAGAGCTCTTTAGTGTGTCTGACCAGTCACTCAAACAAGACCTTGTGAGCCTAGAGAGTATTCTCACCGATAGCTTCGACCGTATTGAAGAGCTACACCGCAACAAAGGACAGCTGCGTGGCATTCGCACAGGCTACCGCGACCTCGACACCATGACGGCTGGCCTGCAGCGCTCCGACCTTATTATCATTGCAGCTCGCCCCGCCATGGGTAAGACGACGTTGGTGACGAACCTTGCGTATAACGTCGCGACAATCGAGAAAAAACCCGTCCTCTTCTTTTCACTCGAGATGAGTAAGGAGCAGCTCACCGACCGCATGCTGGCCGATGCCAGTGGTGTGGACAGCTGGAATATCCGCACTGGTAACCTCAGTGATGATGATTGGGCTAAGCTCTCCGAGGCAATGGGTGAGATGGCCGAAGCGCCAATCTTCATCGATGACACGCCAGGCCTAAGCGTCCTCGAGATGCGTACCAAGGCACGGCGCGCCATGCACGACCAGCAGCTTGGGTTGGTGATCGTTGACTACTTGCAGCTGATGCAGGCCAATGGCAACCACAATGGCAACCGCGTCCAAGAGGTGAGTGAGATATCGCGCGGACTCAAGCTGATTGCCCGCGAGCTCAATGTACCAGTCATCGCCCTAAGCCAGCTGAGCCGCTCGGTGGAGTCGCGCACCCCGCCAGTGCCGCAATTAGCCGACCTGCGTGAGTCAGGTTCAATTGAGCAAGACGCTGATATTGTCTCCTTTATTTACCGGCCAGGCTACTACGAGCCAGACAACCCTGAGTTCCAAAATATCACCGACCTCATCATCGCTAAGCACCGTAATGGCCCAGTAGGCAAGATCCAACTCTACTTCCACCCCGAGCGGCTGCGCTTCATGAGCCTCGACAAGCGGCATGATTGATGCTATGCTATAGCTATTAAGCATAGGAGAACCACAGCAATGGTAGCCCGCACGACATCATCACGTGTACAATCTACCGAAGAATCGTCTTCTTCCTCATCATCCTGCCCACTACTAGTCCGCTGTGCGATGATCTGTGGAGCACTTGGCCTCCTTGGCACTGCAGGGTGGCTGATCTATCTTGGCTGGATGTTTGCAGTTTTTCTCTTTACACCATATTTTTTGTTACATATTAGCTTGATAACTCTTTTCTGGTGGCTGAGTGTTACGCTTATTATCGAAGCAATTGCAATTATTCGCACATACACCAGCCAGGGTAACCAACGCTATCGCGAAGAGGGATTTTGGCTCGCCTTGGCACTGTTCTTTCCATTACTGATAGCGGGTGAGGTGGTCTATAATGCTTTGTCTGCGCAGCAAATTCATGTGTTTTCGTCGAGCCCACGGTTGTGTTTCTTCGGCATTATAGTAACTACTCTGAGTGCTGTGTGTATGTGGTATTCGATGGGATACTCAGCACTAATACACAGCAAAGCTGCGCGAAAAAGACTTCTAGGTTTTTAGACGTACCACATTAGCAATTATTACACATACATAGCGAGGAGAATACTATGACAACTCAAACACAAACCACCCCAGTGCAAGCAATCCAGCTCAAGCATCCTCCACTGGGGCAGCGCAGAATCATTGAGCGCCTCGCTATCATTCTTGTCTGCTGCGGGATTATCCTTATCGGCGTTTTTCTCACTCTTGTTGAAGCAATGGGTATTTACATCACGTCAACTGGCTTTGAGAGGACGCAGCCACAAGAGTATATCACTATGCTCATCATACTTGTCTATGCAATCAACCTCGCCGTGCAAGCCATCTATGTCATGATTCGCACCGTACGCTCGGCAGTTGCGCCATACCGTCAGCAAGCAGCAGCGTTTGTGGCCATCCTTGGTTATTTTGTCGCATTAGCGGCCGTATATCTCTATCACCACTATGTTGTTCAAGATGGATTCGGCCCACACACTTTCCTCCAGACGACGGCTGGTGCTGCTCTTGGCCTGGCTATCTCTGGTCTTGGCTCGCTCTATCTGTGGTATGTGCTACTGCGAACGCGCAAAGGGCAGGTGGTTCGCTCTTGAGCACCCCCGCAAACTCGGGTATAATAGGGCAATATGGCAAAGCAAGTTGTCGACTATCATTTGTACCGCTGGCGGTATGGCCTCGGTTATGGCTTTGTGGTGGTAGCAATTATTGCGGCAGTTGTGCTGGCTGGGTTGTTTATCCCTGGTGAGCTGCGGCAGGGCGAGCTCGATGCAGCATTGCAGAGCAGCCAATTATCCTTCCAGAATCTTACTCCTGCTATGGTTATCAATGCGCCGTATCATGGCCTGCAAAAACTGAGCTTCGCGGTGCTCGGCGTGGCACCACTGTCGATTAAGCTGCCATCTATGGCGATTGCTTTGATGACGGCGCTTGGGTTGCTCCTTCTGTTTCGCTCCTGGTTTTCCCGGAACATTGCGCTTATTACAACGATCCTCGTGACGATGACGGCGCAGTTTCTTTTCTTGGCGCAAGATGGCACGCCAGCTATACTCTTTAGCTGCCTCACTGTGTGGCTGCTCTATGCTGCAACGCGTGCCATTCGGACGAAGAAGTTTCTCTCCACTCTCTGGAAAGTGACGGCCTGTGTACTGGCGGCACTCCTGCTGTATGCGCCACTTGGTATCTATGTCGTTATTGCACTTGGGATTCTGGGGGTGTCTCATCCGCACGCTCGTTATACAATTCTGCGCGTGCAGCGCAGCCGCCTTGCTCTGGCAGCCGTCATTGGCCTCGTGGCGATGCTGCCACTTATCTACGCAAGCATCACTAACCATGATGTACTCAAGCAGCTCTTTGGCTTGCCGCTCGAGTCAATCAACGTAGGAGCAAATCTTCGCCACCTTGGCACGACGCTCTTTGGGCTCTTTGCGTCGAATAAGTCATACCTTGTGCAGCCATTGTACTCGGTTGGTATGATTTTAATTATGCTAATTGGTCTTGCCTCGCTCCTGAGCCACTACTACACAGCACGCAGCTACGCAGCACTCCTAGTCGGCTTGCCGTTACTGGGCGTGGTGATTAGTAATCCGCAGCTGGTAACCTCGCTCTTTCCGGTGATGGCAATCGTCATCGCGTTTGGCATAACTTGGCTGATTAACCACTGGTACCAGATGTTTCCACGCAACCCATACGCTCGGGTGGCTGGGCTGCTACCTATGGCTCTCTTGATTGGTGGACTCACCCTTACTGGTATCGGGCGCTATGCCGAGACCTATCGCTACAATCCAGAGGTTCTTGCCCACTACTCCAGCGACGTCAAACTTCTCAACGACCAACTCCAGGGTGACAATGTGCGCGTCGATCGCCCTATGACGCTTGCCGTGACTGAGGCGGAGCGACCGATGTACGAAATGATTGCCCGCTATAACGACCGATTGCGCGTTGTTACCACTGTGCCCGAGCAGCAAACCGTCTTTACCGCAACGCGCGCCTACCGCCAGCAGCATCGCGACCTCACGCGCCCGGCACATATTATCACCAATGCACGTGCACACGACAGCAACCGGTTTTATCAGTACGAGCCACTGTAGGCATCGTAGGGTGTTTGTCAGTAGACCGCTCACCCTGGTTTAGAAAGTTTATTATTATTTCATCTGCATTGCTTGATATAGCTGCACCCATTGCTTGGGCTGGAGCTCTGACGGCTTACGTTCAGAGTTGATGCCAAGCTGGGCGCGCGGCAGGGCAGCGAAGCGCCGCGGCTCGGCGTAGTGCTGCGCCACAAACTGGCTGTACGCTGCCTGCTGATTGCGGGGCAGCCAGGGCTCAGTGCGTGGCAAGAGCTCAAGCAATACCGTATCGACGGCGGGTGGCGGTGTGAAATCTGTCCGGCGCAAGCGGTAGCGGATCCGCGCCTGCCACCACGGTGCCAGCTGAGCACCCAGCGCCGCTGTGAAGTGGCGGTCGCTCGGCACGAGCTTGTACGCAAACTGGCGCTGGACGATGAGGTATATCGCCTGTGGTGGGGTAGAAGCAGTGGTGAGCATCCGCACGATATCGGCACTGAGTGCAAAGGGGATATTGGCAAATACTTTATATGGCTCAGTAGGAAGCGTAAGCTGGCGGATATCGGCCGCGATGATGCGGACATGTGACACGGCTGCAGTATGCCTGCGCAGAGCATCGAGCGCACGTGGTTCATTCTCGACTGCCACTACCTGGTGGCAGCGCCGTGCTAAGGCGCTCGTAATAACGCCGCTACCTGCTCCGAGGTCATAAACCGTATCACGCCGGTGGATGGTACTGTGGCCCAATAGAATAGCCGCTACGCGGGGGCTACGCAAAAAATGTTGGCCATGGCTAGCAACGCGTCGTTTCATACTGTTAGTGTAGCAGACAAGCTCATGAGTCGTAAATGAGCACAATCTCGCCTCGGCCTATTCCGTCAGCAAGCACAAGCGTGTATACTAGAAGCAATGGATACGAATGGTGGGATGACGATGCGCTACCGGCAAGCGGCCTATTATACTGTGCTAGCACAGCGTGTACTCTGGCGCACCCCGCTAGCTGGACAGCCATTGCAGACAAGCGATATAAAGCAGCTTTGCTTGGATGAGCTCCGGGCAGCGCTTGCGGCGGACTTCGCGCTGAGCTTTAGCTTGGCTCAGATTGCGGAGTATGATCAGTCAGATAGCGCAGCACCGCTCATTATTACCGATCGTGAGCGATGGGCGGCAGCACGCGCTCATGCGCTCGTGTATGATATGTTACAACCTGACTGCGATATTGCGCGCTCGCAAGCGGGGATTGATGCGCTCTGCACGTTAACACACGATCCGCAAACCTCATTGTCTAACGCAATACATCTCTGTGACGCTCGTCTTGGTGGTGCACTTGCTCAGGCAAGCGGCAGGACACTTGGCCAGCCAGAGCAAATGATCTATTGCTTGATCGATAGCGCGGTGGCCCAAGACGATACCCCGTGGCACGTTGCCAAACTGTTGAGCCCAGCAGCTGACGGCACGATTACCCCGATCATCCAGCTACGGTCCAAGACGCTACTCGCCACACTTTCTACCTACGAGCTGCTTGCGCTTTTTATTGGCTATGGGTATGAGCCGCGAATCGTTGACTGCACCACAGCCGACCCACGCCAACCAGACGCAGACTACGCTGCTGCGCTCGCGTGGGCAACTGAGCGCACTGCTGCTCTGCGCCAGCCAGCTCAGCCGCGCTCACACAAAGCCCGCCGACCACTGTTGATTGTGCGCACTCCAGAGCAGTTCGAGGTGCTACTAGACGACCACGAAGCACAAGAGAGCTCTCCCACTCCAGCCGAGCATGATAGTGGCGATGTTCAGCCGTCAAGCATTGCCCGGGCACAGGCAGCGCTTGCTCACCGCAAAGCAGATGGTGCTGACTCGAGCCAGGTACGCACGCAGGCATGGCTTACTCGGGTGCTTGCCTGGTGTGAGCCAGAGAACCTGTTTGACGCAGCAGGTAATCTCACCTTCGCCGAGACGAAGGCCTTGCCACACACGGCTGCGGCTCATGCCGATAATGACTCCTCCCCAAGTATAGCCCAGCTCACCACTACACAGCCCGCCCTGTCGGCCACACCACGACGCCGGCTAGCCATTGAGCACTATGCGGTCGTCGCGACGCCACCTGGCACGCAGCGCAGCAATACGCTCTCCGGTGTTAGCTCGTATCTGGCCGATCTTGCCAAGGATGCAGCGCCAGATAGCTTCCGGCTTTTTATAAGTCCGTCGCTGCAGAGCGGTACACTCGCTCAGCGTTTTGCATCACACCCACGAGCCTGGCAGTGGGGCAGCCAGCCAGGCATAGCACCACACGCGCCAGATAGCCACACGATGAGCTACCCAGCAGCAGGTGTGCTACGTGGTATACAGCTTGGCTATCTGAAGCAGGGGAGGCAAAGCGTCTTCGTTGGAGCGTCCCTGCATGAGGACATGAGCGCGGCAAGTCGCTCGTATACCGCAGCTCTATCAAGCCAGCCAAGCGGCGCATCGCTACCTAGCCTCAACACCATCCTCTCGCACCAGAGTGCCAAGCAGGTAACCAATGCGCTTGATCAGCGAGATACTCCAACAACGGTCTACTTCCCAGCCGATAGCAACTGCGCGGTGGTGGCCCTCGATACGATGCTGTCGAGCACGCAGGCGATCAATATATTGCATGCCAGCGATACCACGCAGCCTACCTGGCTCACCACTAAGGCGGCTCGAGCTCAGATGCATGCGGGGCTTGCTACGTGGAACTTTGCGAGCCAGACCAATCCAGACATTGTACTTGCCGCGTGTGGTGACATTGCTACTACAGAGGTACTGGCCGCTATTGAGCTCATCAATCAGTCTTGCCCGGCTGCCCGGGTACGCTGCGTCAATATCTCGAGCCTCACACCACGTGGCTTTGGCACGCTCACGCAGCCCGTCTCACGGCGAACGCTCGCGCGCACCTTAACGACGACCAAGCCGGTGATTATCGCCTATCCGGGCGAAGAACGCTCCCTCGCTGCAACGCTCTTTGCCTATGGAGTCGATGGTCGGCAGTTTGATATTCACAGCTTCGGCCTAGCACCGCGCGGCGACACGCTCATGATGAACCTCATCCACCAGCAGGCTAGCCGCTATGATCTTGCCATTGCCGCTGCAACATGCCTTAGCGCAACAGGCGTTATCTCCCCAGACGATGCCCAGCGCCTCACGGGGCATTGCCAGGCAGCGATTGAGCAGTGCCTCGCCCACACACGCAAGCACCACACCGACCACCCGATGGTCACGACCTGGCAATGGCAGCAAGGCAAATAGAGAAGCTCCACACAACACCCATCGACACCGCCATCACCTCGCGACACATGGTATAATAGATGCAATGAGAAAACCAACATTCGCAACAATCCAACTCGAAAAGATCGTTGGTGGTGGGCAAGCCCTCGGCACACTTGACGATGGCCGCAAAGCCTTCGTCTGGGGTGGGTTACCGGGCGAGATTGTTACTATCCGCATCACCAAGAAAAAATCGCACTTCGTCGAAGGAGTGGTGACTGAGGTGCTCGCTGCTTCACCCAAGCGCATCACCCCGCGCGACCCCGAGAGCTACCTCAGTACCAGCCCATGGCAAATTATGCCGCTGGCAAGTGAGCAGCATTATAAGGCGGCGCTGATCGAGGAGGCCTTTGAGCTGCACGATATTGTCTTGCCAGAGCCAATTGACGTTTTTTGCGATGATATACCCTATGGCTACCGCAATAAAGTTGAGCTCAGTTGGTATAGCGACAGGGCAGAGGATGGCACCGAGACGCTCGACCTCGCGTTCTTTCGGCGGGGGAGCAAGGGTAAAATTGTCGTTGACGGGACGAGCTTAGCTCGGCCAGAGATCAACCAACTCGCTCGGCAGGTGCGCGACCTGCTGCGCACCAAGCAGGTGACGGCGCGCCAGCTCAAGACGCTCCTTATCCGCTGCGACCAAGCGGGGAACTGCGTGTGGCAGCTTTATACCAAAGACCACCTGGGAGATATTATCAGCCCAGACGAAGCCGTCGCTTTACCAGCCCAGGGCGGCGAGATTATCTACTCCGACCCCCGCTCGCCAGCCAGTCGCATCACCGAGCGCCTGGCATGCTTTGGCGATCCTGTATTGCAGGATACCGTTCTTGGCGTGCCATTTCACTACGCCACCGAAGGGTTCTTCCAAGTTAATCTGCCCGTCTATGAGCAAGCGCTGCGTGACATGCAGCGGTTCGTCCAGGTGCAGGATGGCACACCACAACCCACGCTCGACCTTTATGCCGGGGTGGGGACGATTGGCCTGACGATTGGCAGTGATAACGTCACACTAGTGGAGATCAACGCCGATGCAGTGCGCGAAATGCAGCGCAACATCCGCCAGCTAGGCCGCACGAGCCAAGCCAAGGCCATTCTCGCACCCAGCGAGCAAGCGCTGGAGTATATTACTAGTGATGCGCTTATCATCCTCGACCCACCACGCGCCGGTCTTCACACCGATGTCATTACCAAACTCCTCGCCACCCAGCCGCAGCGCATCCTCTACCTCAGTTGCAACCCCGTCACTCAAGCGCGCGACGTGGCGCTTCTTGCCACGCACTACGGCATTGCCTATCACCGAGGCTACAACTTTTTCCCTCGCACGCCGCACAGTGAGCATTTGGTGGTGCTTGACCGGCTTACGTAGTGGCTTTATATCGCTCTTATAAAAAAGTGATTCTTCACGATTCAGACATTGAGAAAGGAAATACAAAAATGAGCGCATTCATGATACAAATGCAGGTTATCTATACAGCTCTTATGGCTGGGATGATGCTTATGTATACTATTACTTTAGGACGCTATTTTGATTATATTTTAAAACACAAGATACCTGGCGCATCTCAAAATTGGGCACTGTTTCATAATAATACTCGAGTGCAGATCTACCACACAGCTGTATTGGTTGGCCACGCAATGTTATCGATAATTTCTCTCGCTACCAACTATACGAGAGGGCCGGCTCCACTCGTGGTTGCAGCGGCTGTTCCATTTCTCATGCTTACCACTCATATGGTAACTGGCTTTGCCAAGGCGGAATTTTTTGTCAATGGTGCGCGACGATTGGATGATGAGAAGACAGTAAAAACATATCTTGCATGGAATATGCCACTCCATATCACATACACTCTCCTCTATGCTGTATCGGCCGCTCTTTTGCTTACATTGCTATAGGCCTCAATCGCCAAGGGTCATGAGGAAATGAGAGAACGTTTATCTTATTGACACACTCGCCATATATTGATATATATATTAGCTTTTGAGTTATCCTGCTCAGAAGCTTCCATGACAAGCAGGAGGGTTATAATGGCTCATCTCATCCCGGTCGAAGCCGTACGCGAGCACCAGCTCGCCGAACACGGTTATCGTGCGCACCAGGAGGAGCACAAAGCTGAGCGAATTGCACACTTTGAGGAGCAAGAGCTGCCCCTCATCGTGCAGGCGTTCATAGACAAGACAAGGAACGTTGACGATACTCGATTGTACGACAATGTCCTTTGCCTTTACATCCTCGA
Source organism: uncultured Candidatus Saccharibacteria bacterium (assembly GCA_938041555.1). Taxonomy (GTDB): domain Bacteria; phylum Patescibacteriota; class Saccharimonadia; order Saccharimonadales; family Saccharimonadaceae; genus Saccharimonas. The sequence continues at coordinate 35,449 of CALIAC010000036.1, read as the reverse complement.
TGATCTTGCGGTCTTCAAGGACAGCATCGTCTGTGAGTATGCATTGCGCCATGCACTGCAACAGCACAATCGACATGTCACCGATGTATATATTGGTGATCACAGCTCATATGGTACGCCGCATGACGAAGATATGAGGATATTCAACGTCTTCGTCTTCTTCGAGAACCCTGGATCTAGAGAGGAGGAAACTGCGGGCTAAGCCCGCGCGAACCTCTGACTCGCCTTTCTGCTTGTCATGTTCGCCCTGTGAGGAGCATCTGGTGTTTTTCTGTCGATAGTGAGCACACCTTTGAATTATCTTATTACGCAATTATTACCTTACATCGCGGGCCAAGAATAGAAATGACAGTGTTTGATTAGACGCCTGCATGCTAATAGGCTATAATAAGTTTTATGCGACACTCTACTCGAAGAAAGGTTATTATCGTTGGGGTTCTCCTTATGACGTACAGTGCTGTTACGTACGGCCTTCCCTATCTGCTTTTGGATGCACCGTTCGCACGGGTTAATGCCACTGAGACGCTCAAGCAGCGCTTCTCTCGCAAATATGCACAATCGCTTGATGTCAAATATAGCAAAGGATCACCTCAGCTCAGCCGCGAAAGCCCAAGTGGCACAGTGCTTGGCTACGTCACAGACACGAAGACACGCCAGAAGCTGCTCCAAGCTCAGCCTTTTGCCGATTGTTCTGGTGGCTGCTCATTGTGGCAGCCGTATAGTGAGTATGGCAAAACATCGCCACTGCTTAGTATCGAGCAAAATTTATCACCCGACTCGCGCAACATTCTTCGCGCAGCAACAGGAGAGGGAGGTCAGTGTGTTGCTCGCTACCACCCAGAGTCGCATGGTGAGATATTCTGCTTGTCGTCTTCGACAGGGGCGTTTGCATATGGGTATGATGGTGCATCGTAGGGGTGCGGCATTTTGATCTTCATCAATTCTAGCCTCACTCCCCATATTTAGAGGACTACGACAACTTGTTCAGTATCTCCAAACTTACGACCATATAGCCATGTAGGACCGCCATGCTGCTGAAGCTCAGCAATGATAGAAGGTGAGGTAATAGTGTCTCTTGTCGTTTGAAGATACTCTTGCTCACTCATGCCCTGTTGGATGTGATGTTTTCTCTGAACAACGCCATGCTCGTATACTCTCTGCATAATTTCATCGAGATTGTCTGGAATGTAGCGATCTGGCGCCTCTTCCTTCGCATTATCTGGAGAAGGATTTGCTTGACCGTCAGAAGAATTGGCATTCAAGGAGGTTCACCGTCTTTGCATTGTGGCCTAATCAGTTATCGAGCTCTTGGTGGCATGCGTAAGTGATCCTGTCGCTCAAGTTGTTGATTGTCTGTCGATCTGCAACACCCATCACCTCTTGTAGCCATTCCCATCCTTTTATGTCAGGCGCATAGTCGCCCATCGTAAGCTCATCGATTGCCCCAGTGAGATCAAACCATTCTTTCGCGGTAAAGGTGATGGTGACTGGTTTGTCGTAGTCGTATTTTTTGCCTGAACTCGACGTTGGGTTAATGGATGACATATATACTCCTTTATTACATTAATGCTATATCAAACATATCTCGACTTGCATTTTAAATCAAGTGTAATTGTTGTGGGTCGGTGAATTTAGAATGCGGTTCTACCTCAACCCGTTCCGCATTTCCAGCAAGGATATATAAGAATAGATACACTCATTATACAGGTGTAGTCTATCTATACGCCCCTTATGGCTGGGATGATGCTTCTATGCTATTCTTTAGGGTATTCTTTATTTATCGCGAGGAGAAGTAGTATTGTCCAGATACCTTCCCAGCTTCTTGGAAATGTTTAAGTAATAATCAGCAGAGGAAAGGCCGTGTACGTTTTCCAACTGTCTCCATTCTTCCTCAGAAGGTGCATAGGGGCCAAGTGTGAGTTTCGGTAATAAGTCCCATTAGGTTGCTCACTTCTTCGGTGGTTAACACAATCGTCATAGGTTCATCCAGCATAGCGCGTATGACCTTATCGTAGGCTGATCTATCTGTATTGTCTGACATAACATACATTCCTTTCTGATGGTTAATTTATTGTGGTAATTCTGAAAATACTATAAGAAACCCGTTAGTGCAATTATGTCAAACTAATTGCTTTGTGCTACTTACCATGAGACGTCACCACAAAGCGCTGGCCTACACGCCACGCCCACCACCATTGCAGTATGGTTACTGGAATAATAATGGCAATGCTAGGCCAGAGCAGGAGTAGGTTTGGTGGGGTGAAATCGAAGAACTCACGGAGCGGTCCAACACCAAAACTCACTACTGTTACAAACAATACAGCAAGCATATACAGCATACGCGCAAGATGGGCCCGCTTATCGAGCTGGACACCAAGCATGCGGCCAGCCAAAAATACCAGATACACGCCATAGAAGGTCGCCACCAGCACTGTCATTGTTGCTACTTCGCCGAGGCGGTCTGGGTAGAGTGTGCGACCAAGCCAATACACACTAGCCACCGTTGCCCCTGTGAATACTGCAATTGGCGTCACCGCCAGCAGGGTATCGTGCCAGAAGCGCCGGGGGTCAATCCGGTGCCGCGGTGAGGGCGGAAAGAGCGTCCACATAATGGTCGGCATCGTCACGAGGAAGATATTCATAAAGGTAAGATGGCGCGGTGCATATGGGTACATAATGCCGAGGGTGAGGGTAATGGCCAGTAGCACGACACCATAGATAATCTTATGGAAGAAGAGCACGCCAATGAGCTCGATTGCCTGCATGATGCGATTGCCTAGCTCCATTCCAAGGGGTAATGATGTGAAGGAGTTGTTGAGCAGAATAATATCGGCAACACGCCGACTAGCTGGTGCACCAGCATACATCGCGACGCCAAGGTCGGCTCGCTTGAGCGCCAAGGCATCATTAACGCCATCGCCCACCATGCCAGTGAATCGCCCTTGGTCTGAGAAGTGTGCAATGAGCCGCTCCTTTTGCTCGGGTAAGACGCGGGCAAAGATTGTGTGCGTATCGGCCGCCCGAGCAAAGGCCGCATCATCGAGCTGGGCAAGCTCTGCGCCAGTAATGGCTGCCTCGGGCTGGTGAATCCCCGCCGCCTTGGCAATGTAGCTGACTGTCCGTGGGTTATCTCCACTAATAACGCGAATCGTTACACCCTGGCCCTGCAAAAACCGCACGGTATCAACCACGCCATGGCGCAGGCTATTGCGCAGGACGATTGCCCCCAGCGGCTGACCCGAGCCAGCGGTGAGCTGCTTGAGTGGTACGGTGCTGTCGGCAAAGCGGGCGAGCAGGAGGACACGCAGGCCATCATTTGCCCAGGCATCGATTTGCGCTTGCTGGGCTGGTGAGAGTGGGGCAAGCCGCGCCACAAACTCTGGTGCGCCTAGCATCAGCGTCTGCACTGAGCCATCAATCTCGGCCCGCACCCCTGCCATTTTCCGGCTCGACGAGAACGCCATCACCTCTTGAACGTGGGTGGCGGGAGCCTGGTGCGCAGCAAGAATTGCCTGGCCAGTCGCATTACCCCCACTGGTTTCGTGAGCAACCAGGGCGGCGTAGTGGGCGACGAGTTCATCACTGGTCGATGCGTCAAACGACGCAGCCTGCTCAAATGTCACATCATCGCTCGTCAAGGTACCCGTCTTATCCACACAGAGCACGCCGAGCAATGCCATTGCCTCAATCGCCGAGAGCTTCTGCGGCAAGACCTTGGCCTGAGCCAGGCGCAGCGAGCCAAAGGCAAGCAGGAGCGAACTCGCCAGGAGCAGCCCCTCCGGCACAACGGTAATCGCCGCGGTGATAATCGTCTTGAGAATACTCACAGCTTGCAACCCCGCGAAGTGATAGCGCGCGAAGATAAGCAGCGCTAGCACGACTGCGCCATAGGTTAAGACGGTAATAGCCCGCTGGATAGCCCGCTGGAGCGGCGTAGGCTGCGGTGCATACTGCTTAAGTACGGTACTGATTGCACCAGCCTTGGTGGCGCTACCAACTGCCGTGACGCGAGCGTGGGCTGTACCCGCTACCACTGTTGTGGCTGCATAGATGGTATCACGGGGTGCTTTGTCTACCGCGGCAGATTCACCCGTGAGCATGCTCTCATTTACCTCCAGGCCTTTTGCGTCGAGCACAACGCCGTCGGCGGGTAGCTCATCGCCAGTGTGTAGCGCAAGGGTATCGCCAACCTGCAGCGCATCATAAAGCACCTCGGTGATGGTACCGTCGGCCTGGACAACGCGGGCACGTGGCGCGCTCATCAGTTCAAGCTTACGCAGAGCACGCTTAGCCCGAATCTCTTGCACGGCACCAATCAGCGAATTGACCATAATCACAAATGATATAAACCAGGCATCGCGATATTCCCGCACATAGACCAGCGCCATAGCAAGAAGCAAAATCGCCAGCACGATGGGCGAGGCAAAGTTGCGCCGGATGATGACCAGATAGTCCTTCATAATTTAGTTCATTCCTCCTCGATGATACTGACACTTGGCGGCAACCCGCCAGCCACTGCGCGCATCGCTGTCTGCTTGGTAGATATGGCCGTCTTTCACCTCATCAACGAGAATGAGGGCTGGGTTGTATGGCGCAAGAGTGCGATAGTACATAATGTCGCGATCGGTGATGCGCCCAAACCCGGGAAATATTTCGCGAAATTTTTGCCGACCAAATTCGTCAAAATACTCTGGCTGACCGCGGGGTGGAAAGAATGTCTCAGCGCGCAGACCAATTCGCACCGCGATCTTCTTCACATCGCCAAGCAAGAGGCGCGATGGCCCATAGACCAAGCAATAGAGCTGGCCGTCTGTCGCAAAAAACACTGATGCCTTGGCGGCAAGCCCTGCGGCAATATTGCGCGCCACCACGCGATCGATCACTAGCTGCACACCAAAGCGCGCGGCGAGAGCCTTTTGCACATATGCGACATCCATGTGGTTACCAAAGTCCATGATAGATATTATACCGGAATCTCGGCCTGGCCGCTAGAGTCGATGCGGCGAGTGTGCGATAATGGAGACATGTCTGAACACGAATTTTCGACTCGATACACGCACCTCAATAGCCAGCAGCGCGCTGCTGTCGATACGATTGATGGGCCGCTGCTCGTCGTGGCTGGCCCCGGTACTGGCAAAACAGAGCTACTCAGCATGCGCGCCGCCAACATCCTGCGCCAGACAGATGTGCTGCCTGAGAATATTCTCTGTCTTACCTTTACCGACAGCGGAGCAGCCGCGATGCGTCAGCGTCTGCGCAGTATCATTGGGGCAGATGCCTACCGCGTCGCTATCCATACCTTCCATAGCTTTGGCAGTGAGGCGATTAATCACCACCGAGAATATTTCTATCACGGTGCATCGCTTAAGCCTACCGACGAGCTTGGCAGCTACGAGATTTTGCGTGGTATCCTTGGCCAGCTCGATCATCATAACCCTCTCAGTAGCAAGCAAAATGGTGAGTTTACCTACCTGCAAGACATTAGCCGCAGCATTAGCCAGCTCAAGCAGGCTGGTCTGAGCAGCGCAGAGCTTCGGCAAGTTATTGATGCAGATGAGGCGCTCGTGGCAGCTGTCGAACCACGCCTCAGCGAGGTCTTTGCCGCCGGGCGAATAAGCAAACCAATGGCGGGCAAGCTTGCCCCGCTGGCGGGCGAAGCAGCTCAGCTGCCACTGCCGCCGTTGCCGCCCACCATTCCACCACTGGCTGATAGCTTCTCACTCAGCCTGGCTCGAGCGATCGATGAGACGCTCGATAGTGGCAAGACCACGCCACTGACCGCCTGGCGCAACCACTGGTGCGAGAAAGATGCTACTGGGAGTTATGTCTTAAAAGATCGCAAGCGCCTTGGTAAGCTGCGCGCCCTTGCTGAGGTTTATGATGCGTATCTTGCTGAGCTGAGTGCGGCTGGTCTGTATGACTACGATGATATGATTCTCCAGCTCGCTCAGGCGCTCGATACCCAGCCCGAGCTGCGCGCTAACCTTGAGGAGCAGTACCAATACATCATGGTAGATGAATTCCAAGATACCAACCTCGCGCAGCTGCGCATCCTCTTTTCGCTAACGAGTAGCCCCGTCCACGAGGGTCGCCCCAACATTATGGCGGTGGGGGATGATGACCAAGCAATCTACAGCTTCCAGGGAGCAGATGTGAGCAATATTCATCGCTTCCGCAGCCACTACCGTGATGTGCAGCTGATCGTCTTGACGGATAACTACCGCTCTAGCAAGGCCATCCTCGCACCTGCCCGCGCCGTCATTACTCAGGGGGGCGACCGGTTAGAGGCGGTGCTTCCTGAGCTCGATAAGACGCTTACTGCCCACCACCGGCCAACGCAGACAACGGTCGACCTCGCCGAGCTGCCCACCAGCTTAGCCGAGCGCCAATGGCTAGCGCAGCAGATTCGCCAGCAGATCGACAGCGGCACACCGCCCGAGGAGATCGCCGTCCTGGCTCGGCGTCACCGCGAGCTAGTGGCGCTGGTGCCGCACCTGCAGGCGGCAGGGATTGCCATCAATTACGAGCGGCGCGACAATATTCTTGATAATCCTGTCATCCAGGTGCTCGAGCTGCTCGCACGGGTGGTCGAAGCCATAGCAGCAGGGGAGTTTCCCACCGCCGATAGCCTGCTGCCAGAGCTGATAGCACACCCGGCCTTTGGTTTTGCCAGCCAGGATATTTGGCAGCTCAGCCTCCAGGCGTGGCGCAATCGCCAAACGTGGGGTGAGACAATGATGGCAAGCCCCACCTTCCAACCCTTAATGGTGTGGCTCATCCATATGGCGTGGCAGGCGCAGCATCAGCCACTTGAGATGGTGCTCGATGATCTGCTTGGCATCCCGCAGCCAGCCGCTGGCGAAAAAACTCAAGCCGTCGTAGCCAGTGTCATCACCGAATATATGGCGCAGCAGATGGCCCAATTCGACCAGCCAATTAGTCTCTCTACCGAAGCGGCCCCTGCCGTGTCCACGGTACGTTATCGCTCACCACTGTACGACTATTACTTCTCGCGCGAGAAGCTTGCCGAGCAGCCCGACGCATACCTTGCCTGCCTCGAGGCTTTGCGCACCCTGCGCAGCCGCACCCAGGAGCATCGTGGTGATGACGAGACGCTCCGGCTCGTCGATATGCTCGACCTCCTCAGCTTGCACCGGCAGTTCAAGACACCCATCACCACCATTCGCCAACGCACCGAGGCGCATACCGGCCGCATCAACCTCATGACGGCACACAAGGCCAAGGGGCTAGAGTTTGGCCATGTCTATATCGTTGGCGCGGTCGATAGCACCTGGGGGCGGCGCGTGCGCTCACCTGTGTCGCTCATCACGTATCCAGATAACCTCGCTATTGCCCCCGCCGGCAATACATACGACGAACGCCTCCGTCTCTTTTTTGTCGCCATGACGCGGGCGCGCGACCACCTCACCATCAGCTACAGCACCCAAGATGATGCTGGCAAAGCAACGCTGCCGGCCAGCTTCCTCGACAGCATCAACCTCACTGCCACCACTGTTGATATACCCAACGACGTGCCAAGCCTCACCGCGCAGCTCACCACCGATTGGCAGCGCCGCCTTGCGCCAGTTGGCACGCCCGAGCCCGATTTGCAGCAGCTCCTCCAGCCCATGCTCGAGCAGTATAAGCTCTCTAGCACCCATCTTACCGCCTTCTTAGACGTCTCGCGCGGTGGGCCAGCAGCCTTTCTTACCAATTACCTGCTGCGCTTCCCGCAAGCACCCAGCCCACATGCCATCTACGGCAATGCCATCCACCACGTGTTGCAGCGTGCACACACCCACCTCACCGCTACGGGCAAGGTGCGGCCGGCTGAGGATATCCTCGGCGACTTTGAGCAAGAGTTGAATCGCCAGCCGCTGAGGCCAGAGGACTTCACATACTTTAGCCGCAAGGGGATCGATTCACTGAGCGCCTTCTTGCAGGCCGAGGCGCACACCTTCCGCCCCGAGCAAAAGACCGAGCTGAGCTTTGCCGGCCAAGGAGTTGTGCTCGGTGATGCTCGCCTCACTGGTACGCTCGATCTTGTCGATATCGACCACGCTGCCAATACCATCGCCGTTACAGACTACAAGACGGGCAAGCCCGCCCGCAGCTGGCAGGGCCGCACCGATGCCGAGAAGATTAAGCTGCACAAATACCGCCAACAGCTGATGTTCTACGAGCTCCTTGTGCGCCACTCGCGCGACTATGCCCGCTACGACTTTGCTGGAGCCACGCTGCAGTTCGTCGAGCCGGATAAGGATACGGGTGCTATTCACCAGCTTAGCACCAGCTTTTCTCAGGCCGAGCTGGATGAATTTGCCCAGCTCATCGCCGCTGTGTGGCACTGCATTACTCACCTCCAGCTGCCCGACACCAGCCACTACCCAGCCACCTACAAAGGCATTCTCGCCTTTGAGGAGGATCTGCTGCGGCGTATAGAAGAGCAAGAATAGCGGCTAAGCGCGAGCATCTGTGGCACAATAGACAATGTATTCGCTATACACCCTTGCTGCAACGCACTGCAGGAGAGGATGGCGTGGCTAATAGCCAAGCATATGGACAAGCTCTTTTTGCTACCCTGGCCGAAACATTTTGGTGTAGTATATACGGCATTCTTAGCTCTTGCGCTGGTGGGTGGGTTTTCTAGGAGAAATTACTCTGCTTATCTTTCTCTGGTCCTTACAGAGGAAGTGTGAGACTGTCTGAGTGCAATAAGTCCGCGTCGTCCTGTCATTTGTTGCGAATAGTACATAGAATGAAACAGAACGTAAGAACAAAACAAGAATCTCTGCAAGACATGCGCATATTGATTGACAGGCCCGCTGTATATTGGTATATATAGTAACAGCTCAACTGAGTGAACCCTGTTTTCTGCCAGATGCAGAAAAACTCGAGACGCTCAGCACGAGAGCGTCCTTGAAAAAGGGTTCACCGACAATCCTGCCGAGACTTCGGCAGAGAGGAGGTGAATACCTCATGTCTATATTCGCGCCTTATTACGCGAAGAAAAGCCCTCAGGGGCTTTATACTATACGTACAACGTGTCAAAACTGCCATACTACATTGTACGTGGATGGGGCACGGAATTACCGCTGCCCAGCATGCCATAAGGATCTTTGATCCTTATAACAAAGACGGTCGGTTTCACGTGCGGAACCGAGAGAATAGGTAAGTATAGCAGAAGGCTATACACCTATCCGTCACTGGAGATATGGGGTCAGGCCTCGCTAAGTGTGTTCTTTTGCACACATTGGCAGGTTCGATTCCTGCTATCTCCGCCATATGGCAAATGCTCCGCTTTTTTCGCGTTGAGCATTGCCATAGCAACCGCCGCAGGTTTGCCTTTGTCGGACAACAAAGAGGGGCAAGGCGGTATCGTTGCCACTTGGGAGGCAACGATCGGGGAGTCTCGTTGTTGCGAGATCCATTCTCGCGCGCCGTGTACTTGCCACGGAGGCTTCTTTAAAACACATGAGACTCGCGAGATTCACTCGCCGCCCTGGCCACCCGCCAGAACGAGCAGAACCGCTTGTAGTCTCTCCCGAGCTCTTGCATCCGCATCATGCGTTGAGGCAGGAGCTTCTTCCTTTTCTTGAGACCCTATATTTGCATGTGTGCAAAGCTAATTGAGCAGACCATCACAAGGGGAATGGAGCACACTAACGCGAGACTGCGCTATGCCAGCCAGCTTTAGCCACCTACCACTTGACAGCCTCGCCCAAGTAGATTACAATTATCTCTATCCTTGCAAAAATTCGCCGGATCTGCTCCGGCTTGAGTTTTTGTAAGGAGTAGTCGGTCAATGGAGACCGACCTGGGATGCCCCGTTTGGTTGAGGGGTACGAGAGGTTTGCTTGTCGATGGAGACAAGCATACGAGGGCTCTCGTAGCAGGTTCGACTCCTGCCATCCCAGCTGTGAGTAAGTATACCCTCCAAGAAAATGCCTTGGAGGAGCCGACCCCAGAAAGGGGGTGATCTATAATAGATCATGCTCACACCCATCCCCCACGCTCGCGCCTATTCTACGCATGCGGGCGTGGGGGCTCTCCCCTGATCAATTGTGTTATAATAGCTTGATATGACGTCGTTTTGGAATGATTTACCGCAGCCGTTTTTTGTTTTGGCACCAATGGAGGCGGTGACAGATGTGGTGTTTCGCCACGTGGTGGAGCGGGCTGGTGCGCCCGATGTGTTTTTTACTGAGTTTGCTAATGCGACGGGCTGGGTACACGCTGGTGACAGGGCAATTGCTGGGCGGCTCGTCAAGACGGACGACGAGCACCCCCTAGTGGCGCAGATCTGGGGTGGCGAGCCAGGCGATATGGAGCAGTTTGCTCAGCACTGCACACGCCTGGGTTTTGCAGGGATCGATATCAATATGGGCTGCCCGGCCAAGAGCGCCATCAAGAGCGGGGGAGCGGCGCTAATTCGCAATCCAGACGTTGCCGTAGCGGCTATTGCTGCGGCCACGACAGCTGGCTTGCCAGTCAGCGTTAAGACCCGCCTTGGCTACAGCACTGTGGATGAGTGGCGGGCGTGGCTCACAACGCTGCTCCAGCAAGATATCGTCAATCTCACCATCCACCTGCGTACCAAGAAGGAGATGAGCAAGGTAGCAGCGCACTATGAGCTGATTGATGATATCGTGGCGCTGCGCGATGCGATTGCGCCGCAGACACTACTCACTATCAATGGTGATATTCGCGATCGGGCGCATGGCATGACACTGGTAGCAGCCCACCCAGGCGTCAATGGGGTGATGATTGGCCGCGGGGTGTTTGCTGATCCATTTTGCTTTGCACCGCGTGCTGGTAATGTAGCGCAGGGTAGTAGTTCTATGGTGCAGCGCAACTTCGCCCTCCTTCACTACCACCTCGACCTCTTCGACCACTGGCAGCCACAGCTCGGCCGGCCATACGAGACGCTCAAACGCTTCTACAAGATCTACATCCGCGATTTCGATGGCGCTAAGGAGCTGCGCGACCAGTTGATGCACACCACCAGCACGGCCGAGGCGCGGCACGTCATCCACCAGTGGTATGAGACTATGCGCACATCTGAGTAGATGGTGTTTGTGCTATGGTAAAGGAGGGTGATATCCTCAAATTATATCGTCATGAGGACGAACGAGAGCGCTAGTTTTGCATCTGCACAGGCAGGGCGGCTATACTTTGGATATTCTTTATCTATAAAGCAGGAAAAAGTAACTCATAATCACTATCGCGTAGCGCAAAAAGAAGCAGCAATACGCCTCTTGCTGCAAAATATTTCGTTTAATAGCCTCAATCTCTAATCACCCACCACTCTCACGTTCATAGCTGTAGGGAAGCTTTAGGGTTTAGGCTCAATCCCCACCACTTGGTAAACTTACAACATTACGCAAGCACCGTCACCGTCATGCGTGGGCCACACAACGCCATGATAGCAGCGAGGTTATAGTAAAGCATGGCAGTGGTAGCGTACTGCTGAGCAGTTGGATCGCCTGGGTAGAGTGCTTCGGCTGAGGGTGCAAAGGCCCATGTATCAATATTGAAAGCCTGGTGATGCTCGGATGCGCGGTCGAATTCCCGCGCCAAGGCATAGCGGTCGAGCGTCGTCCCAGCGCGCTGATTCATCACCACCGCTGCCTCATGGTGGCTACCGTGCAACATATCGGTGTGAGCACCAGTGGGCTCAGCACTCTTTGCTAGCTGCGCGTCGACCATTGCCACAAGATCGTTGCCACTAGCCATAACAAGCTTGGACTCATCTGTTGCATGGCGAATAATCTGCTGGTGGGCTTCGTCGCTACTATCGCTACCAAGGCCAAGCTCGGTGGCTAGGCTGCGCAATTGCTCACCATACTGAGCAATGATGGTAAAGATCGCACCCACCTTGTCGGCTGCTGCGCAGCCAGCGTCTTCGCCATGAGCATGGTCATCCCGACGGACGTGCACTGTCGCGGGTATCTGGCCAATCTGCCCCAGAACGCGGGTATTCGCTTCATCAATAGAATCACTATCACCGTACACCAGCCGATCCGTCACTAGGTAGAGCAAGCCACCGCCTGCACCATTTGGCACTGCTTCTGCTGTACTGCCGGGCCGACCATCCATACACGCGCCAATGATATTCTGCACTGCTGGCAGATAGTACTCGCCGAGCCGCTGGACAAACTCTGCTGCGCGAGACCACTCTGGTGTATCGAGCTTACCAAGGCCATACTCGTTACCTAATTGGTAGGATACAACAAGCTGCTCATAACAATTACTTGTAGTCTTCTCATCATTACGTCGATAACTCTGTGCTTCATCTGATGATGAAGCACGTGAATAGAGTTCCGTCATTATATGCTATCTCTCTGCGCTTATCTCTGTTACCCTAATATTATACGCGATGCTTGTTGTGGCGCCGGCGCAGGCCAGCCACCTTGAGGCGCACAGCATGGCGGTCGACCAGCTGGTGGGCCTTCTCGAGCTCCACTTGGTTACTGGCGTTATCGCGCTGCTTGAGAGCACGCTCGAGAGCGGCTTTACTCTCAGCCTCAATGATATCGTCGCCATGCTCGGCTTCGTCCACCAAGATGCGTACCTTTGTCTGGCTAATCTCAACCACCCCGCCAGAGATGGCAAAGTATTCCAGATGGTCGTCATTGTCGTCTTTGGCGCGACGTACCGCTACAACACCTGGCACTGCCAGAGTTACGAGTGGTTCGTGCCCCGGGAAGACCGCAATCTGCCCATCCGGCGTCGGCAGCATCACCTCATACACAGTCTCGTGTAGCTTGCTACCAGTCAGTGTCACAAGTTCTAAATCCATAGCTTTACTATAGCAGAGTGGCAGAGAAAAAGCGAGGTAGAAGACGAGGTGATTTTACTCCAAGCGAGAGAAAAGGGCGGGGAGCAGCAAGCCACATGGCGCTGCTCAACCCGCCCTTGGTGGGTAGGGACGACCTGCGAAGCTAGACAGAAAGCCCCCAGGCAAGGAGGGAGATAAAAATCCCTCCGACGGCGGCCACTGCAATGAGCGGCAGCCCCAACACCTTCGGCAGGCGCTGGCCTGCCACGATGACCCCTCCGAAGAGGAGCCATGCAACATACATCACGAGCCAAGGCAGCTCGTGACGCTCAAATGCCGTCCCACCGAAGTGGAACAGTAACAGGTAACTGCCGAGCGGTACACCCGCCCAGGAAGCCATTCCAATCACCCAGAATGGCGCAATGTTGCGCGCCTTTCTGGCTTCATGACGCATGGAACGGCCGTCCCATGCGCTTTTCCTTCTTTGCATGGTCATCTCCTTTCCATGCAGTCTGGGAGCGCTGGTCGCCCCACCACCCTCAAGTGTGCCATATTTGATCGGGTAAGTCAAAGTGTGTGTCTGAAGAAGCTGAGCGCTTTACTCCTTTCTCATACTGCTCACCGTATATACGCTGCAATAAGCATGTTTCTATACATACCAATATATCTCGATACTATATCTATTCTCTATGTATCGATATCTTTATACCCATGTCTCTATATCCATGCTATTCTCTATCTTTATATCTCCATATCCATCTATATCGATTTCTCTCCTATTATATATAAATATATAAAAAGAACCCACGCTAACAGGAAAAAACAGGGTAACTATAGTACAAATCGATTTGTACTATAGTTGGGATGAAAAAATATAAAAAATAGTAGCTAAAGTGAAATAATATTGTGCAAACCAATATACTGTGACACTATGGCAAAAACTTCCGGCGGAGGAGTGGCAAACGACTTGGTGGACGCTACTTCCCGTCCGCCTTCGTCCAATCTGTCGCGAGGTCGAAGCCGTGCGGATGCTTGGTGGCAAAGCTTCCGGTATCGTACACTTTGCCTGGGCCCATGCTTGTTTCAACCACCGAGCAGCGTGGGTAGTTGCTATAATTCGCCGCCACGAGGATGTAGCCGTCTTTATCGACCTTAGCCCCATCACCGCGAATGGTGTAAGTGCCGCCGCCACAGTTACGCATGGCAACGTTCATCGGCAAATCGTAGTATGTCTCGCGGTGGCTCACCCCTTTGCTGTCAATAAAGTGATGCGCACCCTTGCTCTTCGTCAATGGATTCTTAGGCTTGGTCCCAACTACTTCTATTTGCGCAGTCGGCTGCTTTACCACTGTTTGCGCTGTTAGACGGCGTTGCATCTCAACACCATCCTTCATCTCGACTGTATAGGTCAAACGGCGAATGCCTGGCTGACCAGCTCGCTTAATTGTTTTGCTACCGATGAACTGCTGCTTGTCTTTGATTGTCTCAGTCGCAAATGCAATCGGCTCCTCCGCTGTCACTGTATGTGTTGGTGCACGGTGAATCGTCATCATCTCACTTGGCCCGTCCAGTGCGATGTTGCCAGGTGTCTGAAAACTGACTCTATCCTCGCGGTAGAGTACCATACCAGCCGCCTTAGCAATATCCTGCGGGACCCGTGCTGCGGTAAGCACACGCGAACGCTTCTTGCCATCTATCACAGTGACTAATCGAGCCCGCAGGATTGTCACTGTTGGCGCTGCTTGCGCAAGCGACGCATCAAGGTGGGGCGAGACGGAATCATGCGAGGCATCAATCTTCATACCTGAGGTAGCGATGAGCTCCCGCACAGACGAAGCAGTCGAGTACACAGCACGCTCTCGACCATTCTCTACTACAGTAACCAGTCGAGCTGGCACTGCTGCTGGGCTCTGAGCCGAGGCATAGCTTGCCACGACAAGGCCACTCACCACACTTAGCCCCAGCAGGCAGGCCATCATTGGTTGACGATGCTGCCACAGACGATAGAGGCTCTTCGTAATCATCTCACTCTCTTAGCTAGGCTGCTAGCGGTAGATGTCTTGCAGCCCCATCTTATTCTTACAGGTTGGCCAGGGCTGCCAGCCACGACGCTGGTACGTTTCCCAGGCTTTTTGGTCTTGGACTTCTGGTGGTGCTTCTGCTGCATTGGTATAGCCACCAAAGCCACCCCAGGTCTTGATGTCGAATTGGTACGCACCGTAGTAACCATTGCCAGTATTTGAGGTGTACCCCCCTTCACAGCTACGTAGTTTTGCTAGTGCCCCTGCAAAATCACCACTAAAGGTAGTATCGACCGACTTCTTCTTCGTCCCAACGATCTCGACCCGGTTGACTGGCTCTTGCGTTACCACACTACTGAGCTGCTTGCGCGACTCTTCGCGGCCATTCTTCATAATAATCTCGTATGTCACGGCCTTCTTGCCTTTTTTACCCTCGGTCTTGACTTCTTTTTTGCCACGCTCGCGGTCGGCATCCTTAATCTCCTCCGTCTTGAAGTCGACTTCTTCCTCTACCGTCACCGTCTGCTTGCCATTACGCCAGAGCTCTACCGTCATACCAGCCGTTAGTGGCGCGCTCGCTGGCACCGAGAGAGTGTCATCAGCACCTAAGGTAATTTTCTTAGCCTTGAGCATTGCACCGACCGTCTTCTCCATCGTGTATGCCTGGATGGTTTTGCCATAAAATACAAGGGTAAAGGGCGTTGCGCGGCGGATTGTTATCACCTCTGCCGCCCCATCAGCAATGATATCGCGCGAGCGAGCCAGCACCGCTTGGTCTTCATCGTGCAATGGAATACCTGCCTGCTCTGCAATCTGCTTGCCTGTGCGATAAGCGGTAATAAGCTTCGTATCTGCCCCGCCATCGCGGATCACCACTGGCCGCGCTCGATAGATGTTTACTTCGTACGAGGCGCTCTCTAGTGGCGTATCAAGCTCGGGCTCGGTGCGGTCTTTATCGTCAAGTCGCACATTTGCCTCACGCAACGCATCACGCAAGGTAGTTGCCTTGGTGTAGAACCCGCGCTTGGCCGTGCCTTCGTGCAATGTGATGATATGCTCGCCACTACCTGGCTGGCGTGACGCTGCATGGACGGACGGAATCCGCCATAGACCAACACCAACCAGCGCAACCATACCAGCGATAGCAAGATTGCGTGGCGAGAGAAATTTCAAAAATGGAATAGACTGTATCATAATCTGCGTAGCAATGTACGCTACGATGTAGTATAGCAAAATGCGGGCAAAAAAGCTAGTGGATAGCCCAGAAAAACCCTCCTTGAAACCTCACTACATCAGGGGTCGGAATATCGCTACTACTTATGCTCAGCAACCAAACTTCGCACCACTGCCGCGTCATTCCACGGTTGGCGCTGGCCGTTGATGATACGGAATTGCTCATGGCCCATACCAGTGATAAGAATGGTATCGCCCGCCTGGGCGATGGCGAGCGCCTGGGCAATAGCCTCGCGCCGGTCGGCAATCTCCTTGGTGTAGTCTGCCCCGCCCGCCTGGTGGATGCCGCGCAGAATTGCCTGGCGGATGCCAGCTGGCTCTTCGTTGTAGCTCTCTTCGTCAGTAACGATGATCTGGTCAGCCAGGCGAGCAGCAATCTCACCCATGATGGGTCGCTTCGCCTTGTCGCGATCGCCCGTCGCACCAAAGACCAAGATGATACGCCGCTTGGTGATAGCCCGCGCTGAGGTCAGTAGCTTCTCGAGTGCATCAGGAGTATGGGCATAATCGACTACCACATCGTATGGCGTATCCACCGGTACACGCTCGAAGCGCCCTGGCACACCAGTGAGGTTAGCTACGCCCCGAGCAATGTCCGCTGGTGCGACGCCCAGCAATTGGCAAGCAGCCGCTGCAGCTGTCATGTTGTAAATATTAAATATCCCCGGAAGATGTGTTGTCAGTGGTAGCTTTGTCGCGCCATCAAGAAGCACCGTTGCACTGCCGCCCACTTTGCGGGTCGCTGCCTGCGTAATCCGAGCTGTGGCAGCTGCATCTTGACCATAAGTAATCTTCTGCTCACGCGCCGTGTATTTATCAAAGAATGGAAACCATTCGTCATCACGGTTGAGCACAATAAAGCGCGGCTTCCGGGCAAAGAGTTTACCCTTGGCGGCGGCATAGCGCTCCATCGTCTTATGGTAGTCGAGGTGGTCTTGGGTGAGGTTAGTCATGACTGCAACTTCAATTGGCACACCATCAAGCTTATGTTGATCAAGCGCGTGACTGGTAATTTCTAACACAACGAAGTCCACGTTGGCTCGCTTAGCCTCAGCAAAGAACTGCTGCATCCGCGCGGTAGAGCCAACTGTCGCATTGAGGTCGTTGAGCTGGCGCTGACCTGCCACCTCGATCAGTGCCGTGGAGAACATTGCTGTGTGGCGGCCACTGGCTTTAAGGATTTCATTGATATAGTTAACGGTGGTAGTTTTACCATTCGTGCCCGTCACGGCAATAACGCGCAGATGCTTAGCTGGGTTGCCATAGCGGGCCGCTACCAGGGCAATACGGCTCCGCCGATATACTTCTTCGAGAGTGTGAATCATCGCTGCGGGCAAGAGGCGGCGCAGCTGCTTTACAAGTGTGTTTTTCATTTTTTTAGTATAGCATTTTTTGGCCGATGGTGGGTAGTTCTACCTAGGGAGTAATTTTCTCAAGGCGAGCATATTGCACATTGAGCTTCTTGGTAGAGCCATTTGCAAAGCGCACACTCACTGCCATGCCATCGATGTCGATCACCTCACCATCACCAAACTGGAGCGATCGCACCATATCGCCAACCTCATATGGCATGACCTCATCCAACGCGTCGTCGTACACTGGTGTAGCTGGCTCGGCATGCACCATCGACACGCCAATGCCCATATCGTCAAGAAAGCGCGATGGGCTGTTGTAGCTGCGGCTACCAAATTGCAAGCGGCTCTGCGCATAGCTCATATAGAGCTCCTGCCGAGCGCGTGTCATCCCGACATAACAGAGGCGACGCTCCTCTTCGAGTGCGGCTGGCCCCTCCTCGAGTGCCCTGGCACTAGGAAACAATCCATCCTCAAGCCCCACCATATACACCACCGGAAACTCTAGCCCCTTGGCAGCGTGGAGCGTCATAAGCGTCACGCTGTGCGCACCCGTCGCTTGGTCGGCCGAAGACATAAGTGCAACTTCCTCAAGAAAGTCTGGCATGCTGGCAAAGGCCCGCGCATCAGACAATAACGCACTGAGGTTAGCCTCGCGATCATCGGCCTGAGGCGAGCCATCGAGGATATAATTGCGATAGCCCGTCTTGGTAATTACATCATCAATCAATTGGCTTGGATCAGCCGCAGCCTCGACCTGCGCTTGGAAGCCGCGTAACAACTGACCCAGCTGCGTCAGGGTAGTCTGCGCCCGCTTCGTCAGTGTCGCTGCCTGGCTGGCATTAACCAGCGCACTAATGATATCGAGCCCACTAGTGCCCTGCCAGATGAGGAACTTCTCCAGGCTTGTTGCTCCAATGCCCCGCGTTGGTACATTAGCGATCCGGCTAAAGCTCACGCGGTCATTTGGCTGATAGATAAGACGCAGATAGGCCAAGATATCCTTAATCTCCTTACGATCATAAAATCGCACCCCACCAACCAACTGGTATGGCACGCGCTGCTGGTTGAAAGCTCGCTCAAAGGCATAGCTCTGTGCATTGGTACGGTACAAGACAGCAAAGTCGCTATAGTCGCGCTCACCGGTCGCCACCTGCGTAGCAATCTGGCTCGCAATGATATATGCCTCCTCTGCCTCATCATAGGCAGCTTGTACGTGCACGGGTGCACCTGGGCCGGCTGCCGTCCAGAGGGTTTTATCCGTCCGCTGCTGATTTTTGTTAATCACATTGCCAGCAGCTTCGAGAATGGCCCCTGTCGAGCGATAATTTTGCTCGAGCTTCACCACCAGCGCCCCCGGGAAATCGCGCTCGAAGTTAAGAATATTCGTAAAATCTGCGCCACGCCAGCTATAGATCGACTGCCAGTCATCCCCCACCACGCAGATATTGCGCTGTGGGTTGACTAGCAGCTTGATGATCTGATACTGCGCAGCATTCGTGTCCTGGTATTCGTCAACCAGGATGTGCTTAAATTGCGCTTGGTAGCGCTGGCGCACTGCTGGGTGATCGCGCAGGAGACGCACCGTCTCGAGCAGGAGGTCGTCAAAATCGAGCGCACCTGCATCAGCCAGCAGCTGCTCATACAGCTGGTAGATCTCTGCCACCGCCTGCTGGAAGGGAAACCGCGCACTAGCCGCATAGTCGCTGGGCGAGAGGAGTTGATTTTTGGCTTTGCTAATTGCTGCACTGGCAGCACGCGGCTTGAGCTTGTCTGTACCAATGGAAAGCTGCTTCATCGCTTGTTTGATGAGCCCTTGACGGTCATCTTCGTCATAAATCACGAAATTCGGTGGAATGCTGATGGCCGCGCCATCACGCCGCAAGATCCGCACACAAATACCATGGAATGTCCCCATCCACGGCATAAAGGAGCGAGGTGGTTGGTCGGCTGGCGGTGTGTGAGGCGAGCTTGCCTGAGTCTGCCCGGCAATCTGCCAGAGGCGCTGGCGCATCTCGCGGGCTGCTTTGTTGGTGAAGGTGACGGCCAAGACTTCATTTGGCCAGACGCCCTGCTCAGTCAGGAGGTAGGCAATGCGGTGCGTCAGTGTTTTTGTCTTGCCGCTGCCCGCTCCTGCGAGAATCAAGACCGGGCCATCAAGTGCCACCACTGCCGAGCGCTGGGCGTCGTTCAATCCATCGAGTATATCCATAGTAGCCTATTATACCGGATGCCGCCACACTGGCGCTAGCCAAAGAGTGTATAATAGACCGCGCCAAGGCCAGCACCAAGCGCTAATAACATGACAATCCACAGTAACCAAATCCAGCCAGCAGCTTGCTCGGGGCGGCGGCGCGACTTCTTTGGTGCGCGGGTAAATTCCTCAGCACTGTAGATTGGTGCGACCACATTGCCTTCGTTCTCTTCCTGGAGTGCTTGGTGAAGGGCGAGCGCAGTGTCGCCATTTTGGGTGGTGGCAGCTGCTTCTTCGATAGTGCCGACGTGTGCTTGGTCGTTTGCGGTTGGCTCATCATCCCACTCAGTCTCCATCGTCATTGGCTCGGCTTCGACTCGCTCTGCTTCGCCGTAGTAGTCGATATCCGGCTCACCAGGGCCAGGCACAGGCAAACTCAGGTCAATCTCATCTTCTGCAAACTGCGGTCCTGCTCCATCGGCTGACACCTCATGAGAGTCAGCTGGCTCATCTGGGTAGAGCGACCGGTCGGCGCCATAGTGATCCTCTAGCTGATACATGGGCTCATCATCCGCCGTAGCAGCCTCTGGTGTATCTTGCTCGGGTAGTGGGTAGTGATCATCCGTCGGATAAAGTGATGGCGCATTCTCGCTCGTGTCTGTCAGTGCATCGATGAATTGCTCAGCTGATGCATGTTCATCATGCGGCGCAAAGAGATGCGACGGTACCACTGGCTCGTTATTATCAGTCGAAGCTGTGCCAAATACACCAGGTTCATCATGATACATCCCCGTCGGAGTAGTATCGGCCAATGTCGGCGCATCACCCACTAGCGTGTCAGCACCGCCCAGTGGACGCTTATCGACCTTGGTCTCGGCGTCAGGTAAGAATGGCGTGTAGCTTAGCGGCTTTTCATCGCCAGGCTGGAGGTCGAGCGCATCTGCAGATGGCGCTCCATCAGGCGTTGCTACATCAGATGCTTTAGCTTCATCACTTGCCGAAGGACTCGATGCTGCTCCTGTGTAATGCTGCACTGGCTCATGCCCAGGTGCAGGACGAATATCCATGCCAACCACTGGCGCACTACTCGTTAGCGGCTCAACCACCGCACCCTGGCGGCGCACTCGCGGGCGGGCCGTTTGAGTAACTGCAGCAGCTGGAGCTGCCCCACCCACAATATCCATAAAGCGGCCACGCGGACGCTGAATAGATGGAGCAGCTGCTTGATCATCATTTGGCTCAGCTGGTGCTGTCTCATCTGCAGTATGCATAGCTGGTACATCGGCAACCGATGGCTTAGTCTGTTGGTCGACTGGCTGAGAAAGCATGATCGGTACGACATCGGGCGCATTCTTTGGCGTGTCCTCTTCTTCTTGCAGAGGTGTTGGTGCATCATTGGTGGACGCCGCAGGGCGAGCAGCAATAATCTGCTGCGCCTTGGCTACGACATCATCAGCCGGGGCAAACAGTGGTGTAGCGGGTGCATATAGCTGCTCTGACTGGCTATCAGGAGTATCCGACACCTGCATTGCTGCCGTGCTTTGCGCGGTGTCATTCGTATTCTGAGCGACATCGGTTGCATCAATAGCATTCGCTTCCTCTTGCGAATCAGACGACGGTAGAGCATCAAAGTGTGGCTCAGGAGTCGCTCGGTGCTCATTATACGTACTTAGCAGCGGCAATGGGCGATCGATGTGAGCTTCTGGCATAGCATCCTCAGTGCGCGTCTCCTCTGGCTGTGGCGATGGGTTGTCATTAGCCACTACTGCATCTGGTATGGCGCGCTCGGTCGTTAGTAATTCTGCTGGAGCGACATCATCGACGTGCGATTGAGTAGATGGAGCGGCGAGTTCATCCTGCCAGGGCATGCCCTCATCACCAAACGACACGTGCTCACTCAGCATATCTGCATCAGCCACCTGGGCTGCCGTCTGGCTATCATCTGCAACGCTCGTACTGTCTGTTGCCGCCTCTGGCCACGCAGGTGTAGCGTGGTCTATATCAGAGGCTTGCACACCTGGTATATTGCCCGATTCATCATATTGCAGCTCAGGCCATGCTGGCTCGTCAAGCGACTGGTCAAGCGGCTGTACTACCTCACTATCAGAGGTATCATCACTACTCAGCGCTACTGGCATATCTGTGCTTGCAGATGTTTCTGGTGTATAGAGCAACTGGTCGTCATTGGCTTCATCGGTATCGCTCACACTGGTTGTATTATCTGGCTCATCCTGTGGTGCGACAACAGGTACATTATTAGCCGTATACGCATCATCCACTGGCTCCACTACTACCTCGGCAGGGGGTAGCGAAGTATCACTCTCCTCCTTTGTTGGTGGCGGGATAACAAGTGGTTGCGGAGCAAAAGCATCATCAAGATCATCAACGACGGATGTTTGTACTGGCTCAGTCTCATCATCTTGTGCTTGATTCACTTCATTGAGATGGCGAACGAGTGCTTCATCCTCGTCATCACCCTCGGTGTCTTCGCCCGCAAATTGGTACGGCATCGTTGGCGTCTCCGACTCAACTTGCTCAATTGTCGCTGGCGTCTCTTCCTCTGTAGCCGCAGCAGATGTTTCCTCGCTCGCTACGTTGTTGCTCGATATTGATGATGCTACATTATCTGTTTCTGCTACAGGAGCTGGTGTACCCGAATCTGCTGCAGATGCTACATCATCTACCGGTGTCGCCTCGCGGTCTGGCGGTGCAACAAACGGCCGCGCTGCCGACCGGCCGAAGAACTGCGCTCGATCGATATATACGTCATCATCCTCATCGTCGTCATCGCTGGCTGGGGTAATAATATCGTCAGGGTCAACCGTCACAACTGCTGCAGGCTGAGATTGAGACGGCATGTCATCTGTCGTCGTCTGCATTGGTGTTGCTGTATCAACAGAGGTCGCTTGAATTGATTCTGCATCATCCACCGCATCAGTTTGCTCTAGATTGGCAGGCATCGAAGCCGGTTCGCGCTCCGACGCAACGACCGATTCTGACAGCGCTCGGGCACGGTCAATAACCGGCTCAGACTCAACTGGCTCATATGACCCCCCTGCTGGCTCTGCTTCGTCCGCTTGTTGCGACAGCGGCATGATCGTCACCCCGCGGCGGCGAGCTGGTGTACTATTTGTATCGGTAGCAGAGGTAGTATCAGTGGCTGTGGTACTATCATCAGTCTGCACTGTTTCATCAGTGCTATTAGTATTACCCTGAAGTACTGACGCAAGTGATTGTTTAGCTGACGCTGCATCATCTGATGAGTCTACCTGCTGCACTGAACCTGTTGAGGTGTTATTATCCTGGACACTTGAGGTGCTTGCACTTTGCGTACCATCACTTACCTCAGGACGAGCTGGAGTTGTTACTGGCGTTGTTTGTTGGGGTGATGCAGCTTGTTGGGTGCTTGATGAGACCGAATCTTTGCTTGGTGTGGTGGCAGGTGCTTCAGACGGTTTGTCTGGCGTTGTTGGCAGCTGACCAGACTGGCGCATCAGGTCGTGCACCGCGCGGTCAAGTTCGTCGAAGTCTATATCTGGCATGAACGGTTTCCTTTGTTTGTTTTTATACAAGCGCTACAATTTTTGTGTGGTACACACCAGTCCACACCCTGATACAACGAACCGGAGCCTCGTATCGAGTTTTGGATACTACCTCGGTTGTTGATCAATCGTATGCCCACAATGTATCGCTTATGTTGTTTTCTCTAGTGTAGCTTATTTGACATTGTGGTGCAACTCACCTTGCTCATTTCGTGCGAAGTATCAATGCGCTGATTCGCATACTCACACCATCGTGTTGCACTCTCGGCAATAGCCTACCTCTGGTCGATTAGTCGATGACTTCACAAGGAGTGCTCATGCTGTGTGATGTTATTTTTACACTACTTTTTTCATATACGCTGTATTATATACAACGACAGAGCATGCGAAGTTACTGCAAACGACTTGCTGCTACTCTATATCCCTATAGAATACACCAATTTTTAGTGACTAGCAGCTCGACATACTTCGTACTCTACCTATACCCTCTTGCAATCGGCAGGTAATGCATACACAGATTGCTTCTGTTTCACTGACAAAAACACCCACCATATGGTAGGTGGGTGTTCCTATCAGTTGCTTTGGTAAGCTTAGCGCTCGAAGGTGCGGACACTGAGCGTATCCGTCCCACCAGTTGCGCCAGGCTGGCGACCACTGATAATGACGGCTGTAACCGAGGATACATCACCAAAGGCACCTTGGCTCAGCAACTCGCGCGTTAGGTCGCTGCCAAGCTGCTGGCTGTCGGGCCGGACGAAGCTACGCGTTGCATACGACAAGGCAAGCTGTTGCGCCACACGGGGGTCTGGTGCCACCGCAATAATTGGCAACTCCGGTCGACACGCAGCGATACGTGCTGCTGTCGCACCAGAATGCGTCTCGGCAACGATCACTGTTGCGTCAACCTTGTGTGCCACATCGACGGCAGCGTGAGCAATTGCGTTGAGCCGGCGGTTAGTGCGGCCCTCCTCGATGGGCATGTCATTCATCGGCCAGCGCGACTGAGTGTAGCGCACGGTGTCGGCCATCATTTTAACGGCCTCAACTGGATAGTCGCCATTAGCTGTCTCGTCAGAAAGCATCACGACATCTGTCCCAAGGATAGCGGCAGTTGCAACGTCGCTCACCTCAGCCCGGGTTGGCTCGGGGTTATCCACCATACTGGCTAGCATCTGCGTGGCAACAATCGAGAGCTTGCCATACTTGCGGCAGAGGCGGATGATTTCGCGCTCGACGATTGGCACGATCTCTGGGCTCGTTTCGACCGCGAGGTCACCGCGAGCAACCATCACACCATCAGCCGCCTTGACGATTTCCTTGAGTGTTTCTGGCTCGATAGCCGCCTTGGTCTCGACCTTGGCAATGATCTGCGCAGTCGAACCATGGCTCAGCAAAATCTGGCGTAGGTTGTTGATATCCTCTGCACTCTGGATAAAGCTCAGTGCTACGAAATCAATGTCTTTGTCTGCCCCAAACTCGACATCGGCCAAGTCCTTTGGCGTCAGAATGTCACCGCCAAAGTCGGTGTCGGGCAGGTTGAGCCCCTTGCGGCTCATCAAGAAACCATCGTTGCTCAGACGCACCTTAATGGCAGTATCACTGACGCGCTCGGTCATCTCACCGCGAAGTTTGCCGTCGAAGAGGTAGACAGGCTCACCCACCTTGACCTTATCAGCAAGGTTATACTGAATAGGCAGACGATTGCTGCCATCGTGCTCTTCTACCGCGTGGTCGAGGATGATTTCATCACCTGCCGCAATGTCGAAGTGATTGTCCTTCAGCGCGCCAAGGCGAATCTTTGGCCCTTGCAAGTCTTGCAAAATAGCGACAGTGCGACCAACAGTAGCGCTTGCCTTGCGAATCCACGCAATCTGATCAAGCCGCTCTTCGTACGAGCCGTGGCTAAAGTTGAGGCGAAAACCGTTGGCGCCCGCCCGAATCAACGCTTCTATTTTCTCTGGTGTGTTGGTGGCTGGCCCCAGAGTAGCCAGTATCTTTGTACGTTTTGTAGAATTATTCATTGCGTACATATTATAGCAGCATAATGCCAAATAGTGAAACACAAGCGGCATCACTTAGGTGAGTATACATATACGATAAACCGAGTATTTTGGCCAATTTTACTCCTTTCATTACCCTTTCCAGAATACTGATAGCCACCCTTTATTATCCACTCCACATCAGAGATTAATAAATGAATTGGGGCAGTTTCTTCTCCTGCACTATTTGAAGAAATAGTGCGAAAAGTAGGATAAGCAAAAAAGCGGAGGCTATGGCATTTACCTACCAATCATTTGACAGCACCATGTAATCACAGTATGCTAGGCTATAACATCATTTTACTATAAGGAGTCTAACACTATGGCACCATCCCTCTTACATCTCGCATTGGCACTCGACTGCTTTGGCGGTATTCTCTATCTCTTGTTTGCGCCGCGCATACCACGAGCTTTCTTGCCGTGGCTGACCGCAGGAATCGTCGTGCTTCATCTTGTGGCGGCTGGCATATTGTACTGGCTTGGGCAAGATGGTGAACTCCTCGTTCTACCTATGGCATTGTATGCTGTAGCACCAATTGTCCGGCGCTACCAGGGCAAGTAGGATTATCTATCTCTCTTGCAAAAGAGCCCCTCAGAGATACAACCACTAGTGTACATAGAGCAATACCGCAGCGTCATCGGCTGCGGTATCTTGCTAGCGAAAAAGGAAATAGCGCTAAGCTTTGCTTAGAATAAAGCGTTTTCTCTACGAGAGAAACGCAAACATAATGGCTCGCTCATGAGCAAAAGAGGAGGAATGATCACCCATCGCGCCTATCCACCCTGGTGGAGACCTCTGGCAAATTCATTGCCAACTGGCGATAGCGCCCACGGCTGATCGCTGCACCAGTAGCCTAACCCATAGCTACCTCTGTGCTAACATGTGTTCGAAGTACCTTATCAGTACCCCCTACGACAGTGTAGCACTATATCGAACAATTAGCAAACGTTTGTTTCATTTTTTGAGAATTTTGTTCGAGATTGTTGCCGAATGTTATATATTGTAACCAAATTATGCATCGCACTACTCATTGCTTACAACCATGGCCATCATCTCATCTACTACCTGACTTGCAGCAGAATATGACATTAAATACGCCCGGGTTTCTCGCAAAAACTACGAGTAGGTATACCCATTATGTCGTCATCAATCGTTCCTGGCAGTGCTCTTGCGTAATGATCGCCAGCGCATCATCCACGCGCAAAGCCCCACCCCCACCAGTGCCGCTATGCTGTCGATCATCACATCGCGCAGTTCGCCACTGCGCCCTGGTACGAAGAGTTGATGAATCTCGTCTGTCACTGCATAGAGACTGCAACTCAGCAAGGCAAGGCTCGCTACGGTGCGCGCTCGCCAGCGGCGTATAGTGATACGCAGTGCACGATACATCAATATACCAAGGATAAAATAAGCAATAATATGAGCACTCTTGCGCACAAGAAACGTTAAGAGAGCCGTGCTCACCCCTGGCATAGCCTGCTGCAAATGCCCAACAATCACCCCGCTCTGCCCGCTAGAGACAGCGGCAGGTTGATTGGAGAGGATGAAGATAACTAAGGCCCAGCCACAAACAATCACGTAATTAAGTATAGTGATTGTTTTCTGCTTTCTACTTATCATATAGCATATATTATTTATGATGGAGCATCTTGTCTAGGTTTTTGCGAAAGTATTTTTTGACGGGCATCTTTGCGAAGAGATCCTTTGTGCAAACAATACCGACGAGCATCGCAACCACACAGGCTACTATAGATACGATCTTTGGCACATGAGTATAGTAGATAATCCCCCCGGCTATTAATACAGCTCCAGAGCATATAATACTTTGCGCACGATAGCGCACCTTAACATAGCGCTGGACATGAATATGCCGTATCACTGCCATACAGGCAAAGGCAACAGCAGTCGAGAGTGCCGAGGCATACACACCAATAACGCCTACCAAAGCAAGATTAACGACAATATTGATCACTGCAGCTGCAAGGGAGCTATTGGCAACCTCTTTTGTCTTTTTCTTAGCAATGTATATCGCAGAGTAATTGCCAAGGATCGCCTGAAAAAAAGCCCCTATCGCCAAAATGGGTATTAAGCCATGCGCATCCGCATATTCTGCACCAACGATTCGTGAATAGAATATATCTATTACCAACACATACACCACAGTTGCAAATGAGTATAGCCGCAAGCACATGTCGGACACCTTTGAAAAGAATGCATCTCTATCTCGCGAAGCAATATGAATCGAGGCAGATTCGCTCCAGCTCATACTAAATATACCAAACAATATGCTTGGGACAAATGCAAATTTATTCGCAATCGCATACATACCATTTGCCGCTGCACCAATAAACATCGAAATAATAGTCCTATCTGAGACATTGAGCACCCACCATGCAATATTATTCGGCAAAAGTGGAATAGCATACCGCAGCATATCCGAACGCAACGATTGGTGCGTCTCGCCGTGTAGCAAGCGAATGCGTTTCTTGCGCCGAATAATCACCAACAGGTAGCCTATGCCTACTAAATTCGCGAGCACTAACGATATCATCAAACTAAAGGCAGGTAGCCGCATGGCCGCAACAAAGACAAAGGAGCATAGTGTACTCACCACGCCAATGAGTATGCTCGCGATGGAAAAATGCTTTGCATCACCAACTCCTCGCGTAAATTGCAGTAGCACCGCAGATACGACAGAGAGCACAATATTGAGGCACACAAGAATCAAGTACGGGATAGCAACAAACAGCGATACAATAGCCAACAAAGCGATGGCCACCCCTGTGATAGGCAACACTATTTTGAATATCGTTGATAGGATGCTACTAAGTCTGTCCGCATCGTTGCGCGAATCGATCGCAAACCGAAATGCCGCAAATTCCAGCTGCACCGACAAGATTGGCGCAAACAAAGCAATATACGTCAAGATGAGGTCAACCTGCCCATAGTCACTTGCGGACAAATAAAATGTATACAGAGGAACAAGCAAGAATGCTACGGCCTGCGTCGTGATCTTGCTAATCGTGAGGAGGGCAGTGTTTTTTATGAGCTCGGTAGATCTGCTCATATGTTTTTTACCGCCTTGTCAAGAAACTCAAATGATTGCTGACGCCTCTTGGCAAGGTTTTTTTCGTAGGCTGTATAGTCAATGGCGAAGCGCATATCCTTTTCCGTGTCATCTTCTGGCAGAAGTCGATCCGACAATGCAAGGCTGTCCACGAGCGAAAGAATCCGATCGTCTTTGTCATAATTCATTCCTTTATTGTACAAGATCCAGAAATTCTTTCTATACTGGGCACAAAATATCACACCATGGAAGGATGCTGTAAATACATATTTGGCATGACGTATATACCATAAGTATTTCCCTGGGTTCTCATCTTTTGGTAGGATATAACCCTTTGCTGCCCCTTTCATTTTGAGCCAGGTATCAGGTTGCCATATAACGATCTTGAGCCCCTCTTCTCGAGCGAGCTGCTGTATCCGTTGTTCAAACTTACGCGACACACTCACTGCATAAATAAAGATATAATCCTTCTTGATATGCTCTGTGGGCGACTCCTCTCCATCGCGATAATCATCTCCATCAATGAGCAGCGTTGGGTCGAGCACCACAGTGCTCTTGATTGCAAAATCTTCGGCTAGCCATTTTTGGCCGTTTGGTTCTCTGACCGAGATGTAGCTGAAGTCCTGTATCATATCACGAATTATTTCAGGATGATTAGTGTTGCTACTTACTCGCCGTGCACCAAATGAGGCCGCGTATGATATCTTTGGCTTATTTTCTTCAACAAAATTCAAGAAGTAGGCAGGGTCATAATCATCGATCATTATATTCCACACCTGGTCACTCCCCGCAATATATGCATCGTACCCAAAATGAGCCTCTTGCAATTCTTTATTAGTGGCAAATGTGCGGTCAGATAGCCTCAGGTGTTTCTTGATGTACCTATCGTAGCTCGCCTGATTATTCTTGAGCCGGTTGTAGATAAATGCCCGCCCGACATTACGCAGCATGCCCTTTGCACTATTGTCTCCACTAAAGACTGAATAGAGCTTCTGCTGGCCAGGACTCGAGAAGTCGATGAATTCGGGCGCAATACCGTATCGCGTTTGCAAGACTTTTTGCAGTGCGTATGCTTGCATAATAGACCCACAATTATGCGAGCGATGAAAGGTGATGATGCCGACTTTTTTCATAAGAATATCCTCGTCTTTTAGATTTTTATCAATTTTCTAATTACAATAAACCCAAGGTTGATACCAAGACAAATAATCAGTGCCGCCCGTATTCGACCACTGTGCTTAACGTCTCGGCTCAATAGTGTGCCCCACTTGAGCCTCCGGACGGTACGTTTGATTTCGTCAAATTCTCTTGGGAATTTTTTGCGGCTTGCATACATCAATGCACCGTATGATGCCGAGGCGACAAATAGGTTGTTGTCCATTGCCTGGACGAGTTTCTTTGGTGGATTGTGGAGTGCTCTGCCTGTCTTTTGCATGTTCTCAATCGCTTGATAGTGTCGAATGTTAAATTCCTGATGCACGGCGCTTGTTGGGTTAGCTCGATAATAATAGAGTCTGCGATTGTCAACCGCAATACAGCGCGCCGATATAATCGCGCGGGCCAAAAAATCAAAATCCTCCCCTATCGCCATCTGAGAATCAAACCTGATATTATTACGCTTGATGATATCGGTTTTGTACAATTGGCAGCCATTATTACCCTTCTCAAGCCGCCCATTATATAGTGCGGTTAACGCCTCAGTGCGAGTAAAGACCGACGCCGACGCAGCAACTGGGATAGTCGCATCCAAGAAATCCTGCCGCTCTGCATCGCCAAGTAGGTGCTTTGGCGTGCTCACTATGTCAGCATCCGTCGCCTGTGCATCAGCCAAGAGATTCTCAATATACGTTGGGTGGATTGAATCATCTGCATCAACGAAGGTGACATACCTCCCCTGCATTCGCTTAATACCTTCGTTGCGGGCCGAGCTCACACCGCCATTTGGCTTATCAACAACGAAAATCCTCTGATCTTTCCGGGCAAGATCATGAGCAATCTCAAGTGATCTATCTGATGAGCCATCATTGATGATGATGATCTCTAGCGCGCGGTATGTTTGAGCAATAACACTATCGATGCATTGACTGAGGTAGTGCTCCATATTGTAGACGGGTACGACAATACTAACGAGTGTTTTGCTGCTCATACAAAGCTCCTTTCTGAAAGAGTGAAACCATGAGAATCGGCAAGATGAAGTTCTTTGCTGCAATATCGAAGAAGGCTTCTGCAAATCCATATAGGATGATGAATAAGAATAGAATATACATCTTCGTCGAGCGTTCTCGCCGCATCCCCTGCCAAAAGACGAAGGCAAATATGATAAAGCCAACTATTCCATAGCGAGCATATATATACACAGGGAAATTATCGACTGGAGCTGTTCCGTACTGGGCTTTATTGTACACCTCGTCCGATCCAAATACCGATGGAGTATACTCTGACTGCAGATATTGATCAATCAACTTAGGCCTGCCAGACATAACCCTATTTGCTAGGTCATTATCAACGAGCACTGCCGCACCAATACACGACACAAGAAGGCCAAGAATAAACAAATATGGTGCTATGGTGCTTTTCTTGCGCTCACCATGCTTGTGGAGTAGTAGCCTATAGGCCGGAATAAAGGCAAGGCTCAGCAAGAGGCCCATGCGACTACCAGTCAGAATACCAACAGCAATACAAGCAATCAGCGCAATACCCATAAACACCCGGCGAGTACCATAGAGATACATACCACTGAGCAGTATTGGGAAGAATGACAACGATGCTTGGTTTGGCCCATCAAACCCAAGCGAGTATTTTGCAAATCCATACCGCTGCGATTCATTACCATCAAACCCAACATACACCATGGGCAACACCCCTAAGAGCGCCAAAGCAACCACGAGGAGATAAAACCCTACCGAGGTATAGAAAAATATCTTGATAAACTCATCCCGTTTGAGGATCAAGAGTGTGCTCGAAGTTAGTGCGAGCCAGGCGACATTTGGCCATTGGAAAATAACTGATATCCCAAGCACCGCAATATAAAAGAGCAGATATTTGCAATGCCACCTAGTAAGCTTGTTTGTTATGGCAAAATCGACCAAAATGATCCCAGACAGAGCAATACCGATCATCAGGATAAGCGGCAGCCATGCCGTCAACTGTGGTGACACCACGTAGAGGTAGTAGTACGCGATCATCACAAACACGAGCGTGGTCGCGAGTATCTTTTTTAGATTTATATTTAGCTTTTGTAGTGTGCTCATAAGTTTTTTATTCTTCTCCCAGCTTCTCGAGGAGCCCTCTATAATAATTATATAATGTCATATCTTTGGCGGCTTTTTGGCCTGCTTTGCTCATGGCTTGCAATGTGTCATCCTCTCTGAGAAGTTTTTCTATATTTTTTGCTATAGACTGCTCAAGGGTCTCATCTGTATCAAGGAGAATAGCTGCTCTGTCTGACGCATATTCTGGTATGCCACCTCTGTTTGTCGTGATCATCGGCAAGCCTGCCGTAATCGATTCTATGACCGTTAGCGGCGCAGCATCATTACAGACCGAGGGCAACACTGCAAAGTCACACCCGCGGTAGAGTAGCGGCATGTTGTCATAGTCGATATATCCGGTAAATGTCACGTGCTCCCGATGTGCCTCGGTGAGGTCGCGAAGCTCCTTCAAAAATGGGTTTTTGATATCAGTCCCAAAGAACGAGCTGCCAACCACAAGCAGCTGGTAATTTTGTTCTTTCACCCGATCAAGCGCTCGTAGCAACACATCAATCCCCTTCTCCGGAGTCAGTCTACCACTGAATAATACGATCTTTCTTGAAGCATCGATGGCATATTGTTGATGCAGTAGCTTCGATGCGCGCTTTCTCGTCATTGCAGTAAACCGGGTATTGTCAACTGCATTCTTGAGCACAGATACGTTTTGTAGTGGGCCGCTGTCTTCATTACCTTGCGCCGATTTAGCGATCAAGCTATCTTTGATGAACTTGCTCACGACGATAATTTTTGCATCTACTAGATAGTTATATGTCTTATAAAAGTTAGTTATTTCATTATGAATATGCACATAGACTCTGCCTTTGTATCGTTCCTGATTTTTGTGCCACCGTAGGATGTGCGTCTGGATGATCGCATTCTCAAACAGTATTTTGCGATGGTTTTTGCGAGCAATATGCCTTGACACCTTCCTCAAAAAATACAGCCGCTGCAGGATTGCCCGCAAAGACGCACTCTTATTTGTATCGACAAGGCGCCGGAATACACTGTAGAGTATAGAGTCCGCTGCTCTGATGACCCATGGGGTGTGTATAAAGACAAAGTCTGTATGTGTGTACGCCTGAGCCTTTTCTATAGCATCTGGTGTTGCGGTGCTATATACCGTGAGGCGAGGGCCGCCTTGCCGCTCGTTCTCATCGATAAAATTCTGCACCAGATTCTCTACCGCACCCCCCATCACCGAAGGTACCGGCAATAGGCCAGTCGTTATGATCGCTATAGTTCCTTCTTGGTTCATCGAGCAGCCTCTCCCTCGTATTCATACAGTTGGCGCATATTTTTCATAATATTTGGTGTTGTGTATCGTGATAGTGCGGATTGGATTGCGTCTTTCTCGCGGTGCAAGGAGCGGTGCTTTTTGTGGTGCTGGACAGCCGCACGGAATGTCTGCATATCACGCGCTGGCGTAGCACCCACCAACGAGAGGAGCTCAGCAACCCCTCGGCATTCCAGGGCGACAATTGGCATGCGGCCCATCATCGCCTCAAGAATATTAACGGGCAACCCCTCTTGCTTTGACGTAGAAACATATAGATCCGACGCCTGGAGCAACTCTGGTATATCCTTTCTATACCCTAGAAAATGAACTTGACTCTGTATACCATAGCGAGCAGACTGCTTGTGGATCTTACCCTGCAGACTATCTGCACCAACCAGCAAAAGATGCATCGATGCGTCTTGCTGCAAGGTTGTCTTGAGCGCACTGAGGAGCCAAGACTGGTTCTTTCTTTTCGACAGCTCAGCGACGTAGATTATGACGAAATCATTTGGCTTAATACCCAGCTCAGCACGTATTGCACGCCGTAAGTCCTTATTGATTGTGATATCAAATCGCTTTGGGTCCACCCCCACCCCCGGCACATACACCACGCTGGTAGCAAAGTGACGGTTAGCTCGGGCATAGTCCTCGGCATTAATTGTAATGAGAACGTCAGTGTAGTGTGCCATCAAACGCTCGATGGGATAGTACACCAGCCAATTAAGCAGCGGCGCACCCGTAAAGAAGTGAAAGCCATGAGCAGTGTAGATCACCCGCGTGCCACGCTGTCGAGCCTGTCGAGCCGCAAGACGCGTCACGACACTCCCTACTGGTGTATGAGTGTGGATGAGGTCGTACTGCTCGTGGTCGATAATCTCCTTGAGCTGGCGATAGGCCCGGACATTACTCAGCGTGAAGGGGCTACGCGTAAATGGTACGACAAACTGCTTGTCGCAATCCTCAATCTGTTCCTCGCCCATTGAGGCATAATGCACTTCATACCCCTGTTCGCGCAACATCCGCATGAAGGGCCGGTTGAACTTCTGGAAATTGGCGGTGTGTGAGGTGAAGAGGACTTTTTTCTTATTCGAGGGCATTATCGACTCCTGTTACTGTCCGCTCATTCCCCTCTGTGTGGCCACTCATCATCAATACCGCTCCAATCGTCTTTATCATGATCTTGACGTCGGTCAGGAAGCTCAGTCGCTGCACATACTCACCGTCCATCTCGGCTTTGCGCTGGTCGTCTAGGTCGTCGCGGCCATTTACCTGCGCCCAGCCAGTGATGCCTGGCTTAACGGAATTAGCCTGGTATTTTTGGCGCAGGTTAATAAGCTTTTTCTCTGTCTTGATGACAGGCCGCGGCCCAACGATACTCATCTCGCCTTTGATGACATTGAGTAGCTGTGGCAGTTCGTCGATGGATAGCTTGCGCAGCACCCCACCGAGTGGTGTGATATAGCTATCTGCGTTGGTAAAACTATTGGTTGGCATATTCTTTGGTGCTTTCGTAGACATAGTGCGAAATTTATAAACTGTAAATAGCTGCTTATCTTTGCCGAAGCGCTTCTGGCGGAACAAGGCCGGCCCTTTCGATGTGAGGCGAATCGCTGCTGCAACCAGCAGCATTGGCAGCCCTAGAATCACCAGCGCAGCCAGCGCAATGCTCACATCTTCGATGCGTTTTCCGTATTCCCGATACATGGTATACCCCCTTGTTACCCTGTGTTGTTATCGTGCCGCGTACCCATGCGGCTGTATACTTCAGCAAAATAAGTTCTGTGTAGGTAGTGCTAGCGCTTAGTCTTGGTCGCTGTGGATGTAGCTGCGGCAGCTGCTTCGGCCACGCGCTGCGATTGCGCATAGTCGTAGGCAAAGAACAATCCTACAATGGCAAGCAGCAGTGCGCCACCGCCACCAAGTGCCATTGCCTGCCACAGCCCTATATTTGCTGGCGCACTTGGTGTATTGACAGTGTCGACAGTTTTGATGCTAATTTTGGTTTTGCCATACAATGCTTTCGTTTGCTTTTCAAACTCGGTAATTGCCTGTTTGAGTAAGGTTTCGCTCATCTTGGGCTCACCAGCATTCATCGAGACAGTGATAATATCGGTGTTCTTTACGTGCTTGGCAGTTGTGTTAGCCAGCAGTGTCTCGTAGCTCCCCTTGTATTGGGCGCGGTCGATTACCGGATCGAGCACCCGCCGTGAGGTAAAGAGCGTCGTATAGTTAGTAAGCGTAATGGTGTTTTGACCCTGCTCTACCCCTGTTAGGAGCAACGTTGCCGAGCTTTTGTACTGCGGCTGCTGGACAGATAGTACATAGGCTGCGCCCAGCCCGACACCAACGAGAATGGCAACAATCATCATCGGCCACTTCCGTGCATAATATCGTGTTAGTTGGTAAAAGTTGATTGTTTCCACAATGCCCCCTGTGTGTTATGTTCTCATATTGTTTGTCCCACCTATGTTCGACTATAGCATACATTTTGCCGAGCTCCAAGCATATCTTGCAACATATGACGATCATACATTTATAGAACAGAGGTTATACCATAAATTGTTGTGGAAAATTCAGCAACGCTTTGACTCAATTATAATGATATAATAGCGCTATAGAACAATAGTCTTGATATAATTCAAAACGTAAGGATCATCAATGACAAACTCAGCACCAACTAAACTAACTTTTC
>CALIAC010000035.1 GCA_938041555.1 uncultured Candidatus Saccharibacteria bacterium | reverse complement strand
GCCATCACTGCACCGTTTGAGTATCCAAGCCTTCCAACCAAAGCTGGTTGAGGGCAAGGCGATCCAGCTCCACCCGCTCGTCGCTAACGGCTTTAATGCCGACTACGATGGCGACCAGATGGCTGTTCACTTGCCGCTCAGCGCCGAAGCACAGGCCGAAGCACGCGAGCTGATGAGCGCCGTCAATAACCTGCTGAAGCCCGCCGACGGGAGCCCAGTTCTCAGTATCGACCAGGACGTGGTGCTCGGTAACTACTACCTCACATATGAGAAACCTTCGGCTCAGACTGATACCGTCGCTGTCTTTGCCGACAGCCGGGCTGCTGAGCTAGCCTACGACATGGGCAAGCTCCACCTGCAAAGTCCGATCCGTATTCGGGCTAAGGGTGAAATCCGAACAACCACCCTGGGGCGTGTCTTCTTCAACGAAATCCTGCCAGAGGACTTCCCTTACAACAACAATGTCCAGACCAAGAAAGAGCTCAAGCGGGTGCTTGGTCAGATCTTCGAGCGCTATGGCGCTGCTGAGACCGCTATCACTGCTGACCGCATGAAGGGCTTGGCCTTCCGCTTTGCCACCACTGCCGCGGTGTCGACTGGTATGGAAGACTATCTCAGCTTCGACGAGATTGCCGACTTTGTGGCCGAGGGTGACGCACGTTCTGCTGCGATCTCGGAGCAGCTCGATCAAGGGCTCATTACCGAGGACGAGCGCTACACATTGACTGTCAACAACTGGCGCACCGTCGACCGCAAGGTAGAGGACTTCCTGCGCAGCCAGTTGGCCCACATGGACACCTCTGTTGCAACAATGGTGAACTCTGGTGCTCGTGGTAGCGTTAACAATATTAAGCTAGCGAGTGCGATGATCGGTATCCAGGTGGATGCTGCTAACCGCGAGATTGAGCTGCCAGTGCGTAGCAACTTCAAGCGAGGGTTGTCGAGCCTGGAGGCCTTCGTGGCAACGCGTGGTGCTCGCAAGGGGCTTATCGATACCGCCCTCAAGACGGCCGACTCTGGTTATCTCACGCGTCGCTTGGTCGATGTCTCGCAGGATGTCTTTACCGTTGAGGACGAAGAGGGCGATGACGATGGCTTCACTATTTACCGCAATGAGTCTGAGGAGACAATGATCGAGTTTGGCAACCGCTTGTTTGGCCGCTACACCGCCGAGGCAGTGCCAGGCCACCTCGACCGCGATCAGCTCATTACACGTGAGATTGCCAACGCTATCGAGGCAGATCAGTCGATCGACCAAGTACGTATCCAGTCTGTCCTCTCTACTAAGAACTTGCACGGTATTCCACGCAAGAGTTATGGGATCGATATGGCAACTGGCCAACTCGTCGATGGTTCGCAGCCAGTTGGTGTCATTGCTGCTCAGTCGGTCGGCGAGCCAGGTACGCAGCTGACGCTTAACACCTTCCACAGCTCTGGTGTTGGTGGGTCAGACATCACCCAGGGTCTACCACGTGTCGAAGAGCTCTTTGAGGCACGCAACCCGAAGGGTCAGGCCTACGTCACAGAAGTCGCTGGTTTAGTCGATATCTGGGAAGATGGCAAGAAGTACGTTGTACAGGTCACGCCGCAAGCAGGTAAGGTAGAGCGTATGCCGCTCGATGGCCGCATGGTGATGGTGCAATCGGGCAGCAAGGTCAAGGTTGGCGATGTCATTGCGTCATTCGACGATGGCACACAGCCACTCACTGCACCATTTGATGGAGTGGTTGAGTCCACCGGTGACTCGCTTGTCCTCACAGGCAATGCGACAGCACCAGTCCGCTACGAGATTCCTGGCACGATGTACCTCGTCGTCAAGCCAGGCGATATGGTCGAGCCAGGCGATCGCCTGACACTTGGTTCGCTCAACCTGCACGACCTCATGCGCCTCAAGGGCACAGAGGCAACCCAGCGCTACATCATCAACGAAGTGCTCCGCATCTATGCTGCGCAGGGCCAGGATGTGGCTGGCAAGCACCTTGAGATCATCGTCCGGCAGATGTTTAGCCGGGTGCAGATTGATGATCCAGGCGACAGCACCTTCGTCATGGGCGACATCATCTCCAAGGCATCAGTGGTTGATGCCAATAAGGAGCTCGTTGCCCAGGGCAAAACGCCAGCCCAGTATGCACAGCTGCTGCTTGGTATCACCAAGGTGAGTATCTGGAGCGATAGCTGGCTGTCTGCTGCGTCGTTCCAAGACACAACTCGCGTGCTGATCAACGCTGCCACTAGCGGCCGCGCCGATCACCTCAAGGGTCTTAAGGAGAACGTCATCATCGGTAACAAAGTGCCGGTTGGTACGGGTGCACACCCACTGCCGCTCGAGGAGAATGACTCTCCGGAGGATGAGTTTGTCGCCGAAGCCCAGGCCGAAGAAGCTGAGCCAGAAGTGACAATCGCTACTGATGAGCTGTAGGGAATAGCTAGTCTATCTATAGCAGAAGAGTCC
This sequence comes from uncultured Candidatus Saccharibacteria bacterium, assembly GCA_938041555.1. GTDB lineage: Bacteria > Patescibacteriota > Saccharimonadia > Saccharimonadales > Saccharimonadaceae > Saccharimonas. The sequence continues at coordinate 4,259 of CALIAC010000035.1, read as the reverse complement.
CACTTGAGAGAGTGGGGCTCTTGCTATATAGCAGTAATGCTCTGATACTAACCAACTATGGTTAAAAGAATTACGTACGATCACTAACGTGTGCCAACACGCGGGCTGCTGCTTGGACTCCGCTTACTGCAGCACCCTCTAGGTGGGGCGCTTTCATATAGTCTCCAGCTAGAAAGACACCTGGTGGGAGTCCATCTTCAAATCGTGCAGCAGTCGTTCGTGTCACGCTGCCGACATCAAATACTGGAATTGCAGCATCCCATCGCACGACGTCGACTACCTCACCACGATATGCAGCGTCAGCTACGGATGGCAAGTTCATTCTAGTCAGCTGGTTGACAAGTTCTTGCTGGAGAGACTGCCGTTCTAGACTACCTTGCGCACGCCAATAGAATCGAATATATGCAGGCTTGCTCTTTGTCTGAATTACTTTAATTGCGACAAGTGGTGTGACATATTCACTTGAAATGACAATCGTTCGATTGCCAACACCAAGGTCGTCAGAAACGGACGTTTTAATTATGCCGACTGTGACTGAACTATAATCAATTGCTTTCAGACTTTTGCTGCAATGCAGGCCGCCGCCTGTCAGGATGCGAATTGCATCTTGTGCAGGTGATGCGACAACAACAGATTTAGCGCTAAATGTACCTTGTGATGTATCGACCCGATAGAGGTGGTGGCTTTCAGCACGGACTGCATCAACCTGTGTATTTAATGCATGAGGCACCTTATCGCCGATTGCGGATGGCAGACTACTCATTCCAGAAGGTAGACGATAGAAATGCCGGTCTTCCATGACGCCCTTAATAATTGGAGGCACCAGTCCGCGTGATGTATGTGCACAATCCCAGAAGAATAGTGCGCGCACCATTGGCTCGAGCACATTTTGGTATGCCTCTTTCCCAAACGCCTTTTCTCCCCATGTTACAACAGTTTCATTATCAAATCGTTTTAATTCGCGTGTAATAGCTGGTGTTGTCAGCCGCTTTGCATCAAAGAGCATAGAAACGACTCCGCGTAGTGCGCGTAACTTGCCAGCGCGAGATAACGACGGCGAGGCTTTGAGCGCGCTCAACGGCCAGATTGGGCCAAGCGGCTTCGTAGGACGATAGAGCCATGTCTCTTGGCTGTCCTTCTGAGAGGAAGCATCCATACCGCAATCTTTGACGAGTTTGTGGGCAGTCTCATAAAAACCAGCAAGAAATGATGCACCGGTTTCGATAGTGACGTATTCATCATAGAAAGACCGTATGTGCCCGCCAAGACGATCATTTTTTTCAAGTACCTTGACATGCAACCCACTGTCTGTGAGATGTGCGGCGCAGGTTAACCCTGCCATGCCTCCGCCGATGATGATGCAGTCGTACATTGTGTTCATATATTTATGATATCACTAAGTTAAAATAAGTTAGTGTAGTGTCAGCTATATGTGCAATCAACGCACTACCGATACTTCGGCATCTCTACTGTCACTACCTCGCCTTTGCTGAGGTCACGGCATTTGTCGCCTTCGTAGATTTGCCGCAGGTCGACTTTTTTAGCATTGCGGAGTTGAGCCTTATAGACATCACAGGAGAGCATATCGTTTTGGCGGATCTGGAAGAATACCCAGCGGCCATCGCTCGATTGATAAAACAGCGCTGTCCCTTGCGAATTAAAGAGGTGGGACTCAGGCTGCACACCGCCCAGTGGTATCTCCGCCAAGCGATAGCCTGCAAGTTTACTCTCGCGCACCGTCATCGTGCCGACAATGCCGACGTTATAGCTCGAGCTTGCGGCAGGCGAGTAAGCATTGTAGAGAGGAGCTTGCTGCTTGGCGAGGTCTTTGTAGTCGGCAGCATCGAGGCATTTGAACTCAACGAAGCGAGTTTCCTTGTTTTTCGGGTCGTTTGGGTCGAGTGGGGTGTTGCTAATCTGGCACGTTACGTCGCCATTGCTCCGCGTAAAGTCTGCGAGGTATGAGCCATCTTTGTCGCCATCTTGCACGACATAGCGCGTAAATTGGTCGTATTCGAGCATGTGCTCCAGAGCAGTAACATTGCGCTTAGCTTCAGCCTTAGGTAGGGTAGCGGCAGCACTCTTAGTTTTACTTGGGTCGGTAGCAATAGAATAAAAGCGAGAACCTTCGGCCTTGACCGGTGTTGACAGTGATGACTTAACGGATTCTGTACCCTTAAAGTACTTTTTGGCACGCTCGAGCGTCTTGGCGGCGGTGAGCTGCTCCCGTGGGCCAGTTTTTGCCTCGGTGTGCTGCTCGGTGTTTTCGGCTTTGTGCGGCCGAGTTGCGATATAAATAATCCCTGCTGCGATGACAACAACCACTAAACCAGCCAGAGCAAAGCGTATCGCTAACCCGCGCGGCGTCAGGCGAGAGCGTCGGTACTGAGGTGAAGGGGATGATCCACGTGGTTGCATAGTGCCATTATACACTGCAAGCTAGGTTGGCAGCAATGGCTCTTGCGCAAACGCACTGCACTTCGTATAATGCAAAGCATGAGCGCTATGAAGAATCCGTTGATGCAGAAAAAACAGGCTGGCTACACTGTGGTAGAGCTGTTGGTTGTGATCGTCATTATTGCCATCCTTGCTACATTGACGCTCGTCTCGTACCAACGTATCCAAGCCGGTGCACAGGGGCGGACCCGCGTGGCCGACCTGACGGCAATGCGCCAAGCACTCGACCGCTACTATACTAAGAATGGAGCATACCCGGTTGCCAAGACTGCCGGTAGCACTACTCCTACCTACCAGCGCCGTGATAGCGCCACATTCTTGCGCCAATTGGTGCCAACCTACATTTCCACGCTTCCCAGTGTCACACAGGGCAGTACCACTGATGGAACGAACAACACCTACCTCTACATCACCAATGCTCAGCAAACCGAATACAAGCTACTCTATGTCAACACAAGCGGTCTACCACCAGGTGAGTACGATGCCGTGCCTCAAGCAATGCGCACCACCGCGCCAGACCGCTACGGCGTGTGGTCAAAAAACGGCGAACGGCTGCCTGGCTAGTCTCTGCAAATGAGCTTATCAGGGGTGATAATTACTCTACCACCCACATTCAATCCATGCTATAATCAATCGTTGAGAGTTGTATTACTCATGCTAAAAAACACGTAAGGAGAGAAGGAGCCCCCTATGGCAACCCCCAAGGATGTCCCTCTGCAGGACTTTCGCAACATTGGTATTATTGCCCATATCGACGCCGGCAAGACGACGACGACAGAAGGTATTTTGTACCGCACCGGTATTAACCACAAGATTGGTACCGTGCGCGGTGATGATGGTGGTGCTACCACCGACTGGATGAGCCAAGAAAAAGAGCGTGGTATTACCATTACCTCTGCGGCAGTGACCTGCTTTTGGAAGGGCCACAAGATTAACATCATTGATACCCCTGGGCACATCGACTTTACCGCCGAGGTGGAGCGTAGCCTGCGTGTACTCGACGGCGCAGTGACAGTCTTTGATGGCAAGATGGGGGTAGAAGCCCAGAGTGAGACCGTGTGGCGCCAAGCTAACAAATACGGTGTGCCACGCATCTGTTTTATCAACAAGATCAATCAGACTGGTGGCGACTTCTACAAGTCGATTGAGTCGATCCATAGCCGCCTGAGCAAACAAGCCTTCCCAATCCACCTGCCAATTGGCTTTGAGAAGGATGTCTGTGGTGTGGTAGACCTCATCGACATGAAGGCCTACACCTACGACGACTACACCGACCACGAGCTTAAGGTAGGCGAGATCCCAGCTGATATGCTCGACAAGGCAAAGCGAGCTCGCAGCCTGCTCGTCGAGAACGCCGTTGAAGCAGACGACGACCTGATGATGAAGTTCCTCGACGAAGGTGAGGACGCCATTACTATCGACGAACTCAAGGCAGCGCTGCGTCAACGTGTCTTGGCTGGTGACTTCTTCTTGGTGACGGGTGGTGATGGCCGCGGTGTGATCGTTGAGAAGGTGCTCGACTTGATGGTAGATTACCTGCCAAGCCCGCTCGATGTTGGTGAAATCTGGGGCAAGAACCCCAAGACTGGCGACGAAGTAAGCCGCCAGCCCGATGACAAGCAGCCAATGACCGCACTAGCCTTCAAGCTGGCTGCCGACCCATTCGTTGGTAAGCTGATCTTTATCCGCGTCTACAGTGGTCGCTTGACTGCTGGTAGCTACGTCCTCAACACAACGACGGGTGAGAAGGAGCGTGTGGGGCGCATCGTCCGGATGCATGCCGATAAGCGCGAAGAGATCGA
>CALIAC010000034.1 GCA_938041555.1 uncultured Candidatus Saccharibacteria bacterium | reverse complement strand
GTGTCTATACTTTCATAGCAAACGGTTCACTTCGTCTGCTTCTTGCTGCTGGCTTGGCTGCATAAAATGAATGCTTTTCTAGAACATTCATCCCTTTAGTGCGAGGGTACAGTACTTATTGTAGTGGCCAGTCCGCATACTTCATCGAATAAAGTTGCAGATATAGAGGAGAGTATATACAGAGGTTATGAGCCAAAAATAGAACAAATACCATAAATTTGCTGTTTTTGAGGTATTTCTGCCGCAGATGCCATGCTACAATAGAGGGTATGAGATCTACTCGAACCATCCAAATTGTGAATATTACTGGGCGAGAACTCGCCGGCAAATCATCAACAATTCGTGAGCTAATGCCGCGGCTGGGTGCCGGGGTTGTTTTGTTTCGTCCGAGCGATGTCTTGCGCGAATATGCCGCGAGCCATCATATTACACTGCGCAAACGAAGCGATTATTTGCGCGTGCTGCAGATTATGACGGAGTCTGCACCGAGCTTACTGGCCGACCGAGCACTGGAGCTGCTTGAGCGGCCTGGTGTGGAGCTCGTGGTGCTCGATGGCCTGCGTGACTACCGCAGTGCCTGCCGCCTTAAGGAGCGGCTGGGTGATCGCTACCGGACAGTGGTGCTCACAGCGCCAGATGAGCTCCGCTATGAGCGCTTTAAGGGAGTGGCCGAGGCGAGGCGGCGTGCTGGGCGTGATGCAGCGGTGATTCAGAGCTTCGAAGAATTTATGCGCGATGGCGAGGACGACATGGATAGTATGCAGCAGTTCCCAGCGGTGCTGGCTAGCCACGATCTAACACCTGGTGGCCCGATTGACACGAGCACCTATCCATCGGCTATTGCGGTGGCAGATGAGATCATCAGCTACTTGGTGTAGAGTAACTGAGAGTAGACGGTAAATACATCATGAGGTGGTGAATGTTTATGTATTGGCAAAACACAGCAGCACCATCTGTACTCTCCATGATGCTTATGCTATCATGAAGGCATGAATAAGCGAGGGTTTACGCTGGTTGAGATTCTGGTCGTGGTGGCAGTGTTGGCTATTTTGGTGTCGGCATCGGTCGTAGGATATGGTGCGTGGCGCCAACGTGCAGCCCAGACGGAGCTCGTGAGCGATCTGCGGGCTGCTGCCGCGGCCATGACAGCCTACCGGACATTTTATAATGGTTATCCGACATCGCTACCAGCTGATTATAATAAGAGTGAGAATGTGACAGCGACACTCAAATACGTCGCATCGGCAACCTACTGCATAGAGGCAACGACGCGTACCACCCGAGGGCTTGTCTATCATATAAAGGGTTCAGAGAGCGAACCCAAAGAGGGCGGGTGTGATGCCTATCAGGCGCAATCTGGCGAGAATGAATCGCGAGCGACCGATGGTGTGTTGCGCTACTGCCATGTGATCCGCGCCGTTGAGCCAACCCAACCGGCAGTGTGTGAGCCGGAGTTGCAGAGGTAAAATTAGCATCAACAAAAATCAGACCTTGGGCGTGTTCTCTATGATCCGTACACTTTGCCAGCTAAGGTAACGATGAATACGGTAGGACTAAGATATTGCAAACAAAATCTTAGCCCCTTTTTCTATACTAGCTTCATTCTCTCGCTGCTTTACAAAAATTCGCTGTGGCAATCCGACTTGCGGCACTAATGCTGAGAAATTGGTATTTTCAAGATGTCGATCCTGAGTATGGTTGGGGCGGAAAAACGACGCAAGTTTTGAGGTGTAAGTATTGTAATATATACTACAGATCAATCACCTTACCGCGGTCGATTGGCTTGTTGGTGCGATGACCATGCATGCGACGGCGCACGGTGCGGCGCAGCTCGATAGCATTGGCAAGGAGAATGATGCCATTGACCAGTGCATAGCCACCAACGATTTGGACAAAAAGCTGAGCGCTGCCCACTGGGAAGAGCCAGAGGACGAAGCTCACGATAACACCGATCACGCCAGACATGAGCCAGAGCGCTCGCGTACGGCTCCTGGCGGGAAAGATGCGGCTGAGTACAAGGTCGATGAGGCTGCGGAGCATTACTACCCAGCCAAGGACAAAGCTGAGCGTTGCCACACTAACCCGAGGGTTGGCAAGCATCACCGCGCCAAGCAGAATAAGCAGCGCACCTGCCACCACGAGAAATGCCTTGGCTTGGCCATCTGCCACCTGCAAGCCACGCACTAGCTGTGATAGACCCCAGACGATGATCAAAACAGCAAGCACTGTCATCAAAACAGTGAGAGTCACTGCCGGCATCGCAAGCGAGACGCCACCAAAGATAATCAACGACAGGCTCATGATAATAATTACCCACCACGCACCAATAATATGTCTTTTGAGTTGTTCAATCATACATGCCTCCTTATCCTTCTAGTGTAGATGATGGCGGGGTAATCTGCAATTAATAGGTGAGGCTATGAACTATCCACCACTGTATAGATGGTATAATGCTCGAGCACTAGTCGCGGGCAAACTGCATCAGCACCAGTGGGTCGCCAGTGACGGAGCGTAGGGTGTAGGCGCTGGGTAGTGTTGGGGTAGTGGTTGCGGTCGAGCTACTATAGTAGAGAACGTTGATTTTTTTGGCATCGGTAAAGGGCTGAGTAGTATCGGCTACCTTGCGGTACGTGGTACTCCCTTCGAGCGGTGCGTAGCCGCCCATCAGCGGGCCACCCACATAGGCCATGTAGATGGGGCAATGTGACTGCGCTTGCTCGAGATAATAGCTTATCTCTATGGCGATGTATGGGTCGGCCGCAAGGATGACACTCCCATCGCGGCAGGTGCCGAGCTGGGTGGCAATTTGCTTCACATTGGGTCGCTCATCGCGCTGGAAGTTGAAGTTGCCCTGCAGTGATAACTGCACCATGCCATAAAACATAACCACTGGCAGAAGTACCAAGAGAGCGGTCGACACGGCCTTGTGCCAGCGCAATGGCGAACGATGCAGGGCTACGCAGGCCGTATAGAGGACAACACTTGCAATAGTGATACCACTAATTACCACATGAGCAAGATAGCGCTCGACATACATTGGGGCGGATAGCGACACAACGATCAGCGCCGCAACAGGTACGCCCACATGAGCGAGCAATAGCCAAGCAAGCTCGGGATGTGGCAACGAACGCATTGCACGAGGCCACGCCCACGCAACGGCACAGATAATAATAAGGACAAGCTGCGACGACACAACGCCTAGCAACCAAGACGGCTTATAAATCATGTTGAAGGATGCGATGCCAAGCAAATTTTGCAGGTTCATCGGCTGGCCAATCTCGGCTAAGGCACCATTGCCAATCTGCCCCAAGAAGGTCGGTAGCCATGGCAAAAACAGCATAAAGCTCACGACATATGCCCAGAGCCACGGCAACTTCCACCACTGTTGTAGACCTTGGCGACGGTAGGTCATAACCATGAGCCAGAGCAGCTGGGCTAGCCAGAGTAGGGCGCTATAATACAGCGTCCCCATACCAAAGGCGACAAGCACCGCATAGAGCATCCAGTCGCGCCAGCGATCATCGTGCCAAGCGCGTGCCAGTACGGCGGTTGCACTTACACCAATCAACGACCCCAGCGCATACATTCGTATCTCGAAGCCATAGCGCATGAGTAGGGGTGTGCCAATCAGTGTGAGGAGTGTATACCCCGCAGCGCGCTTACCAAACCAGCGCCGCACGAAACACCCCATACCAACCATCGCGCCGCCATAGCAGAGGATGCTGAAGGCGCGCAAGGCAGGCTCACTATAACCCCACACGCTGGCCCAGAGCTTGAGGATGAGATAGTAGAGCGGCGGGTGTGTATCGATACTGGTGAGGCGGATGAGCTCACTGATTGGCTGCTTGGCCAGCCACACCGAATATGCCTCATCAAACCACACACTTTGCTGGCTGCCAATCCACCAGCACAGCGCCATTGCCACCAGTGGTGCTAGTACAATGGCGATGCGAAACCAATGGCGTCGCATCTTGCAGACAAGGGGAAATAGTCGATTAGCGAGAATAAGGGCGGAATTCTTGACCCGAGCGGCAGATTGTTGCCGCGCTAGTTGTTTACTCATATCTTTTATAGTACCGATTTGTTGGCAAAAAATCCACTAGCAAAGCCATAATCATCCGTGGTACAATACCACTATACGTACCCGTAGCTCAGCTGGATAGAGCGTTGGTTTCCGGAACCAAAGGTCGCAGGTTCGAACCCTGCCGGGTATACCATAGATAACCGAGGCCTTTGTAGCCTCTGTTTTTTATGGCATTCTACGCAATAGAAGGTGGCTATCTAACGGGATATACGACGGAGATAGCGCTAGATATTTCTCTTTTTTATTTCTGTTAGCGTGGAATGATCTTCATCAAAAACTTCGTTTTGACGGCAAGATAGATGAGGGCAACGGCGCTCATAGACAGAGCAAAGTTACCAGGGATCTCATAAAAGCGATCGACCGACGTAAAATAAAAATCGCTAATATAATAATCTGGTGCCACAAAGAGATGCATGACGAGAATAACGAACGCATGCACCGTATACACATAGAGCGAATTATGGCCAAACGGCAGTAAAATCCAGCCTAGCCACCGCTTGATGCGATCCTCGAACCGCCGAAACAGCATAAAGAACCCAGCAAACCAGAGCCATGATAGGGTCAGGCGAGGCAGTGGTAGGTCGAGCTTAAGGAACTGATTGTCGAGTGCGGTATCGGCCGCGGCAAGCGCTTGATGAAAGCCATCGCCCAGCCCATGTGCCACAAAAGTGACGTATGCGTCAGTAAAGAGTGTGAGGGCGAAGAGCGTTGCAATACTGCGCTTGATAATGCGTCGACGGCGCAGCGGCCACGATTGCCAGCGTGCGGTAATCTCTGGTAGGTGGTAGCCCAGGGCAAAGGCCATAAAGAACAGCACCTGCCAGGTGAGCGGCTGGTATAGTTCACTGACTGGCCGTGGTGTTAGCGCCCACACTAGTAGACTGAGCCCTAGCACGATATACCACTTACCGCGCCGCAGTAGCCAGAGTGCGCCTGGTGCTACTGCAATAAACAGTGCATACAGGCGCAGATAGTCCGCCCAGCCGTAGAATTGCTGTAAGGTAATAATATCCCACGCTAGGCCAAGCCAATTACCATCGGGCAGCGGCAAAGGCAACTTGACACCTTTATTATCAATAAAGAACCAACTAATCAGGAGCGATAGTATTGTCACGATAATGCTCGTGAGGTAGAGCGTACCAGCCCGCTTCCAGAGCAAGCGCGTCGCTGCCATGAGGGGCTGCCTGCGGAGCTTGGCACCGCGCACAATGCCCAAGACAAGGCCGGATATAATGAAGAACCCTTCGGCTGCCGAGACAGCGAGACGACTGTCGCCAGTGAGGAAAGTGAGACCATTAGGGAAGTAGGTGAGATGGTCGAGAATAATGATAACCAAAAACCACCCGCGCATGAGGTCGAGGCTAACGATGCGCCCAACAGAGGACGCGCTGGCTTTTGGTTGGGTTGTCACAATGATTTAGTATAGCAGATTTGCTAAAAGTATGCTTAAGATTGTCTCATGTTGTTGGAGGGTAATAGGCTCGAGGTGTGGCTGCTTATGTACTGATTCACTTGTAGCCTAACATGCTGAGAAATGCGATTGTACGCCTAGCGTGGTCGCTTGCTCGCAACAGTGCGTGCCTTGGTGGCAAAGGTATCATCGATGAGGACAGAGGGCGCAAATTCACCATAGCGCCGCGATACTGCTTGCTCGATCAGGAAGTCGGCAATGCGTGGATTCTTAGGTAGAATTGAGCCATGCAGGTAGGTGCCGATCACATTGCGGTAGCGCGCACCTTCGGTTTGGTCGGTACCATTGTTGCCCGCTCCGCGCGATACGATACCCAGGGGTGGCACGCTGTGCCCAAGGGTTGTGAGGCCGCTGTGGTTCTCATAGCCAATGACTTCGCCAAAGTCGCTGCTGGCAGTGACGATATTGCCAATCAGGCGCTGCTCGCCAGCGACTGTCTCGATATCAAAGAGACCAATTCCACGAATGATCGCTCCCTGAGTGGTCTTAAAGAATCGCCCAAATAGCTGGTAGAGCCCACACACTACCAGCATCGGCACGCCATCATCAGCCAGACGCTGCAGGGTGGGGCCAATCGCGAGTAAATCATCCTGAATGGTAGCTTGGCCAGAGTCTTGGCC
>CALIAC010000033.1 GCA_938041555.1 uncultured Candidatus Saccharibacteria bacterium | reverse complement strand
CAGGCGCAGCGGTTGCAGCAGACATAGGCATCACTGCAACAGATGCACCCATTGCTACAGTCAGAGCTGCCATCACAGGCAGTTTGCTCAAGCCAGATCGCTGAGATCGGGCAGATTGACGAGGGATCTTCATAGAGATCGCACCTCACTCTCTTGTTGTTCTTGTTGTGGATAATCTGGCCTACGTAACACGCACCAAAAACCATGCAAATAGCACAGATGGTCAGTACATATAGGCCCACGGCATTATACCGTATTATGCCGTGCAGCCGAAGCAGAAATCACATACATATTGACCACAGCAACTGCCGCGCAAACCCCCGGACACAGGAGCCTGTGTCCGGGGGTTTTTCATTTAGCGCTGCCAGTGCTGCATCGCTTACCGGATCAGACCCGGAACAACGCAGCAACAGCGCTGGATCATTCGTGGTCATCAAAGCGCCAGCATAAGGGTATGTACTACTAGGCTTTTCCTGACCCGGAAAGCGCCATACTGCGGTCACTATTGCGCCATACATTGGCTTATCTTCGACCCATTATCGAACCATCATTGATCCTGGCTCTTACATGCGCCAATACAGGGCTGTTATAAGGCCAACAAAGAACCAGGTAACGACCATGGGGTACCACTGGTCATAACGCGCCCAACAATGCGCCTTTATCTGGTCATCATTGGACCAGATAAAGACCAGCCACCCGCTCTGGCGCTTAACTGGTCTTGCATTGGCTCCAAACTGGTCACCATTGGCCGCTTATTGGTCTTTTGTTGACCATTATCTGGTCACCATTGCGCCAGCTACTACCTGTTGCAGGCGTCCAGGCGCACAGCTATGTTGCATCACAGCCCCGGTTGCAGCTCTGCATTTACGCAGTCATCAACCGGGGCTTAGAGGGCTACAAGACCAGTAGATTCAGCATAACTATGCATCACGACGTTTATTTAGGCAGTATCGAACGATGGCAACAGCGCGGCTTACAACAGCGTCGCAATACACGCTACAACGCTGTTACTGTGCTGTTTCGAGGCTGTCACAGCGT
>CALIAC010000032.1 GCA_938041555.1 uncultured Candidatus Saccharibacteria bacterium | reverse complement strand
TTATGTAGCCAAGCTAACACCAGAAAGAGTATGAAGTAAGCCACCGGGCTGTAAGATATTGGCGTTTGCGTATGTGTAACAAGATATATTATTGCATAATTATGTATAATATTGTGTATTATATGTTATTACCCCTGTTTTTGGGCACATTATGCAATATTGTGCGTTATTTTGCCATTTTCCTCTTCCCTTTTTGCGACCTCTGTTGTATAGTGAATGGACTATGCATACACAACAGAGAACAAACAGGGGTCGAAAAGCCCTAGATTCTTCACCAACACCCAATTATAAAAAATATGGTGATGGCAAGTACCCTCACTTGGTAGAGCCTACACCACACAAAGCACACGAAGCTCCTGAGTTAACAATAGCTTCACGGCGCACTGTGCTAGGTGTCATTGGTATTGGCTTAACTGCTATGCTCCTTGGGCGTCGCTATCTAGGCGGAAAGGAAAGCCCAAGCACACAAGCTGAGCATCAACCCACCCCCGAAGAGCAGGCTGCCCGGCTAGTCGATGCGTATAGCGCTTACCTCAGCCAGCGCCAAGCCTACGAGGAAGGCAAAACCACAGAAGAACCTCAACTACCAGCCAACCTAGATGGTATTACTACTCTAGCCGTCGAGGCTGGCGACAGCATCGGCACTGTGGTAGACCGGCACATCGCTGCACTTACCGAAGCAGATGCATTCCATACTAAGTCCGAGCAAGATGGCGTGACTCATGCTGCATCGGCCCGCGTTGCTGAGCTCTACCTGACTGATGGCGACACCCACGACGAGCTACAGCCTGGAGACGTCGTGACACTCGCGCAATACCAGGGTTTTGTTGTGCCGCTGGCAATCAACTCGCACGAGCCAAGCTCCGGCGTGCCACAGCACACTCTCGAGCCATAATTATTCATACACCGTAATAAACCAGCCAGCCACTCTGGCTGGTTTTTTGGTATAAGCATAGCCAGTTCGCTCTCTCGCATCAAGAGTGGTATAATAGCGTATACGATGCAAATGGAGCAGGTGCAAGCACTGATTTTTACGATTCGCGAGGCGGATGCCACGCGGCTCAATGATCTCGCATATGCCGAGAAAACAGTGCGCATGCTTGCCAAGGTAGCTGGCCTGCACGCACTGGAGTCTGTCTCGCATCAGTTCTCGCCGCAAGGCGTGAGTGTGTCGTTGCTGCTCGCGGAGTCGCACGCCACTATCCACACCTGGCCCGAGAGCCGCGGAGCGTACCTCAGTATTGCCACGTGCCGACCACTGAGCGAGGATACAATTGAGACTCTCCGCCAAGCCATTGCAGACGCATTTTATACCAACACTATAACGATCGAAAGCGCTATCTTATGACCAAACGCACCAAAGCCCGCCTCAAAATCAACGACGTCCTGCGTGGCAAACGAACCAACTTCCGTGCGGTAGGTTGCTTATTGTTTAAAGAAGACAACCCCGAGACCAAGCAAGCCTCCTATTGGGAAGAGTGGGAGCTAACAGGCCTCGAAAATTACGATAGCTGGGTAGAATACGACCACGATAGCAAGGTGGTGTCGCTCTATGAGCCAGTGCGGTTTGCCCAACGGCTTGAGCCAGAGCACCTGGCTGCGGGCAATGAATTTAGCATCACGCTTGAAGATGGCACCGCACAGACGATTACCGTTGCCGAGGCCGGCGAAGGCACTATTGTAGCCATCCATGGCAAGAACGCCTACCAGGTCTTCGAGGGTGAACCAATGGCCTACGCTAGCCTGCACTACACCGATGCCGAAACGAGCGCTACCACCACCTACACGGTAGAAAAATACAACCGGCGTGAGTACGATGTTTACCGCAAAACACCGCTGTCCGATGCGCAGCAAAAGGAACTATTTGGCCGGCTTATTCGCCCGCGCAACTGGCCGCTGTTTTGGCGCTGGGTGATGATCATCAGCTTTGTTGGCGCACTGCTCTTTGCCATTTACGATGAGTTCTTTGGCCACGATGATTCGCACGGCAGCGGCACGTACCATGGGCGCAGCGTCTATGGCGGCGGCAGTGGCGGCGTAGGTAAATAACCTGGACGTGGAAGGCATACAGAAGACACTATGGCACATACTCGCGTCACGCCACCGGGCACCAAGCACATCACCAGCAAGGAAAATATCGCGCTGTTTGCGGCAGCGCTCCTCGTGGCAATTGGCGGACTCATCTACGAGCTCATCCTCGGCACGGCTGCCTCGTACCTGGTGGGCGATTCAATCCTAAGTTTTAGCCTGGCAACTGGTATAACCCTCTTTGGCATGGGGGTGGGGTCGCTACTGGTGCGGCATATTCACTGGCACCCAGCCACAAGCTTCGCCGTGAATGAAATCCTGCTCGGGCTGGTGGGTGGTAATTCGGTGCTGCTGCTCTACAGCGCCTTTAGCTTGAGCAAGCTGCACTGGCCGGTGTTTGCGCTGATTAGCCTGGTGATTGGTGTGCTGATTGGGCTAGAGATCCCGCTGCTGGTGAAGATGTTTACCCGCTACGGCCGGCCGTCTTCGGTGGAGCTACTCAGCAAGGTGCTGGCGATCGACTACTTTGGCGCGCTGGTGGCCTCGCTAATCTTCCCGCTCTTTCTGCTACCGAGCCTTGGCCTAATGCGCAGCACCTACTTGATTGCCACACTGAATATCGCCGTGGCAGTGCTGATTCTATTACAGCTCAAGACCTCGCGCAAGCTTCTAACTGCCAGTGTGGTAGCAACCATTCTGCTGCTGGGGCTGTTCTTTGGCGCCAGCTGGCTGGAGCACCGCATCGATACCAAGGCCTATAAAGACCCGGTTATCCTCTACCAACAGTCGGCTTACCAAAAGATCGTCCTTACCAAGTACAAGCAAGATCTGCGGCTGTATCTGAATAACAACCTGCAGTTTTCGAGCCTGGACGAAGCCCGCTACCACGAAACGCTGGCTGGCGCAGCGATGACAGCCGTCAAGCGGCCCAAAAATGTGCTGATTATGGGCGGCGGCGACGGACTGCTCGCGCGCGAGATCCTTAAGTACCCGAGCGTAGAGCACATCACCCTGGTGGATATCGACCCGGCTATGACGCAGCTGGCGCGCACCAACCCCCTGCTCGCCGAGCAAAACCAGCGCTCGCTTGCTAGCCCCAAGGTGCGCGTCGTCAACGAAGACGCGTTTTTATTTGCCTTCAAAACGCACCAAACCTACGACGCCATTCTGATCGACCTGGTCGACCCATCGAACGACCGCCTGGCCAAGCTCTACTCGCAGCAATTCTACCGCCAGGCCGCGCGCATCCTCAGCCCCACTGGCGTGATGATCACCCAAGCGACGTCGTCGTACTTTTCGCCACACACCTTCGCGATGGTGGCGAGCACCGTCGCATCCGCCCAGCCCCAGCGGCATATCACGCCCTTTAGCATCAATGTGCCTTCCTTTGGCGAGTGGGGTTTTGTACTCTCGACCAAGGATAAAGCTAGCCTACTGAGCCAGCCGCTGCCGCCTGGGCTCAGCTACACCGATACCAAACTGCTCGACTACGCCCTGCGCCAGCGCCCCGCTAGCCTACCCTCAGCGGGCACCTCGACCCTGCTAACGCCGCGGATCATCGATGCCTATAACCGCGACATGGCGCAGTGGCGGTATCAATAAAGAACACTTTGTGTGGAGCCTAACCTCTCCATGATATCAATCTATAATCACAATCCATCATGTGCGGATATACAGTCTAGCCAAAACTAACCCGTCAGAACTGCCGCATTCCTTGCTTTACTCATCAACACCTACTAGCTCTTCTATACTATTGGGATATTTTGCGTATGTTTGCTCTGCAGGCTGGTATATCGTATGATATATTTATGCATAATAAACCACCACGCGAACAAGCCCGCCATTATGACATCCAGTGGCACCGCCAAACAGGTGTGTTTCACCCTGAGCAACTATCATCAGAAACACCAACTGTTGGTGTTTCTGCCAATACCTGGCGCGAGTACATGGATCTGATACGCCAAGCAGCTGCCGATCACCCTACCCGCTTCGTTAGCCCTGAATTAATAACGACCGCTAATATACCGTTAGCTGAAATCCCAGGCCAACGTGATATGGTAGATGCCCGACTCGACGAGCTAGAGGAACTCTCTACCTCTATGCCCACAGCGGAGCTCGTGGTAGGCACACCAGAGTACCACCCGGATGAAATTTACAACTCACTTGTTATTATCAAAAATGGTACACGCCGCATACTTGAGCGCAAACGCACGATTTTTAGCTCAGCCGAGCAGGGGACATTCACCGCAAGCAACACATTGCAGCAGCGGTGCACCCGCACGTTATCTGCTGTGTGTGCCGATCTAGTGGGTTATGGCATGCAATACCCCCAATACCCCAAACTCCCCCAAGACACTCGTGCCATCCACGCCAGCTGCTGCTGGGCGACACCGCTCGAGGAGGGAGCTCACTACGCCGCAGCGCCAGATAAAGAACGCTACCCCAGCACCATGACGCGCGCGCTTGGTCGTCTCTTCGCACGCTATCCACAGCTACAGCAGGTCGTGGTCGTCGATCGCACCCCATCGAGCACAACCATCCCACCGCTCAACTGCGTGGCGCGGCGGAAGACGCATAATGGTATAATAGAGCCATGACACAATACGAAGGAACCAAACTCGCCGACTTTACACCTATAGCCAAAGTTGACGCATTGCAAATCATCGACATCATCCCTGGTACTGGTGCCGAGGTACCAGCTGGCGCAACCATCACCGCACACTATACTGGTGCACTGTGTAAAAATGGCATCATCTTCCAGAGCAGCCACGACTTTGGCCAGCCCGTCACCTTCGGCCTCGACCAAGTCATCCGCGGCTGGACAGAGGGCGTGCCTGGCATGAAGGTTGGTGGCATGCGCCGACTCATCATCCCAAGTGAGATGGCCTACGGCTCCGTTCGCGCCGCCGCTAACATTCCGCCCAATAGCGATCTCGTGTTCGACATTGAGTTGATGGACATTAAATAACAGAGGTTAGCGCGCAATAAGAAGCTCATACTAGGTGAGCTTCTTATTTTCTTTGCAGATTTGCTTGAGGCGTTTAACATTTATCATTATAGACACTCATGACACCAAGCAAATAGCCACCCTTTCCAGATGGCTATTTGCAATGCAGCTGTAACTATAGCGTTATACTACTTCTTGTCGTTGCTTTTGTCGTCGACAACTTCGCCTTCGACGGGTTCGTCTTTGCCAGGCTTTTTGTCTGTAGCTTTCGCTTTGGCGTCAGCTTCTTCTTCGGCTTTTTTGTCCTCAGCTTGCTGCTGATAGAGCTTAGCCCCGATAGACATCGTCACGTCGCCCAGCGCCTTGGTGGCAGCCTCAAGCTCGTCTTTGTCTTCTGCATTCTTATGCTTCTCAGCTTCGGCAATGGCATCTTCCAGCGTCTTCTTGTCGTCGCTCGAGATCTTGTCCTTAAACTCATCGGGCATTTTCTTTGCCTGGTAGATGGCATTCTCGAGGTGGTTCTTGGCGTCGATTGCTTCACGCTTCTTCTTATCTTCATCGGCGTGGAGCTCAGCTTCCTTCTGTGCCTTCTCAATATCTTCCTTGCTCATGTTGCCAGAGTTTTGGATGGTGATCGACTGCTCTTTGCCTGTGCCTTTGTCCTTAGCGGTAACACTGAGAATACCATTGGCGTCAATGTTAAAGGTCACTTCAATCTGTGGCACACCGCGTGGTGCTGGTGCAATACCGTCAAGCACGAAGCGACCTAGACTCTTGTTGTCGTTGGCAAACTCGCGCTCACCCTGCAAAACATGAATCTCTACTTGCGGCTGGTTGTCTGCTGCGGTTGAGAACACTTCGCTCTTACTGGTTGGCACAGTGGTGTTGCGGTCAATTAGTTTGGTCGACACACCGCCCATTGTCTCAATGCCGAGGCTTAGCGGTGTCACATCCAGCAGCAGCACATCCTTGACGTCACCAGCTAGCACACCGCCCTGGATGGCTGCACCAACAGCCACTACTTCGTCTGGGTTGACACCCTGCATTGGGTCTTTGCCAAACAGCTTCTTCACCCGCTCGACCACTGCTGGCATACGAGTCATACCACCAACCATGACGATGTTGCCGATATCAGACTTGCTCAGCTTTGCATCTTTGAGCGCTTTTTCTACTGGCCCATCGAGGCGGTCGAGCAGATCCTTCACTAAGTCCTCAAGCTTAGCTCGTGTCAGGCTCATCTCGAAGTGCTTTGGCCCATCAGCATCAGCGGTGATGAATGGAATATTGACATCATACTCAGTAACAGTCGAGAGCTCTTTCTTTGCCTTCTCAGCTTCGTCCTTGAGGCGCTGCATAGCGGCGTTGTCTTTGCGCAGATCAATACCTTCTTTGGCCTTGAAGTCGTCGAGGAAGTAATTAACGATGGCGTTGTCGAAGTCCTCACCACCAAGGTGAGTATCACCATTGGTCGACTTCACTTGGAAGAAGTCATCAGCGATCTCCAGCACCGACACGTCGAAGGTACCACCACCAAGGTCAAAGACAACGATACTCTCTTCTTTACCCTTATCGAGACCATAGGCGAGAGCAGCCGCCGTTGGCTCATTGATGATACGCTCGACTTCTAGGCCAGCAATCTTACCAGCATCCTTGGTAGCTTGGCGCTGCGAATCATCGAAGTACGCTGGCACGGTAATAACCGCTTTCGTCACCTTTTCGCCCAAGAAGGCCTCGGCATCAGCCTTGATCTTGCTCAGAATCATGGCACTTACTTCTTCTGGTGTATATTCTTTATCGCCCAGCTTGACGGCAACGGCATTGCCCTTTTTGACGATCTCGTATGGCATGATATCGAGATCTTTCTGGACTTCTTTGTCGGTGAATTTGCGGCCAATCAAGCGCTTCACGCCATAGATTGTATTCTTCGGGTTGGTCACACGCTGGCGCTGGGCCACCTGCCCCACAAGGCGCTCACCTTTTTTGTTGATTGCTACCACTGATGGTGTGGTGCGGTTGCCCTCAGCATTAGTGATAACTTCTGGCTTGCCCGCGATTAAGTACGCAAAGGCACTGTTGGTTGTACCGAGGTCGATACCGATAGTTTTACCCATATAGTTTCCTCCTAGTGCGCCTGCCCTGCCGGCAGCGACGCAACGTTGTTAATTTATTGTTTCGGTTATTAACATCTTGTTTATTCTAGCACTCTTTGGAGGCGAGTGCCAATAGGTTTAGTATAGCGAGCTAGCACTCGGCTGTCAAGAGTGCTAATAGATTTTGCTCACCACTGATAGATCTCATCACTCGCAGTAATTGCCGCCGCGAGCGTCTCAGCCCGCCGGAGACGCCAGTACGCCATTACTGCATAGATAAGAACCGCTACACCACCAGTCAGCACCGCGTAGCCCACGCCGCGCACAACTCGCGTGTCGCTCCCCTGGATAAATATCACATAGAGCGAAACTGCACCCACCAGTGGTGCTGCCGCTGCTGCAACCACCGCCCAACGTGCCCGCACTACACGCTTACTAGCAAATGTCCGGGTATGCTGGCGCCGCGCCCAGCCTGCAGCAAGTGCCGCCACGAGCCCAGCACCAATTACCATAAACAAATAGAGGCGATTCGTCGCTTGGTTGGCATCGTCTACTGTTGTATTAAGCACACCAACAGCTGAGTCATACTGACTTACCGCTGTTTCTACATCTGTCAAATAGACTGCTGCAGCCTGCGTATCTTTGCTCGCAAAGGCCTGTGGAGCACGCCCAAGAAGCGTCTTGACGGCTGAGGCTTTTTCCTTCACAGCTGCCGCATGACGGCTATACTCATCGCCAAGCTGTGGAGAAAAAGAGTGCTTCGCCACCACTGCAAAGGCTGTTGCAGCCTGCTTGGCTCGTTCATCAATAGAGTCCTTCTTGGGCTGAGTGGCATAAAGCTCACGCGTGAAGGCTTGATAGGCTGTGCTCGCTCGCTTAACCACTGCAATATCGGCTTGGTTGGCCAGTGGCGTTGCATGAGTCTGAGCACTGCCAACACCAAGTGTTGCTAATATGATGAGTGTTCCTGCAAGCAGCCAACGCCTCATCTTGCTCACCCCTACGGCTGCCGGCTAACCCGCACCATAGCATGGCGCAGGACGTGGCCATCGAGCTTATAGCCGCGCTGCAGCTCTTCGCTAATAATTTCTTTGTCACCACCTTCATCATCCATCGAGACAGCTTCGTGGAGGTCTGGATCAAACTCGGTCGTTCCAAGCTCAACCACGATCGGCTCGAGCTTGAATTCTGCCATCAAGCCATCGAGCTTCTTCGACATTGCCACCACCCCACTCGCCCAGGTGTCATTCTGGAGCTTCTTAGGGACGTTGGCAGTGGCGCGCTCGATCGTATCAATCACAGGCAGGAGCTTGCGAATTGCTTGCTGAGTGCCCGCTGCCTTAGCCTGGGCCTTCTCTGCATCAACGCGCTTGCGATAATTCTCAAAGTCTGCTCTAGTGCGCTGCAAATCCTGCGTGAGCTCGCCAATCTGCTGCTCAAGCTCTGTTGTATTTGGCGCTTTCTTGTGTTTTGTCATCGATATCACTCCTCCTGCCTAGTGGTGTTGCCTGTGGTGCTGAGCAGGTTGCTCAGTCGTCTTATTATCCATAGTATAACACGATTGCAATGCAAATAACAGTGGTCGTGCCATTATAATATCTCCTCCAGCATCACCCCAGTGCGCTTGACGAGCTCGATGGTGCGGCGGTAGTGCTGGCGCATGGGTCCAATCACACCAATGTAGCTGCGGTCGCTATAGGGCGAGCGAAATTTACTAATAATGAGCGTCGCATCGCTGCTCTTGCCGATAGGGTTCTCACTGCCGATGAAGACATTGAGCGGCTCGTTGGGCCGAGCTTCACGCAGCCACGGCTCGATATTGTCAATCAAATGCGCCACTGATTGAACATGCTTGCCTTCAAGAAATTCAGGCTGACTAAAGAGCCGACTAATACCATTCATATAAAGCTCACTGCCGATGGTAGCAAAGCCCAGGTTACCCGTGAGCTCAACGAGGCTATCCACCGCACTGCGAATAGCTCGATCGGCTGCATCGAGATGTGAGTTGACGTGCGCTTCGATAGCCTTGGTGCTGCGGTCAATCCCGCTAGGGAGCTCGCTCATCTGGGCGTTGGTGATGCCATTGACATAGAAGCGGTAGCCCTTACTGGTGGGGATGCGCCCAGCACTGGTGTGCGGCGCCTTGACGAAACCCATCTCCTCGAGTTTGGCCATCTCGCTGCGAATGGTTGCACTAGACACCCCAAATAGCTTCGCTAGCGTCACGCTCCCCACAGGGGCAGCGATCTCGGCGTATTGCTCGATGATGGCAGAAAGAATCGCTTGTTGCCGTTCGGTCATAGTCGCATTATAGCGTAGAGTTGGCACTCTCGTCAATAGAGTGCTAATGAGCTAGTGGAAGATATAGCCTATTTCTTGCTGCTAAGCCTCGTCTGTTAGCGAGACGTGTCACAACGATCTATCCTTCCGCTCCTTGGCCGTCAAGATCGCGCCGCTCGACCATTGCGCTCTCAATTGTTTTATAGCGCGAAAGTGATAGCAACATACATGCGGTAGTTGCTACCTCTGTCACTGTGCTATTTCTTTTCACTATTTTACCTATCAAGACTAGCGCTCCTTACACTGAGCAATGAGCTGGCTCAGTTTATCTCTTGCCTGCTGATTCTGCTGCTTGAGCCTATCCATAGCACACACAATAGCCTTGCCTAGCTCAGGGTCGCCATCTGCAATATCAAAGCAATTTTTCCAGAGATCACTATACGTCCAGGCTGTCATCGCTATTCTGTGGCGCAGCTCGGCTGCTCGCGGGCAGCCATAGCACTGCTTGGGGATATAAGAAGCCGCAGATATATCTGGCTCATCAAGCCCACCGATAATACTATAGAATTTTCGAGATTCATTGCGCGATATCATAGCGTCTATTGTGCCTTTATCTGTGGTTATTTATCATTAGCGTAGTGTGTTATTGTTTGGGGGTGTCTGCCGTGGGCGGGTCCTGTTCACCTCTGCCAGTACGATCGACTACTGTCGCTTCGCGGTTTTTCCCGTCTGGCGCAGCGGGTGAGCCACATACCTCTGCAACTGTTTTTCTATCTAAACTTATACATTTTATAATTCCAGAACAGCCTGCTGTTTGCCTTTCTATACCTGGAGCCAGCTGATTGAGTGCGGCATCACCCATAGCAAGCTTCATCTCTGCAATCTTCCTATACTCAGCTCGTGCCTCTTCTAGCCGCTCCGGGTCTTCTAGGATCTGCTTTATCTCCTCCTCAGACATGCCTTGCACTCGTAGCCATGTTGTAATATTGTCTACTGTTTCAAGTACTGTACGCTTCAGCGCTTCATTCTGCTCCCATGCCATTTTGAGCGCCTCTATTATCCCTGCTAGCTGTGGGCACTCTCGACATTGTTTAGGAATATAACTATCAAGATCAGGGTCAGTCCCCAGCCCATTAACAATATCATTAAACTTATCATCAAGCTGCTCTTTCACAATATCAGGTAGTGTAGCGATTTTTTGCCCTGTTGTCAATCTGAGTAAATTTGAGCTGCCAAAACTCTGGCAGCTCTCACACCTCTCGTTGTTGTCGCCTCTTCCTTGGAACATTGATAGGGATAAATATTATTCGTGATTATTCAGCTCTTATCCCCGAGGCTGGGGTTAATTATCACAATCAATAGCAGCTCCATCAGATGGAGTAGCCTATCCCCTCTCACCATACCAGAGTAGAAATAGCGCAATAACACCGAGTATAACCTACAAATCTGCTGCCACTACTTCCCGCTGCGTGCCCGCGTGAAGCGCCGGGCAGCGTCGGTGGAGAACATGAGCACGATGACGATGTTGACACCAATGAAGAGTAATGTGCCAGCAGCCGACCATGTAACCCTGCCGATCGTCAGCCCAAATGAACTAATCACCGCTGCAAGGCTGGCAATGCTCATCAGCAAAATCCGCGAGCGGTCGCTGCCGCGGAAGGTTAGCCCCGCAAGAAAAATTACAATGCCAATCCACGTTGTCGATACAATGGCTGAGATAGTCGCCACGATATGCGTCGCACTCTCAATACTCTGCAGCGGCAGGCCACTCTCGTGAAAAATCCGCACCACCTCCATGCGCAAGTGGCTAAAGTTGAGAATCTCGAAGAAGGTACTCATCGTGGCCACAGCAATCGCCAGGCCAATCATAATAATTCCAAGAGCGATCTGTGGTGGGCGGCGGCTCAAAAATTGCGACATGAGAGTAGCGTGTTCATCAGGCATAGTCTCATGCGTCGTTGCGTCGAGAATCAGATCGGAAGGCACGTCCTCGTCTTCGCTTGCTTTGGCGCGGACACGGCCAAGCTCGATGACAGGCAGATCGCCATCGGTAATAATGTTGTCTCCACCCCCATTGCGTGAGTGGTAGCCCGTCGAGAAATCCTCCAGCACCGTGAGTTCAATCGAACGAAGCGCACGCGTGACTGTCTTGACGACGTAGTCGCGCTCAATGTCGGTATTTTCGTCGATCTTGTGCGTCACTTGCAAGGTAAAAATTGATAGCCCCACACTCTTATCGTACGTACCAGCCGCGAGCCAGTCCACCTGATGCCCGCCGGGCAACAACCACCCCTGGGGGCAGCGCCAGAAGCGTACGTGATGGCGCTTGCCCGGGTTGCCATCAATCTCCTGCTGGTAGGCAAAGTCCTGCTGCCGGCCAAATAGCACTAGGGGCGAGACTGGTGCATTAGGATAGCTGCGGCGGGTCAGTGTGGCGAGGATAATCCGCCACGACGAGCGCACCGTCACGTCATCAGCCAGCGCCCAGCCAGCGGCGGTCATGGCACGGTGGAGCTGGGCTTCGCTGCCGCGAAAGGCGAGATTGACTGGGTCGCCAAGGAGACCATCTGGGGTGCGCGTCCGGCCAATGAAATAATTAGGCACATAAATGCTGCTTAAGATGCGGTGCAAGCGCGGCAACGCAAAATACGCAGTAATCACCCACACCACAGCAAAGAACCCTACCAGCCACCAGCCACCAGTGTGCCAGCCCTCGCGCCACACCAGCCACACAAACCAAAACGATGCCACCCCCGCAAAAATAAAGAACCCTTGATCGACCAACGCCGTGGGCGACCACACTGGCCGGCGCAGTGCCAGAGATGAACGCTGCTTATGCTCGGCAGCACCTGGCTCAGCGGCAGTGCGCGTGGCTGGCTTGCTCATACATGCTCCGGGTGCTCGCGCAAGAGGCTATCGAGCAAGTCTCGCGCCGCCAAGCGAGCTTCGTCATCCTTGCGATTATACACATCCGGCTTGGAGGCAATCGCCCGCACAATGCGCGCCGTCTCGTCGATATCATCGTTGATGACGAAGTGGTAGTATGGGACTTCGAGTGCGTGAGTGATCTCGCGGATTGCACTGCTGTAGCGCTTGGGCCACTCACGATCAAACTCCGCCTGCGAGGTATAGCGTACACTGAGGCGGCGGCGCCACTCTTGGAAGTTTGGCGGCAAGAGAAATATCGCGACCACACCCGGGGAGAGCTTCTTATACTCATCAACGCCCTGCACATCAATATCCGTCACTGCAATCTTGCCTGCATCGCGAATATCCTGAATCTGCCTGACTCCTGTACCATAGAGTGTCCCATGGACAAACTTCGCCTCTACAAAGGCACGGCTCTGCAACAACTCTGCGGCAGTTGCTTCATCAATATAATGATAGTCGACTCCCTTTTGCTCCCACACACCTTTGTTTTGGCGAGGCTGACGGGTGGTGTACGAGACGATATCGGCAAACTCGGTACTCGTGAGCAACCGCTGCTTGGTCGTATCCTTGCCGGCCCCAGAAATGCCAACGAGCAGCACAATACGTGCATCACGAATTAAGCGACATGCTGCCTCGGTTGGCTGATACTGTTCGATAAGTGATTGAAGATTCGTCATAGTCATATCATATTTATGATAGCACATCGTAGAGAGTGGCTTCTCACCCGTGGCGTAAGAAGCTAGCTATTATTCTTGATATTGTTTAAATCTATCTGAAAGTAGTCTTCCAGGAACTCTTGGGAGTACTGATCGATATCTGTCATACGTCCTCCGATACGCACACAATCAGGCATCCCCATATAATCTGGCTTCGTTGCAGCGTGATATTGCCTGTGCGCAATAATCAATGCTGGTTGGAGCTGCTGCTCAGGTCGAAACTCATGATTAATCATTGCTGCGATCTCCTCTTCTCTACCGCGCGTTTGGTATGCCCACTGGCCACGGGCAATTGACTGCGCCGTGCGTCGTGCATCCGCATAGTGACGAGTAAAATGCACTGGCATGCCGTCAAGAGTAAGCGCATCGTTGCCATTGCTCAATTCTAGCGCAAGCCGCGCTAAGCTCACTGCTCGCCAATACCGATAATCGCTCTCTCTCTCTGCAGGTGGCACATTGTCATACACGAGTGCTCTGTCTATATCGGCCACCAATCGATCATAACGTATCTGCACTTGCACACAGCTCCTGTTAGTTGTTAATCTCGCTTGAGCATTACCGTAAAGGCTTCGCTGGGGATGTCGACTTTGCCAAAGCGTTTCATGCGCTTCTTGCCGCGAGCTTGCTTGGCAAGGAGTTTCTTCTTGCGGCTCACATCACCACCGTAGAGATAGCCCGTCACATCTTTGCGGTAGGCACCAATATTTTCGCGGGCAATAAACTTCCCACCAATCGCCGCCTGCAGTGCCACCTCAAAGCTCTGGCGCGGCACGACATCCTTGAGCTTCTTCACCACCTCGCGCCCCAGCCGCTGCGACTCCGAGCGGTGACACATAACGCTGAGCGCATCAACCATCTCACCTGCCACGTAGAAATCCACGCGCACTAAATCCTCCGCTTGGTAGCCCCGCAGTTCATAATTAAACGAGCCGTAGCCACTGGTGACTGACTTGAGTTGGTCATAAAAATCCGTCAAGAGATTAGCCAGTGGTGCCGCAAAGGAGATGAGGGCACGCTCGTCGATGTAACTGAGGTTCTTTTGCCGACCACGCTTGCTAACGATGAGCTGGATTACTGCGCCGATGTAATCTTGAGGCACAACGATCTCACCATCAATCCACGGCTCGCGAATCTCCTTGATCTGGGCTGGGTCGGGCAATTCGCTAGCAGACTTGATATCCAGCTCATCGCCATTGGTTAAGCTCACTTGGTAGTCGGTACTTGGGTTGGTGACGATGAGGTCCAAATTATACTCGCGCTCGAGCCGCTCACGAATGATATCCATATGCAAGAGGCCAAGGAAGCCAATCCGCACACCATAACCTAGCACCGGTGAATTCTCTGGCTCGAACTGCAGCGCACTATCGCTCAGACTCAGTCGCTCAATCGCTTCCTTCAGGTCATTATAATCTTCATTAGACACCGGGAAAAACCCTGCGTAGACGAAGGGTTTGACTTCTTTGTAGCCAGGGAGGGGCTGGACGGTTATTAACGACATATTAAGCTATATTATAGCACCTTGCTGGCACGACGGGGATACATAGCTTGCAGCTTACATACTTCTATCTAGGGTTCTTGTGTTTTATATGCTCTAAAGTCTTTTCTGTGGTATAGCGATGAAAACCAGAATTAAGAAGATCCTCTGCTACTATAGGGTCAACGTGGCCGCCCTCAGCAAGACGACTAAGGCGTATGCTAGCCTTTTCAGCATTGGGATCTGTAAGCATTACTTCCTGGGCTGACTGTGGACGAGCCGCTCTACTCATCTCATCCTCGGCAATAACAGGATCCATATCACCGGTTTCTACCTTCGC
>CALIAC010000031.1 GCA_938041555.1 uncultured Candidatus Saccharibacteria bacterium | reverse complement strand
AGTCGATTTATTAATGAGCGCCTGGGGACGAGCCTGGCTGAGAATGATATCTGCACGCTGCTTAATAACGTCGAAATCCACAGCCATGGCCCAGAGAACGAGCTTGGCTATATCTGCCTGCAGGTACCTTTCTGGCGGACAGACCTGGAAACGAAAGAAGATATCGTTGAAGAAATTGGCCGGCTGCACGGCTTTGATACTGTGCCACGCCAGCTGCCTATGCGCCGTATTCAGCCAGCGCGCAAGAACCCTCGCCGTGAGCTAAGGCGCGTTGTGCGCAAGGCGCTAGCCAGGGCGGGTGCCAACGAAGTGCTGAGCTACAGCTTTGTGCACGAGCGTGTACTGAGAGGTGCAGGCCAAGACCCGGCCCAGGCCTTCCGGCTCTCGAACGCCCTCAGCCCAGACCTTCAGTACTATCGCCTGAGCGTGCTGCCGAGTTTGCTCGATAAAGTCCACGCTAATATCAAGGCAGGGCACAGCGAATTTATGCTGTTTGAAATCGGCAAAGGCCACACCAAAGCACGAATCGGTGAGGACGGCCTACCGGCTGAACAATCACTTGTTGATCTTGTGTATAGCAGCAAAAAGCCTCGGGCTGGCGCCGCCTTTTACCACGTGCGGGCAGTGCTGGACCAGCTGGCGCGTGATAGCGGCCTGACTCTCGTGTATACGCCAGTCACGGCAGCTCAAGATGATCCAGTGTATGCGCCTTTTGACATCAATCGCTCGGCTCATGTCTGGGTAGAAGGTAGCGAAGCGGCTGGCCAGCCCGAGCGGCAGCTTATTGGTGTGGTTGGTGAGCTGCGCCCGGCAGTAGTGAAGCATTTCAAGCTACCTGATTATACTGCAGCGGCGTCACTTCGCCTTGATGTGATGGAGCAGATATGGCGCGATACAGTGGTACACTACCAGCCAATGAGTCGCTACCCTACTACTGCCCGCGATATCTCGATCCAAACAAGTACAGATGTTACCTATGATGAACTCATGCAAGCAGTCTCGAGCGCTATGGCTCGGGCTAGCGAAGCACACCCAGATGTGACGATTCGCGATCTCACGCCGCTGAGTATTTACAAAGCAACCCCTGATGCATCACATCAAACCACGACATTTCGCTTGACGCTATCAAGCAGCCAAGCAACATTGAGCGCTGAGCGCGTCCGCTCAATTATCCGGACGGTGTTTGCACCCGAGCAGCATGTGCTGTTTCAGGGTGTGGACTTTGGCGAATGAGGTTGATGTAAGCGGCGCTGTGGTAGGCGATTGCGCAGGCGGAGGAAGCTCCGCCGCGTGGGCCGGCCAATCAGTACGCCAAATGACGCACCAGCCGCAATGGCAATAGCGATGAGGACAGCGCGTACCAGCAGACCTGCCTCGCTCGAGCCAGTGGTCACGACGCCCATGAGCCCGTTATAGAGCGTGACACCTGGCACGAGTGGAACGATCCCGGCATTGACGATGGCAAGGCTAGGCATATGCCACAAACGGGAAGCGGTTGTCGCAATAAAGCCAATTACCAAGCCCGCTGCCGCACTGGCCGCAATAGCAGACATGCTCCAGCCAGTAATGGCGAGGTATATATCATAGCCAAGCATGCCAGTTGCACCAGCTAGGATGATGCCGACTGGCTGAGTGTGGTTGCCGAGGGCAAAGGTGGCCGCAATAGCAGCTGCTCCGATATACTGATACATCGTGCCAGTCAGCTGCAACTGGTCGGGCGTGGCAACAAATTCAATCCCAAAACGCCGCGCTGTATACAGGCCAATCATCACACCGATCACCACACCCATTGTCATCATCGCCACTTTGAGTAGTCGACCCGTCGCCGTCACGTAATATTCGTCGATTGCATCCTGGAAAGCACCAACGATCATCATCCCCGCCACCAAGAGAACGATGCCGCTCACGGTGATGATAGTTGGGTTGATGATACCAAGGACATCGAGATAATGGTTGGTGGCAAGCCACGTGATGATGGTTGCAACCAATGTAATAACGCTTGCCGCGATGATTTGAGTAAAGAACACAGGCAGGGCAATGCGATTTAAGCGAGCCAGCAGCCACATAATCGCTACACCCATCACAAAGGTAGCAAAAATCACTGGCAATGACGCCGTATAGAGCAAGGCCGAGCCAGCACTGAGCCCACCACCTGCCAGATAAATTACCCAAGGTGGGTAGCGCCGTGGCTTAGCAAGGATGGCATCGAGCTCACGCTCGGCAGCATCGAGAGTGAGCGCTCCCTCGGCAATAGTCGCAGCCAGGGTCTGGAGGCACTGCATATGTTGGTAGTTGATCTCGCGCGGTGGAATGGTGCGCAGGAGCGTTAGTGGCTCATAATCATTGCCCCTGTCTTGCGATAGAATAAGCTGCGACGAAATTACGTCGATGTGCACTTTGCGGGTGCAGTATGTGTCGGTGATGCTCAGCGCCATATGGACGACATTTTGGGCTGGTGTGCCCATTGAAATGAGCTGGTCAGCAATGCTCATTGCGAGGCGTAGGGCACGCATATTGGGTGTGAGGGCACCATCAAGTTTCTCGACTGGTGCTGATTGCAGCGCGGTCGTACCGCCAATAGCGAGGCGGGCAAGCAGGGGCGAAAATAGTGTATGGAGACGGTTCATTGCTTTTTAGTATACTGAGAAAAATCGTCATTGCAAGAGGTGTATTGGCTGATGGTTGTTCGCAAGGTGTTTCTGCGCAGCGCAAGGTGATGATGAGTAATAGTGCTGGCGAAATAACTGCAGTACAAATGAACCAGCATTTATCGATGTGACCTCTGTTATCTAGCGGCTATACTGGCAAGTGTGCTATACTGGGCAAGATAGATTAGTCGATGAAATAAGAGGAGTTATGGCAACAACCAAGACACAACGCTGGATTATTATTGTTATTTTGGTCGCGACGGTTGTCGGGACGCTGGGGTCATTTGCGGCAATGATTCTTGCCTCGGAGAATTACAAAAATGACCAAGCCAAAGCGCAAAAAGCACAAGAAAAATACCAGAAACTCATGAAGGACTACCAAGCCAAGACAGCTGCTCAAGCCCAAGAGCTGTCAAATAAATATTACCCAACTTTTAGCCAATATACGAGCCGAGTTGGTGAGTTTGATCGGGATAGCGTGAAGGAGCTCTCTAGCGAAGATCTGGTGGTTGGCGATGGTGAGGAGATCAAGGACAATACGGCATTTGCGGCCTACTACATTGGCTGGAACCCAAAAGGCAAGGTATTTGACCAATCTATCAAAGATGGCAAACTTGATGCACCATTTGCCGTTGAGGGTGGGCTCAAGAGTGCGAGTGTTATCACTGGCTGGAAGGAAGGTATCAAGGGGATGCGCCTTGGTGGAGTGCGTGAGCTAACCATCCCTTCCGACAAAGCATACGGCGAGAAGGGTCAAGGCAATGATATTCCCGCCAATACACCACTCAAGTTCATCGTGATGGCAGTGCCAAAGCCGGCTACAATCGATACTTCAGAACTATTGAAAGCATACCAAGAAGGCCAAGGAGGGAGCAGCTATGGACAGCACTACCAATAACAATAAACCAACCCAGACACCAGTCTACGACGTTGTCATGATTGGCGCGGGGCCAAGCGCTCTGGCTGCCGCGGTGTATACGACGCGCGAGAACCTGCAGACGGTATTGTATGAAAAAGCAGTGATCGGTGGTCTCGCAGCGATTACCGATAAGATCGATAACTACCCAGGTTTTGCAGACGGCGTGTCGGGTCTCGACCTCGCCGAGCAGCTCCAGCGCCAGGCAGAGCGCTTTGGGGCACAGATTGAGCTGGGTGAGGTGTCTTGCCTCCGCAAAGATGGCAATGATACGATTGTGACAGTCGATGGGCAGGATGTGCGTGCCCGTGCGGTGTTGATTGCCACCGGCAGCGCATATAACAAGCTTGGTATCCCCGGCGAAGATGCATTGTATGGTCGCGGCGTACACTACTGTGCCACCTGCGACGGTGCGTTTTATAAAGGCAAGCGACTGGTGGTGATCGGTGGCGGCAATTCTGGCCTGCAAGAGGCGATGTTTTTGACTCGCTTTGCGGAGCATATTGACCTCCTGGTGCGCAGTACGATCAAAGCGAGTGAGATCCTCCAGACCGACCTGCAGCCCTTTATCGAGCGAGGACAAATTAGCGTCCATCTCCATACCGAATCGACTGAAATTATCGCAGAGGACGGCAAGGTAACTGGTGTTGCAGCCATCAGTAATGGCCAGCCAACTACTTTCGCCTGCGATGGAGTATTTGTCTTTGTTGGTCTTAAGCCAAACACGGGCTTTCTGCAGGGTACGCCCGTCCAGCTTGATGAGCGGGGGTTGATTATTACCAATGAACATCTTGAAACGACGATGCCTGGCGTCTTTGCCAGTGGTGATGTCCGCAGCGGCGCAACAATGCAGATTGCGACTGCAGTGGGCGAAGGCGCGACGGCTGCTTTGAGCATCCGTGAGTATATTCAGCAGCACAAAGCATAGAATAGACAGCACTAGTGTGGGATAGCTAAGAGCCTAAATCTCAAATCTCAGCTCCTGAGTAGCATCCCCTTTCTATCTAACAAAGTAAAAAATCAGTCGTAATGGCTGATTTTTTACTCGTGTGAAGAAGTTGATATACCTAGAGAAGTGGTGGCTGTATAGTATCTTTATGAAATGAGAGAAGTAAGAGCTTCTAGGCAGCTCTCTCGGTA
>CALIAC010000030.1 GCA_938041555.1 uncultured Candidatus Saccharibacteria bacterium | reverse complement strand
ACGGCCACAATCTTGAGGCCCACCCGCTCAAAACGGGTCAAAATCTCGCCGACAATTCCCCGCTGCACAGCATCTGGCTTGAAGACGACCAAGGTCTTTTGCACATTATTATTGTTGGGCACCGCTGTTGTTTCGCTCATAAAGCTCCTTATTGTTAGGTTTGCTTGTATTATAGCGTATTGTGAGTGATCGCGAAAATGGGAAGTGCCAGAACTGTGTATTGCACCGTAGCTTACTGGACACGAAAATATCTGGAGGCCAGCAATACCGTATGCGGGTATGTTCTATCGTATGATCTGGCCGGAACATTTTCGGTCCAGTAAGCTATGGTGCTGCTAACAAAACAAATATGATCAGATGCGATAGCCGACACCTGATGCTCTACCTCTCTGTCTATATATTGTGGTATACTATGGCAAATGGCACAGCACTATTATATGCAAGATTTGATCATTGACTTCATCGAATATATGGAGGTGGAGCGCGGCCGATCGTCCAAAACAGCAGAGAACTACAAGCACTACCTCGAGCGCTTCGTTGAGTTTGCTGGTGCTGAATTGACGGTCGATCAGATCACGCCCGAGTTGGTGCGGCGCTACCGCCTCTGGCTCAACCGCTACCAAAGCGTCTATGGCGAGGAGCTCGGCATGCTTACCCAGAGTTACCACCTCATCGCGCTGCGCGGCTTTCTCAACTACCTCTCTAAGCGCGACATCACCAGTCTCTCGCCCAGCAAGATCGAGCTTCCCAAGACACACAAACGGCAAGTCACGTTCCTCCATTATGACGAAGTAGAGCGGATGATTGATGCCGTGCCAAGCGATGGCAAAGAAGCCAACTTGCGCGACAAAGCCATCATCGAGCTGCTCTTCTCCAGTGGTCTGCGCGTCTCAGAGCTGGTTAATCTCAATCGCGACCACATCAACCTCAAGCGCCGCGAGTTCATGGTGCGCGGTAAGGGCCAGAAAGACCGGCCGGTCTTCGTTAGTAGCCGTGCTGCAGAGCAGATCGATACCTACCTCAGCGCCCGACATGATTCACTCGACCCGCTTTTCATCAGCTATAGTCGCAACCACGGTGCCACAAACACCAGTGGCGACTTCCGCCGCCTCACGACCCGCAGTGTACAATCGATGATTGGCAAATATGCCCGCCTAGCTGGCATCACTAAGCACGTCAGCCCCCACACTATGCGCCACAGCTTCGCTACCGACCTATTGATGAACGGAGCCGACCTGCGCAGTGTCCAGAGCATGCTCGGCCACAGCAATATCAGCACCACGCAGGTCTACACCCACGTCACCGATCAACACCTGCGCGACATCTTCGAGCAGTTTCATAGTGGGAGAGAACAGGGGTAAAAATTCACAACCAGAATAAACTGGGTGTTCTCTCACGCTCACCCTCCCCACACTCCCTCCGATGGAGTGTGAGAATCTGTCATTGTACTGACAGATTCTCAGCCCAACGCAA
>CALIAC010000029.1 GCA_938041555.1 uncultured Candidatus Saccharibacteria bacterium | reverse complement strand
ATCGACTGGTCGATCATGGTATCAATATATTTTTCATATACTTTCTTGATGCCATTGACGCGGAAGTAGGTTGCTTCGCGATCCGCATAGATCTCGGCCTTGACAGTAATCTGGCCAACCTGCGGGAGGTCCATCGTTACCTCACCATTACCACCAGCAACTTGGTTAGCATATTGCAGATTCACTCTGTAGGTGGTCTTCGATGGGCCTGAAGTGCTAGTACTGCTTGGTGTAATATCACCGCCCATACTATACGACGCTTGCCGTGCGCTTACTAGATTTGTCACGCCATCTGTGACTACCTTGTGTGGGTTCTGATACCAGAAGAAGTACAATAGCACACCAGCAATAAGCGCTAGCAAAGCTACACCACCACCGACAAGACCAAGAATAAGCCCAAGATGAGACTTCTTGGCTGGCTGAGCATTCAAAGCTCCTGGAGTCATGTGTGGTTGATATTGCGGCTGGGGCTGAGCTGGCTGCATAGCCGGAGTGGCTGACTGCTCTGGCACTGGCTGGCTAGCAGGCTCAGCTGCTGGGGCTGACTGTGCAGCTGGGGTTGCTGGCTCACTAGCCTTGGCAGGGGTTTGTTCTGGCTCATTTTTTGGCGACATCTTGCGCGTTGTACTGCGCTTGGTTGCCTTTGGTTTTTTCTCTGTTGGCATAATAGTTCTCCGCTTAATGGACTAATCTCATAACTACAAATATACCATAAATCGCGTATTAACGCTACTGGCTTGGCCCGTCAAAGAAGTTCTCGTACTCCGAAAAATACGGCGCTTTGATGGCCTGCCAGGCGAGTGATTGACGCACCAGCTCGGTATCTTCGCTCAGGACACAGAGGATCTTAACCGCCTCTTCAAGGAATATCCCACCTTGTGACCCCTTAGCAAGAATCACTGCACCAGGCCGTGCCACCGAACGGACAAATTGCCCTGCCTCGATCGCATTACGGCATACCTTCACCTGGCAGCCACGCCGACGGGCAGCGGGCGCAAGATACTTCTCTGCCTCGCCGCCAACCGTCACCACCCAATCAAGCAAATGCGAGTCGCACGCCATGCCCAGCTTCTCGTGCTCGGCCTGACTCGAGGCACCGAGCTCATTCATGTCACCA
Source organism: uncultured Candidatus Saccharibacteria bacterium (assembly GCA_938041555.1). Lineage (GTDB taxonomy): Bacteria > Patescibacteriota > Saccharimonadia > Saccharimonadales > Saccharimonadaceae > Saccharimonas. Next base: position 12,428 of record CALIAC010000029.1, on the reverse strand, counting down.
AGGATAGCGATCCGCTGCGGTGCCTGTGCAAAGCTGTAGAGCGTCTGCAAAGCAGCCAGCGCGGCAGCCGGGCTGGAGTTGTATGTATCGTCGATAATTGTTGTATCGCCAAGGCCCAGCAGCGGGTTCATCCGCCCGGGGACAGGCTTGATGAGCGCAAGACCCTTCACTACTTCATCTGGTGTGCAGCCATAAAGCAAGGCCGCTGCGACGGCACCAACGATCGGCCGTAGGCTGTGCTCGCCCACCACATTAATGGCCGCCGCGAATGGCTGAGCAATGTTTGGTGGAGCAATAATCCCTCCCCGATAGCCCACTTCAGCGTCAAAGTTCTGCTGTTCGAAGCGATACTCAGCGAGGCCAGTTGTGCCATATGTACTAAAGTGTGGAGTAGCAATCAGGTCAGCAAAGCGCCCCTCAATATCATCACGGTTAATCAGCACTCGACGTGCATACTGCGTCACGGAGAGCTCCTCTTGCGCGACTGCTTCAATCGAGCCAAAGAACTCCATATGCTCTGGTGTTACTGCCGTCACTAAGGCAAGGTCGGGCCGGAGGTAGCGGCCAAAGTCGGCAATCTCCCCTGGCCGATCAGTGCCAAGCTCTTGGACAATCACATCAACGTCAGCTGGCTGAGCAACCCGTCGTCGGGCCGCTGCAAACACCTTGAGCCAGGCCCCAATGCTATGCACCTTGCTAGGGTAGGTCACACCAAGAATGCCACACGGTGCTGAGAGATTGGTGTTATGGTTGTTATCAAGCATGCGCACACGGTAGCGCTGCGATAGCAAGGTAGCCACCGCTCGCTTGGTGCTCGTCTTGCCCACGCTCCCCACCACGACGATCAACTTAACCTCTGGATGGGCTTGAAAATACCGGCTCACATACGTCTCGAGCCGCTTTTGGATAAACTTTTTGAACATATCCTTATTTTATCAGAAACAGGCGGGAATGCTACTGGTTGATTCTCCCGCTGGTTTATGCTTGAATAGAAGAGGCCGTGGGGATATAGCTCAGTTGATAGAGCGCAGCATTCGCATTGCTGAGGTCGAGGGTTTGAATCCCTCTATCTCCACCAGGTGTTATTATTTCTTTATTGCGGCGGACTATATTCCCGTCGCTATTTTTTGTAATGACGATATAGCTGAGAGCTGGTAATATCTAGTGTCTCCACCACCGCCACTCCGGAGCCAAGTTGTCTTGTTGAAAACTATCGAATTCAAGATCCCGTAATTTTGGCAAGAGTGGACGGAGACGTTCTTCGAATTCAGACATTCTGTCGTTATATGTTGAGATTTGACTGATGAAGTCTTTGTCGCGGATAGCATCACGTTCTATGGATCTTGCGAGGAATGCGAGAACGCTTTGCCCCTCGTCGAAGCTTGTTGCATAGTTATCATGGTGCTCCCATTCGTAATCCTCGTCAAACCATTTAGCTGAGTACTTCGAGACGTTATCAGTTAACTTGACTAGCCAATCGCTAAACAGGTAATCCATGTTCTTGCAGATTTTGTTTTGAGCAAATTGCGACTCGATTCTAGATTCGAGTTTCGTTGTGACATTTTCTATAGCATCACGAAGTGATTCGTAGTCAAATGCCTTGGGGTTTCTAGAAGCGCAATTGGGGTCCACTTGCTCAAACGCTTCAGTCATCATCTCTGCATGAATAAGTGCCTCAAAATAATGAGGGGCTGCTAACCGATACCCTACTCTCTGCTCTTCGGCGGCTATTGCCGAATAGACAAAAGCATCGTTTAATTCAACGACACATCGATGATATGCGTCGTTTGTCGCTACCGTGAGCGACTGATCCACTAAGTGATTCCACCATTGAGAATCTGGTGTTACATTTGGATCATTTTTCCATAGATCTGATAGTTTTGACATGATAGCTCCCTACTTCGTTATTATTAATAAAAAAATAAGCGAGATGTATCCTCGCTTACCTCAGGCCTTAACTAATGCTGATTATGACTCAACACCAGAAGGGGAATAATCTCAAAATGGTGGATCTTGCAGGATTCGAACCTGCGACCTCACGAATGTGAATCGTGCGCTCTAGCCAACTGAGCTAAAGATCCATGGTGGAGCATACCAGATTCGAACTGGTCACCTCTTCGCTGCCAGCGAAGCGCTCTAGCCAAATGAGCTAATGCCCCGTCTGCTATAGACTATAGCAAAAAATCACCTCTTTGACTAGAGGTGATTTACCGGTAGCTGCTACGCGCCCACCCTGGGGCACAATGTTTGTTTTGGCACGATGTTTGTGTTTGGACGCAACGGTACCCCTTTTTGCGTACCAGCTTGTCTTTATTATGCACCACCCTTTTGCAAAACACAAGCAGTTCGCCGATTAATTATCGCACTTTTATGGTTCAAGCACTCTATGACTCTTACGCTTCATCTGGAGAAATGTCCAGTTAATGCAAGCGTCAAAGCACCCAAGCAAAGTGCTCGTACAAGTATCTTAATACAAGATCTCCCCCCTATTGTTATTTACAAAAAGCAAAACACCACCGTCTTGGTGGTGCTGATGTGTCGCGAGGCATCATATCTGGTGCGGACGAGAAGACTTGAACTTCCACGAGCGCAATGCTCACCAGCCCCTCAAGCTGACGCGTCTACCAATTCCGCCACGTCCGCATATCTCGCGACACTGTTGATTATACCGCATGTTAGGGGGTTTTGTAAACATCTCGGGTGGTAACCGTCCAGCGAAGGATATCTGCGTAGCGATCTGCGCCCGAAACGAGCGTATCGCCCTGCTGGATGGCCTGTACACCAGGGCCCGTGGCATACACACTAGCCGACCGATAGAGACCAATCGCCGGCACGTCACTATACCACTGTTCGGCAAACGCTTTGTACTTGGCGGCACGCAGCTTGGGCTCGAGGCGCGTACGGGCGCTGGCCAATGCGGCATCTGCAGTGCGACTCGTGTAATTGACGAAGTTATAGCCCTGGTAGCCAGTCTGAGAGGAGTGCCAGTAGGCGTAGACATCGGGGTCGGCACCAATCGCTAGCTCATAGAGCAAAACATCGTAGCTTCGCCCCTGCAATGTCCCTTGGACAAAGGTAGATGACGTCGCCGAGCGGTCGATCACCTGCTGCGTCACCGCCACGCCAAGCTGCTGCCACTGCTCCATTACCTTGGCAAGGACTGCTTCGTACTCCGCGCCCTTCGTGGTGGTGATCATAATCTCCAGCTTTTGGCCATCTTTGCTGCGAACTTTGCTGCCATCAGCGAGCTTCCAGCCTGCTTCGTCCAGCATTGCAGCGGCTTTCGCTTGGTCATGCTTATCTGCGGATGGCGTATTGATACCACCAAGCTGACTGGGGATAAATGGCCCATCGAGGCGCTGCACCCCCTCACCCAGCGAGGTGCGAATCGCAGCGGTGTTGGTGCCCAGCTGGAGGGCTTTGCGCACCGCGCGATCTTTCAGGATGGGGTTGGTATTATTCATGAGCAAATACACCCCGCGGTCGGTTGGTACAGTGGTTGTAGTGTATTGGTTGCGTGGAATATCTTTGCGCATCACAACGGAGAGGTCGGTTGCGCCACTCAACTCACCAGCTTGCAAAGCCGAGACAATATCTTGCTGCGTGCTATAAGCTTGGAGCTCGAAGCGATCGAGCTTGGGTCGGCCACCATAGTAGCCATCAAAGGCAACGACATGCACTGTCTTTGGCCGGCGAGCATTGTTGGTCGATTGCAAAATCTGGAACTTAAACGGTCCACTACCAACTGGCGAATGATTAAATGGTGCCTGGCGCATTGAGCTTGGCGTTGCTGAGCCTAGCATATGTTCAGGTAAAATTGGGAAGGTCAATGCATGGGGGAAGGCAGCATACGTTGCAGGTAGCACAAACTGCACAGTAGTATCGTTGACCGCCTTAGCCTGGACGTCGACCCAGTTGACACGCAAGGGCGAGCGCACCGCCGGGTTCTTGATAAGGTTGATCGTGAAGACAACATCCTTGGCAGTGAGCTTATGCCCATCGTGCCAGCGGACGTCATCACGCAATTGAGCGGTGTAGGTTTTGCTCGCTTCGTTATAGGCAAGACTCGTTGCAACATCTGTGTGGAGCGAACCTTTGGCGTCGTAATGATAGAGCGAGGAAAACATGAGTTGGCTGGCCGAAAGCTCGGCACTGCTGGTTGCAAAGAGTGGATTAAGCGTCTCAATCGGGCCTAGCGCCCCCTCGATATACGTCCCGCCGGTCCCACCAGTTGCCGTCGTTGCGTCGCGGCGGATAAAGATCTGAGCAATAATGCCAAGCAAAATCACTGCAATGAGGATAAGCCACAGCACAACCCGCCGCCGGGCTCGACGCAAACTCTCGAAGCGGCTCCCTAAGAACTTGCCAACGTGGCGCGTCGCGCTATCTTCGAGCTGCTTGAGGTCGCGGCGTGGCTTCTTGCGGCGAGATGGTACCGATTTCGCTGCTTTGGCTGCTCGGAGCGACTCGTCCTCCTGAGGCACAACTGCCGACGAGGTCTCACGGCGCTGGAGGTGCTTCTCCTGCCGATCTGTCATGCCCTACCCCGCAGACGGCAACAAGAGTGCCGCCAAAATAGACCCAACAAAGGTAACAGCCAAGAATATCGTCGCCTCAAAGAGGTTCTTGTCTAGGCCGCGCCGCGTGGTATAGAGCTCACCCGAGGCACCAAAGCCTGCACCAAGCGTCGCACCACGCTGCTGAAGCAAAATAGCCAGGACCATCAAGATGGCCGAGCCAATCATTATTGTTTGTAGAATACTATCAAGATTCATGTTGTTCCTCCTGCGTGCGCCCATAATTAAGCTCGAGCGCGCTGCTTACTATATAGTTTACCAGACTCATGATCAGGCCTGTCAAGATGGAGTGAAGAAACGTCATCTTGAGGCCTGGTGCTAGTATCAACGAAATATAGACCATAAAGCCGTTGACAACGACGGTAAAGAGACCGAGCGTGACGAGAATAGCGGGAAGCGATAGGATGATGGCAATCGGCTTAAAAACTGCATTGACGACTGAGAAGATGAGCCCAGCCAGCAAAAACACGGCAATACTCATATCGGGTTGGACACCGATATAGCCTGTACCAAAGATACGTACGGCAATCCACAGCCCAAGTGAATTTAGCACCCAGCGGATAATAAAGGCAAAAAATTGTCGTTTCATTTGCTCTAGTATAGCGGTTTTTTACCATTTTGTCGATAAGCTGGCGCTGAGATTATCGTGGCCGCTTGACGTAATGAGGATATCATCTTCAATCCGGACACCAATACCCTCCTCTGGAATGTAAATTCCTGGCTCGACGGTAAGCACCATACCAGCGCGCAGCACCCGCGGCGCTCCCAGGCTGTCGTGTGTATCGACGCCAAGCCCGTGGCTGGTGGCATGCGGATAGTAGCGCCGGAAGGTGGCTTGGTCGTGGCGATCACGTAGAAGGCCAAGCTGCTGTAAGGCGTCGCGCATAATATCGTCGCTCTGTTGGATGTAGTCAGCCACGGGGAGATTTGGCTCGAGCAGCTCTATGATGTGTTGCTGCGCCTGCACCACTGCAGCATGGACATCCTGCTGGCGCTGCGTCGGTTTGATACCATAGGTGCGAGTGATATCCGCACAATATCCATTGACCCGCGCTCCGACATCGATCAGCACCATATTCTCAGCGGTAAGCGGCCCTGCATTATGGCTGTAGTGCAAAGTACAAGCGTTAGCACCACCAGCAACAATTGGACTATACGCATGGCGAGCATTGCGGTGCCGAAATAGATAGTCAAATTCCGCCTCGCACTCATACTCATGCTGGCAGTCTGGCAGGCGCTGCTTGGCTACCTCAAACGCTTCGATCGTCAGCGCAATTGCCTGGCGCAGCGCAGTAATCTCCTCCGGCTGCTTGATAGCCCGCAGTTCACGCAGCTGACGGAGACACGACTGGACTGAGGGAAAGATCCGCTGCAGTACTTTGCTCAGGTCGCGCGAGGCCGGGTTGAGCATAAAGCCATAGTCGGTGCGGTCGTTTACTTCGTATACAACTGTATGGCGCTTGGCAAGCTGGCGCAGCTCTGCCTCAAAATCGTGGGCGTCAATCACTGCATCAGCACCACTGATCCGCTTGGCTTCCTCACTGCTGAGTTCACCAACGAAGGTCTGCTGCACCGCATCGAGATGAGGCCGCACGAGTGTTGTGCGGCTCCGTCGTCCATCGATAATCAACTTCCAACCTGGTCGCTCAATTCCACTGAGCCACCAAAAGTTCGACTCCTGCTGAAACGGTGCCGGTTCATCGCCACTGCCCTGCACTTCGTCATACGCAGTCAATACTGCCAGCCCACCCGCAAGCGCATCAATGCAACGCACTCGATTCTGACGAAAGTCGATCATGACCGCTTAATACCCCGCAGTACCTCTGTTAATTCTGCGGGGAAGAGGATCATCGTCTTCTGGCTTGGCTCGGCACTAATGCGCTCAAGTGTCGTGAGCGTACGCAGGTTGATTGCGCCCGGGGTGTTAGCAAGAATCTGAGCAGCCTCTGCAAGGGTCTCTGCAGCGGCTTTTTCACCATCGGCATTAATGATGTTGGCCCGGCGCTCACGCTCGGCTTCGGCTTGCTTAGCCATAGCGCGCTTCATATCGCCTGGCAGCTCGATGTTCTGAATCTTCACGTTCTCAACGTCAATCCCCCACTTGTCAGTTTCAGCATCGACAATCTCTTTGATCTGCTGGCTGAGCTCTTCTCGCTTGGCAAGTAGGTCGTCCATGTCAATGTTACCCGTCACATCGCGCAGCGCTGCCTGAGCAAACTGACTGGTGGCATAGATATAGTTCGTCGTCTCGAGGACGGCCTTTGGTGCATTGATGACACGGAAGTACACCACAGCGTCCACACCAACCGTCACGTTATCTTTCGTAATGACCTCTTGCTTTGGCACATCGATCGGCGTTGAGCGGACATCGACCATCATAATCGTCTGAAAGATTGGCACTACCACACGTAGGCCCGGTGCGCGCTGGCCTGAGAAGCGCCCAAGCGTTAGCACCACGCCACGCTGGTATTGATTCACCACCCGAATCCCGCTCAGCATGAAGACAATCGTCGCCACGATGATGCCGATAATGATATATTCCATATTCCTCCTTTGGACTAGCTTATTGCTTTTATCATACCACATTGTGGCAAAATAGCGAGACAGCAATAGTCTTGGCATCCTATAGCATTATGAGGGCCCCTTCTCGCACCGCTTTTGCCCAATAGAGCGTAAAACAAATTGTAATAAACTGCTTTAGTGCATACCCTATTCTCAGATCAGACATATGACCCATCTGTATAAAACGACCCTTCGACGTGCCAGTCTATTTCCGGTATACTAGACGTAGCTATGCCTGAGCCAGATTCGTCATCGTCATCACGCCAACCGCTGGCCGAGCGGCTGCGCCCACAGTCTCTCGATGCCGTGATAGGCCAGACACACTTGCTGGGCGATGCCGAGATTTTGCGCCAGATTGTCGCCAAGAAGCAGCCCGTAAGCCTCATCTTTTGGGGACCACCGGGCACAGGCAAGACGACGCTGGCACGGATTATTGCTCGCGAGGTGGAGGCTGAGTTTATCGAGCTCAGTGCCGTTACCAGTGGCAAGAAGGACGTCGAGCGGGTTATCCAGCACGCCCGGCAAAATTGGAATCTTGGCCTGCGTACTGTTCTCTTTGTTGATGAGATCCACCGCTTTAATAAGGCGCAGCAGGATGCCTTTTTGCCTCATGTCGAGTCGGGGCTGATTACGTTGATCGGTGCGACGACTGAGAATCCAAGCTTTGAGGTTATTACCCCACTACTGAGCCGGATGCGCGTACTCGTCTTGCAACCACTGAGCAAAGACGAAATTCACGCTATTCTCCAGCGTGCCATCACTACCTTGAGTAAGACAGAGCACGTCACATCAGAAGCGCTCGATTATCTCGCAGAGTTATCGGGCGGCGATGCCCGAGTAGCGCTGGGTAACCTTGAGCTTGCCCTGAGTCTCGCTGAGACAGTGACGCCCGATACCGTCACAGCTGCCGCCCAAAAGAAGCTCCCTGGCTACGACAAGCAAGGCGAGATGCACTATGATGTGATCTCGGCCTTCATCAAGTCGATGCGGGGCAGCGATGTGCGCGCCACCCTCTATTATCTAAGCCGAATGATCGACGCTGGCGAAGACCCAAAGTTCATTGCTCGGCGCATGGTGGTATTCGCCAGTGAGGACATCGGGCTGGCAGGTAATGGTGCGTTATCTCTGGCGGTGGCGACCTTCCAAGCGGTGGAGCGGGTTGGCTTGCCTGAGGCCCGCTACAATCTCTACCACTGTGCCACAGCGCTTGCCCGCTCAGCCAAATCGCGCGAGATCACCGACCTTATGCACGAGGCAGAGGCTCTTGCTCGCCGCTATGCCGATACGCCAGTGCCACTCCATCTGCGCAACGCTCCCACCAAACTCATGAAGGAACTCGGCTATAGCAAAGGCTATCAGTGGCAGGCAAACTTCCAACATGAGAAGGGATTTTTGCCAGATGAGGTAACTCAGCAGGTGTCAAAGGATAATGTATAGCAGGCTGAAAAATATTTGTGACTCGTTTTACCAAGCGAAAAGCCTAGGCAACTTAGCTATTTGTCGTATCTTGGAAGGATACAGGCGTCAAGCAGTGACAAAAAATCGTAGCGTCTTACCTCTCCAGACTACTGCTGCGCTACTCCGAGCTGCTCATCTTTGAGTGCTGCGTACACCCCATTCGTCCAGCCAAAGCCATCTTGCAAGGGGTACTCACCGCCGCCGCCCGCACTGGCGGTAACAACATCGTACTTCTCGACCATTTTGCGCTTCTTAGCAAAGACAGCTTCGTTAGTGGCAAGCCAGCGATCGCGAATGGTTGCCGCTAGTGTATCATAGCCGTAATTGCGCAGCCCCACAATAGCAAACCACTGTAGTGGTGCCCAGCCATTGGGAGCATCCCACTGCTGACCATTAGTGATGAGGGTTGAAAGGAGTCCACCTGGCTGCAAAAAGTCTTTCTCGAGCCGTTGCGCTACCGCTGCAGCTTGCTCATCGGTTGCAATTCCCACATATAATGGCGTCACCGCGGCAAGCGTGAGTCGCCCCGTGGTCTGACCAGTGGTAATGGCATAATCCTCAAAGAATTGCGTAGTGGGTTGCCAGCAGTAGCGGCGAATTGCCCGAGCTCGGCGCTCGGCCGCTGCCTCGAAACGCCGCGCCAAGCGACGTTGCTTGATGAGTCGGTAAGCCTCGGCGATCGTCATTTCGAGCTGATAGAGGAAGCAATTAAGGTCGACCGGCACATACTTTGTCGTCTCGATGGTCTGAATCTGACAGGGGTCGGCAAACCACCGGCTACTAAAGTCCCACCCGCTCTCGGCTGCCGCCCGCAGATCAAGGAATGTCCGCGTCGTATGCGCTGAGGCTGCGTGATGCGCCGTATGGACATCTTCGCGATGCGACTCAGGGCGTGGTGTGGTACGGTTATCATAGTAACGATTGAGTGGCGTGCCATCAGGCATAACAGCGACGCGGAGATACGCTGGGTACTCAACGGCCTTGGCTTTCGCAATCTGGCGACGACCTTTCATCCAAAAGCGATACTCAGCAAGAAGGCTTGGCAAAAACTCTGCATAGACCCGCTTGCCTCGGTGGCGTGCCAGCAGCTGCACCATCGCCGCAAACAGGGGTGGCTGCGACCGGCTCAAGAAGTATGTCCGGTTAGCCGTGGGGATCATCCCAAACTTGCGCAGCATGTAGGTGTAGTTGCGCATCATATACTCAATGGAGCGCCAGCGCCCATCCGCCGCTAGGCCAAGCATAATGAAATATGTATCCCAATAAAACAACTCATCAAAGCGTCCACCTGGCGTCATATATGGATATGGTAGCGCAAGGAGGGAGCCCCGATTCTTGCGATTGCGCCGCTCGAGCTGTTGCCAGAGCTGGCTTACATGCTGGCGCGCAGTAGTGGTGTCGGTCGGTTGGTAACTCGAGGCCGGGTATACTGTAGTAGAAAAATGCTGCCCAACGAAGGTCGCGAGGTCGAAGCCAGGTTGGCGACGCTGCCGACGATACCGCGCCATAATCGTCCGAGCTGGCTTGGTAGGTGTCATATCGACAAATGCCTTACCATCACCATAAATCTGCTGCGTTTGCACCTCATCAAAGAGCTCGCTCAGCGTCTCGTCAGGCGAGCTTGGCGTCGGGCGCACTAGCTCAACCGTCTGTACCGCAGCGGCTTTGGCATTCTCTTTGGTATCTTTGGTAAGAGCAATGATTTTCGCAGCAAAAGCGCGGCGGACGTTGTGCATGATAGGCGGGTTCTCCCTATGGTGTTATGGTTGATGTTTGGCGGCGCGTTTGCGCTCGTTGGCGTCGAGGTATTTCTTGCGGAGGCGAAGGGCGTGCGGCGTAACCTCAAGCAGCTCATCGTCTTCGATAAAGTCGATCGATTGCTCAAGGCTCAGCTGAGTGTGCGGCGTCAGCTGGACGGTGCCGTCGCTTGATTTGCTGCGCATATTGGTAAGGTGCTTGGCCTTACAGACATTGATCTCGAGGTCATCCGGGCGATTGTTGAGGCCAACGATCATCCCAGCATAGACATCAGTCCCCGCTCCGACGAAGAGCTCACCGCGCGCTTCGGCCGCTTGCAAGGCATATGGTGTGGTCGTACCTGGCTCAAAGGCGATCAAAACACCGTTGCGCGTCCGCGGTAATGCACCACCAACTGGCTGGTAGCCATATGGCAAGCTATACATAATGACTGTCCCCTTCGTATCTGTCAGGAGACGGTTACGCAGGCCAATCAACGCTCGAGTGGTAATAGTATACGTCATCCGCGCTGCGCCGCTGGTGGTTTGCTCTTGTTTGCGGAGCTCGGCTTTGCGCTTGCCAAGCTCTTGGCTGACAACACCGACAAACTCAGGGCCAATCTCAACCAGCAACTCCTCGACTGGCTCTTGCTCGCTGCCATCCTTGGTGATCGTCACAACTTCTGGCCGGCCAACCTCAAATTCGTAGCCTTCGCGGCGCATCGTCTCGATCAATACACTGAGGTGAAGCTCGCCTCGCCCCGATACCACAAAGCCAATACCAGACTCGGCCACTCGCAGCGCCACATTAGTCTCAAGTTCGCGCTGGAGGCGATCGCCAATCTGCCGGCTGGTAGTGAATTCACCCTCGCGGCCTTTCATCGGACTGGTGTTTGGCCCAAGATACATGCTAATGGTAGGGGCTTCGACTGCCATAACAGGCAGTGCCTCTGGCTGGTCACGGCTGGCGAGCGTCTCGCCAATGTGTGCGTCGGCCGCACCAACGATGTAGACAATGTCGCCCGCGCCTGCTTCGCTCACTTCTTCTTTGGCGAGACCGCGGCTGATGAAGAGCTTATCGATCTTGGCATTGGTAGTCGTACCATCTGCCTTGATAAGAGTCAGCGCTTGGCCACGCAGAGCCACTCCGCGATGGATTCGGCCAATCGCATATTTGCCAAGGAAGGTATCGTACTGGAGGGCCGTCACGAGCATTTGGAAAGGTCCATCTGCCACCTGCGGCGCTGGGATATGCGAGATAATCGCTTGGAAGATCGGTGCCAGGCTGGCTGGCTCACTGGCATCACTCGGCAGTGCCGCCCAGGCTTTGCCTTCGCGCGCTACAGCGTAGTACACCGGGTATTTGAGCTGCGCCTCGTCGGTAGCAAGCTCGAGGAAGAGATCGGCTAGCTCGTCCTCCACCTCAGCAATGCGTCGCGCAGGCTTATCAATCTTATTGATAATCACCACCGGCGTCAGACCTAGCTCAAGCGCTTTGCTCAGGACAAACTTTGTCTGTGGCATCGGGCCTTCCTGTGCATCAACTACGAGGAGTACACCATCAGCCATGTTAAGCGTGCGCTCCACCTCGCCACTAAAATCGGCATGGCCAGGTGTGTCGATGATGTTGATCTTGTAGTCGACTGCTGGCTCAGCATCGGCAGGCTGGTAGTAGACTGTTGTTTGCTTGGCAGTGATGGTAATGCCACGTTCACGCTCCTGCTCGCCACTGTCCATGATGAGAGTCTGAGCCATTTCGGCTTGATTACTGCGGAATGTATTGCTCTGCTTGAGCAAGCCATCAAGCAGCGTTGTTTTGCCGTGGTCGACGTGGGCAATAATTGCAATATTACGAATATACTGTGGATCTGTCATAACATAAAATAACGGCCCGAATTATATCAGACCTTCCTTACTGCTTATAGTATCATACTGGCGGCTGGTTTGCCTAGGGTAATGTGCATAATCGCGATGCATAATGGAGAGGCTCATCACACCTCATTTCATCACTGCGCGACCACTGTTATAGTCAGGCGATCGAGTAGGTCATCCACTGTTTCTACCGTAGCAATTCGACGCCAGCCACGCGCCCCAA
>CALIAC010000028.1 GCA_938041555.1 uncultured Candidatus Saccharibacteria bacterium | reverse complement strand
TGCATTGTCTGGCGATCGACCATGCGGCGATACGCGCTCGTTTGGCCCGTTAGCCGATACACGTCAACTGCTTGGCCACCTATACAGCGGTCGGTTGTGCGGTCAACATAGCCAGAAACGATCAGTGTTGTATCGCGGAGCGGGTAATCTTCCCTCGCATGTGTACCAACATATTGGGCGGCTCGGTACTCTACTGCAGGCCTATTATGCTGCCGCGCAGGAAGGACATGAGTTTCTGCCGCCTCCCACTGCGCAGCCCGGGCAAATGCTGCACCGGTGATGTGCCGTACCACCGCCTGGCCAAACCACGCTGCCGCGTACCGCATGGGAGAGGCAAAATGCTCAACGCGTGGGCTGTTTGCTTCGGACGTCACCGGCTCCCCTACTTGCGGTGCGCCGCACCGATTGCTTCGCTAATAGAGACATAGTCGTCTCGGTCGAGCAGCTCCACCAAGCCTTCGTTGATATCGCCCACGACCTGTGGCCCTTCAAACATCAGCGCCGTCACCAGCGCCACCAGGCTCGCGCCGGCTCGAATCTTCTCGTATGCATCTTCCGCTGTAAAGACGCCGCCCACACCAATGATGACAAAACGGTCACCATACAGTGCATACGTCTTGTGGATAAGCCGCGTGGTAATGGCCTGAGCTGGCCGGCCACTAAGGCTACCAGGAGTATCATCAGGCAAAACGCTTGGGTCGGTGAGCTTGCTGCGATCTTTGACGAGGTTGCCGATCGTCAGGCCCGCCACATTATGCTTGTCGATGATGGAGAGGAGCTTGGCAAACTGCGTCCAGGTCTTGTCCGTCGGCATTTTGATAAAGACGGGGCGCGAAAGCTTCAGCTCATCCACCGCAGTGAGAAGCTTCTTGAGGCGAGCGGGCGTGGTGAAGGGCTCGCCGCCATAGGCATTGGGGCAGGAGATGTTAATCTCGTACAGTGGTGCGCAACCAGCTTCTTCGAGCTGGCGGAGGCTGTCGCAGTAGTCGGCAATCGCTTGCTTGGGGCGGACTTGCTTAGAGCTGTTCGTCTTGGCTACGGATACGCTGAGCGGAAAGTCGCGCCAGACCCGTGGTGAGTAGCTGCGGATCTGCTCGATCGCCTTGGCGACGCCGCGATTCGCCAACCCAACATTCACGACGATCGACTGCTCACTAGCCAAGCGACGAAACCACGGCTTGGGGTTACCCTCACAAGGTACGGCCGTTACTGAGCCACCAATCTCAAAGCCGCAGCCGATTTTCTTCGCCACAGAGGGCAGATCAAAATCTTTATCCAGCCCAGCAGACAGACCAATGGGATTAACAAAGTTAAGGCCAAGAATAGTCTGCTCGAGGCGAGGATTCTTATAGCGCCAGCCGCTAAGGAGCTGCTCACCCCGGATGGCATGCAGTGCCCGCGCCGTCCAGAGCATCGACTGGTGCGCTGCATCGGGCTGCCGCCGGAAGAGAAACGGCTTGGCAACTTTGGCATAGCCTTTGCGGCTCATTTTTCTGATTGTGCGCCCCATCTAGAGTACCTCCCTGTTGTTCAGATATGGCTGCAGCACCGTTGGCACGCGGAGCTGGCCATCCGTTGTTTGATAATTCTCGATAATCGCTACGAGTGCACGAGCCAAGCTTACTGCCGTGCCATTGAGAGTGTGTACCACCTGGAGCGAGCCATCGGTCCGGCGGACGCGGATGCCAAGGTTGCGCGCCTGGAAGTCGGTGCAGTTGCTGCAGCTGGTGAGCTCACGGTAGGCGCCATCAACGGGCGACCAATACTCGATGTCGTACTTCTTGGCAGCTGGTGCACCAAGGTCTCCCGCCGCGATATTGACCACATGATACGGCACGCCCAGGCTTTGCCAAATCTCCTCCTCCAGCGCAAGAATCTTCTCATGCATCTGGGCTGACTGCTCGGGCAGGCAGTAGATATACATCTCTAATTTGTTGAACTGATGCACCCGGAAGAGCCCGCGGCTGAACTTCCCGGCAGCGCCAGCCTCTTTGCGGTAGCAGGGGCTGTAGCCAGCATAGAGGAGCGGTAAGTCCTTCTCGCTTAGGATCTCATCGGCATGGAAGCCTGTCAGTGAGGCCTCGGCTGTGCCAATAAGCATGGTGTCTTCGCCCTCGATGAAGTACTCGTTACTCTCTTTATCGCTCTTGGGTGCAAAGCCCGAACCGCGCGCTACGCGGCCACTCACCATGTGTGGCACTGTCATGGGGCGAAAGCCTTTGCTGATGAGGAAGTTAAGAGCGTATTGGTAGATGGCATTCTCGAGCAGCATGAGGTCGCCCAGCACATAGTAAAACTTCGTGCCGGCCACCTTGGCGCCGCGCTCGAAGTCGAGCCAGCCTCGGCTTGTGGCGAAGTCGAGGTGATCTTGCGCCGACTCACGCCGCTCACCCCACTGCTTAATCTCCACACTGTCTGCCTCGCCGCCCAGTGGGACGTCTGGCAGGGTGATATTTGGCACTGCCTCGAGCTGAGTAAAAAAGTTGTTCTCTATGGTGCGCAGCTCCTCTTCCAGCGTTGCAAGCTCGGCTTTGAGCGCCTTGCCTTTGGCGATGAGTTCTTGGCTGGGTTTGCCGCCCTTCATCTGAGCGGCTGTCTCGTTGCGCGTGGTGCGCACAGCATCCACCCGCTGCTGGAGCTCCCGGCGCTGATCGTCGCACGCGAGAAGCGCTGCGATGGACACCTCATAGCCCTTATGGCGCGCAGCTGCCTGCACCTCGTCGGCATGCGCGCGAATATAACGAATATCTAACATAACTATATTATATCAGATACCACGCCAAGCGTAATGGCAATTTGTTCGATAAAACTTCCGGGCGATCCGCCTACCCAGTCGGGGTATCATTGGGCACCATTCCCTGCCAGCTCGCCTCTTATTTTTTGGCCTCACCCCCCTGCTCGCAAGCGTACTATCGGCTGGTATTCCTGGCTATTTATCTAAGCACAGAACCAGCTATGATAGCTGGTTCTGTAGAGGTTGGTAGTGGGCTGCCTAGCTTAGTCTGATATCTTGACGATACTCAGGCTTGCATCGGTGATGTTTGCGTCTTGGCCAGCTGAGTAGACAACGAGCTTGAGCGGTGTCCCGGCCGTTACTCGCATCAGGCGAGTGTATGGCATGGTAAAGCGGTAGCCCTGTTGGTTGTTGCTCCACACACCTTCTGGAGTGTCGCGGGCTGTGTCGTTGACAGCCTGGTACACACCGCGGGGTGACGATGTATCGTTCAAGCGAATCCGCGATTGGATCAAGTATACACCATCACTTGGTGCAATGTACGATTTGCTCCCGGCATCCCACGACCCGCCACCGTTGTTTGTTACGACGGTCTTGAGCGGCACTGGCGCAAAGGTATCCTTAGCAATCGTTGCAGCCGTCACGCCGCCATTACCATTGCCAAGCGTTGCTGTAAAGATGGTCATCTGGGGGAGGCTCTTCCATTCCATGTCGCAGTTTGCTGCCGACTTCTTCGACAATATTTGGCCAACCGTGCCACCCGCTGGCACAGTGCTACCCGCAAAGGTAAGGCCAAGCTGAGAGGTGCCATTACCCGTAACAGTCATATTTGGTGAGCATGGCTGAGTGCTATTAGTCACATTAATCGTTGCGTTGGTGCCATCCTGACCTTTGGGCCCAGCTGCACCTTGCTGCCCCTGGATACCCTGTTGGCCTTGTGGGCCTGGCTGACCAGCATCGCCCTTTTCGCCCTTGAGGTCGGTATAAGCAATGAGGTTTTGCCAGGCTGTTTCGCCAGTGTAGCGCCACTGGATGTAGAGTGTGCCCTTTTGGAGCTCGATGGTTCGGCCATCGGCACCAGCTGGGCCGGTTTGGCCTTGCGGCCCTTGCGGGCCGGGCTGGCCTGGTTGTCCTTGTGGGCCAGTGTCTCCTTGGTCACCCTTCGGGCCGGGTACACCTCTTTCTCCTTGTGCGCCAGGTGTACCAGGTGCACCCTGCTCACCCTTAGCGCCAGTGTCACCTTTCGGGCCAGCATCGCCCTTCTCACCCTTTTCGCCTTTTTCACCATTTTTGCCGTCTTTGCCATCTTTGCCGGGCTCACCTTTGTCACCTTTTTCGCCCTTGTCGCCCTTAGCGGCCGATGCGCCGTCTTTGCCATTGGCCCCGTTTGCACCGTCCTTACCGTTGGCGCCATTAGCACCGTTTGCGCCATTCTTGCCAGCTGCACCACGAGCACCATCACGGCCACGAGCACCGTCTACGCCGTCGCGGCCATTGGCGCCGTCTGCACCTCGTTCGCCACTCGCACCAGCCTCACCGCGCGCACCTTGCTCGCCTTTTGCCCCGCGCAAGTCCTCCACCGAGGCAATATCGTGCCACGCGCCATTCATAAATTGCCACTGGATCTTCCCATCATGCTGGCGCAAGCTCACTTGGTCTGGCCGCACACCCTTGAAGCCGCTATTGTAGCTGTAGCTCCATGGCCACCACCACCACAGTAATATAATGATGATTAATAATATCCCAAACAAGCCAAATACAAGCGAACGACTTGCAAATTTTTTGCGGTGTTCATTCATAGCGATACCCCTATTTATACCCTTTTGTCTGATTATAGCACAAGCATTATAAAATTAAAGGGTGATAGCTTCTCAGCCTTCGAGGCTTGGCTATTTTGGGTCGATTCTCTTGCTCTATCTCTGTTAGGTTTATGCTAGTGCCCCCCTCTTAGCTAGCCCAAAAGCCCGCTTTGCCTACCACAGCAAAGCGGGCTTGAGATTCTTCGTAGCTATGCAGATTACTCTGTGCGGAGCGCTTCGATCGGGTCAAGCTTAGCAGCCTTGCGGCTTGGCAGCCAGCCAGCAATGATTGCCACCAGCATCAGGCCAGCCACTACTGCAGCAGCATGCTCTGGTACAAAGACGAGGAGCTTATGATCGCCAAAGCCGAGCTTCTCCGAAATCACCGGGTTGAGCGCTACACCAGCGCCCCACGCGCCCAGCACACCCAGCGCACCACCCAGCAGGCCAACCCAGGCAGCCTCGTAGCGGAACAAGCGGCCAATATCGCGCCGGCTGGCGCCGAGTGCCTTCATTAGGCCAATCTGCTGCGTCCGCTCCAGCACCGAGATGTACTGCGTGTTGACGATGCCAAAGATGCTGACGATCAGCGCCAGCGCACCAAAGCCCAGCACAACCCCTTGCAAAATATCGACAAAGCGAAAGAGCATCTGCTGGAGATCCTTGGCGGTGGCTGCAGCGTAACCATCTCGCTCGAGGGACTTCTTGGCAGCCTCGGCATCCTGCTTGGCAACCGCGGTAGCAGACATGTACTTTTGGTATTGGCTTGTGCCCTTGGTGCTGTAATCACTTAGCTCGCGGGCTACTTTGGCATTAATCCCAATGCCACGCATTGCCTGGGTTTGGTCGGCCGATTTGCGCGTCACGGCCGCGATGGTAAAGGTCTTGTGCAGCTCCTTGCCATTAATCAGCTCATTTACCCCAGCCTGCCCCTTCTCAGCAAAGACCTGGCCAAGCGTTGCTTCGTCGATCTTCTGTGGCATTTGCACCACTGTGACGGTCAATTGTTTGCCTACCATCTGGGCAGGCGATTGCCCCAGCGCCTCGACATAGCTCTCGGGGATGACGGCTTCGCCAGGCGCGAGCTCAGTGCCCTTGCCTAGCTGTTTGCCAGCCACGACTTCGGCCGCGAGAGCACCATCAAAGACGCTCACGTCACTACTGTATTTCTTGTCTTTCTTGGCTGCAAAGCTCACATATTTGGGCTGGACCTGGTAGACTGGCCTCACCTTCTCGAGGTCGGTGCGTGCCGCCAGCTTGTCGATGTCTTTTTGGGTCAGGGCTTTATAATCATTGCCATAGCGGTTGATACTATCAGGATTATACTCGCGTAGGTCAGCCTGCTGGCCCGATTGTACCCCGATGAGTCGCTTATCTTTAACGATAAACACCGCCTTGGCATCAATATTGCTGCTAATCAGCCGGTCAATATACTGGCGTGCACCCTCGCCCGCCATCAAGCTCGCCATAATGGCGAAGCCGCCCACCGCGATAGCGATGCTGGTGAGCAACGTGCGCATCTTGGCGCGGCGCAGGTTGCGGCCAGCGCGGCGGATAATATCGGTCGTCTTCATGGTTAGTCTGCCCTCCTTGGTGTTGGCTTGGTGGTTGTAGATTTAGCTTTTGCAGTAGCACTTGCGGCTTTTTTCGTTGTTTTCTTGGGCTGCGTGGCAGGTGCTACGGCTTTGGCTCGGCGGCGAGTTGGCGCTTTTTTAGCCCTGGGAGTAGCTGTGGTTGTGTCTGTAGCGCTGTCGTGGTCAATCACCCCATCTTTGATACGAATAATACGCTGGCAGCGCTGCGCCAGATCCTCGTCGTGTGTGACGATGATGAGCGTCGCACCATGCTCCTTGGCGTAACGAAAGAGCAGGTCTTCCACCACTGCAGAGGTCGCTGAGTCGAGATTGCCCGTCGGCTCGTCGGCAAAGAGAATCTGTGGCTCGGCAGCAATTGCTCGAGCGATCGCTAGGCGCTGCTTTTGCCCACCACTAAGGTCCTTGGCCCGCGCTTTGATCTTATCCTCCAGGCCAACCGCCTCGAGTGCCGCCACGATACGCCGCTTGCGCTTGCTGCGCGGCACACCTGCGGTCTCGAGCGACAGGCTCACATTGTCATAGCAGCTCTCGCCGCCCTCCACAAAGAAACTCTGGAAAATGAAGCCCATCGTCCGCGCTCGAAAGCGGTCGGTCGCCTTGCGCTTGAGCCGCAAGATATCCTCACCGTTGATGACCACCTCGCCCTGCTGCGGCTTATCCAGGCCAGAGATAGCGTGCATCAGCGTGGACTTGCCCGAGCCTGACTTGCCCAGCACTGCCACGCTCGATCCCTCCTCAATTGCAAGACTTACGTCCTTGAGGGCGGTGAAAGTGTTTTTCTTCTTGCCGTAGACTTTGGTAATATTTTTTATTTCGATCATTGCGCCTCCATAAGCTGCTAATGTTAGTTGCAATTATACCGCAATAGCCCGGCGAGAGCAAACGAAGTGAACAACATTGCAATGTTTTTTCTAGCACTTCAGAAGCAAAATTATAACAAAGCTGAATCTAGAAACCTTGCATATATGAACTAATACTCCCCTACTTCATTTGGGTGGAGTACAAAAACGCGTTGCCATAAAAACACCGCTATACTCATTCAAACGAAACGCCAAACGATCTTGAGCATAATCTCTAGAAGGCCGATGTCTTCAAAAAAAGATCCACTCCCCTGCTCAATAGGACGTGAGGTACGTCTGAAAACAAGCATGGAGAAATTACACTGGTGCCAACGCACCCACCGCAAGCAGGATGATGAGTAGTGTACTCAGCGCCAAGCGATAGCCGACAAACTTATCAAATGAATTGCTCGAAACAAAGCGCAGCAGCCACGAGATCGCCACATACCCCACCACAAAGGATATGATAATCCCCAGTATCATCTGTGGCCAGCCAATCAAGCGGCCAATCTGCTGCGACTGCGTGATGGCCTCCAACCCACCAGCTGCCATCAATGCCGGAATCCCCAGGAAAAAGCTCATCCGTGTGGCAGTGGTGCGGTCGATATCGCGGAATAGCCCCGAGGCAATCGTCGCTCCCGAGCGCGACACCCCCGGGATGAGCGACAAGCACTGCATCAGGCCCATTGCCATGGCATCGCGCCAGGTGAGGTTACGCTCATGGCGTGTCTCGCGCCCCCGGCGGTCGGCCAAAAACAGTACAATACTCCAAATCATCAGCCCAGCTGCCACAAACCACAGGCCGCGCAGCACCGTCTCGATCGTGTCCTTCAGGAGCAGCCCCACCACTGCAATCGGCAGCGAGCCAATGATGACATACCATCCCATTCGGTAGTGAAACGTCCGCGCCCGCGGGTTTACCACGCCAGCACACCACGCCGAGGCAATGCGCCAAATGTCCTGCCAGAAATAGACAATTGCCGCAGCAATCGCCCCAATCTGCACCACCGCCGTAAAGGCAACAAGCCCCGGGTCGCTCACCGAGTAGCCCAGCAACTTCTCTGCCAGCATCAAGTGGCCCGTGCTCGATATGGGCAAAAACTCGGTAATCCCCTCGACAATGCCAAGAATAATAATATGCAGCCAATCCATGATGTATTTTCCTTATGTCTCGTACCAAGTATACCAAGTTCGCCACAAAGCACCAAGCCGGAAATTGCAGAATGTAGCATCATAGGGTTCATTCTCAATCTGATCGTCGTGCCCGTCGCGCACTCTCGGGTTGAGATACATCCGGGTTCAGTTTGAGCATGGTTGGTGGGCTATGTTCTTAGCAGACTTGTTTTTTTGTTCTTGCACCAAGAAGCGACCACTATGAGAGAGTGGCCGCTTGTTTGTTGTTGCAAAAGAAGGGTTGAGATATAGCTACGCGCTGGGGTGAGCGGGCTCTACCACCCGCCACCGCCTCCGCCGCCGCCACCGCCGCCGGAGAAGCCACCACCAGTCGAGCCACCGCTCGATGACGAGAAGTCACTTGATCCCACAGAGGTAGAGCTCGACAGGCTACTCATGCTCGAGACAAACATCGCTGCATTAAAGGCACCGTGGCCAGCGTACCAATCGGGCTGGGTGCCCGCTTCCTCATAGTACTGCCCCAGCTGCTGGCTCCACTGCTTCTCTTGGCCAAAGAGCACGGCATAGGGCAAGACCCGCTCGTAGAGTTTGACGAGCTGAGCGTGGTCACCAATATCCACCTTCTCGGCGGTCTCGGGGCTCTGCAATAGGCGTAGACGGTCGGCCTCAGCGTAGCGGATATACATCTTGAGCCCCAGCAGGTAGCGGCGCAATGCTAGCCCTTTGTCCGACAGTGGCTTAGCAAAGCCCAGCTTGCCAATGATAATCACAATAAAGACTCCCGGGAAGAAGAGGAATTGCAGCCCACTAAAGAATGGTACAAACATCGTGGCTACACACAGTACCAACACCAAGACACCCAGCACACCTGCAAAGATGCGGAAACCCCGTGTACCCTTCCGGCTTGTGTCGCGCAGCTTGTACGTGTGGTCGATGAGCTCATCGAGCTTCTTGGCGTTATCGCTCAGGCGGAAGGCGTAGGAGGTATTGTTGCGCAGCGTCTTGAGGTTGATGCGCTCTCCCACCACAGGCAGGTGACCAAAGATATCGCCCAGAATCTCTTGTTCCTCAGGGTGAAGACTACTGACATCCTTGACGACTTCAAGCTTGTACTGCGCCCGCGAGAAGAACGTCTTGGGCTTGACCTCAATCAAACGAATGTAGTGCCGCACCGCCCAGTCGATCATCTGCGCTGCCATGGCCGAGCCCTTTACCATCTGGAATGGCCGCACGATCTCTGCCGCTGTTGTCACACTTGTGTTCGGGGGTGGCAGATATTCTGGCACAATTGTCCCCAGCTCCTTGCTCCGGCCAATCGCCCGCCGATAGAGCCAATACACCACACTCGAGGCAAGCCCCAGCACCAGCATACTCACAAAGAATATGAGTGGGAGAAGTGCCTCCAGCCGCTCTTGAAACACCTCCCCCGGCGTCTTTTTATATTCCGCAAACGTCCCCTGCGGGAAGCCTACTGCCAGCGTCATGCCAGCATATGGCGCGAGGTAGCCCACCGAGGCAGTTATAGTGTCGACGCTCGGCGACGTGACGGTGCAGGTGGTGCGACTCCCTTGCCTACCAATGTAACACTGCGGCGTCGTCCGGCTGATGGCAGCAAGCTCGGGGCTCAGCTTGAGCCTGGCGCTAGCATTACTAATAGGTACTCGCCACGATGTGCCAATCACATCCCAGTAGAACTCATTTTTCTGTGTGTCACCATAGTTCCACGTCACATCGCGCTGGGTATAGGTAATGACGTATGTTTTGCTACCCGAGACGTACGTATCTTTGTTGCCAATGCGCAGGGTGTTGCCCGACCAACTATATTCATAATCCTTACCATGCTCATCCTGCACCGAGCCAAGCGCAAAGCTCGTGTGGTGGCCCTTGTACCGCGTAACGAACTCTGGTGCGAGGCCATGGTTCTGCTCGGGTGGAAAGTTCGCTGTAATGGTGAGCTTGGTCTTGAGGGTGGAGCGTTTCTCGCTGTCGCGCCCGAGCTCCATATCAACCGCATATTTGGTAATGGTGAAATTATCTTTACTACTGCTCGATGATGAATAGGCTCGTACCGGTGTGTCGGCCTGCATTGGCACTGCCCCGAGCGCGGTGCCCAGCAGCATCAAGCAGACACCGATTGCAGATATAACGCGTGTCATTCTCATACATCGATTGTGCGCCATGCAGCGAGGAATGTCAAATGGGAGCATCGCCCAAGGATCACTGGTCTATGTAGCGCCTAGACCCTGCAACTTACCGCAGCCTGCTATACTGTCCTGTCGATGGAATATTTGCCAGAATCAACCTCTCGTCGGTCTCGGCCCACCAGCGCCAAGGCCAAAAATTAGCTGCCACCAACTAGTCTATTCATTCTCAAATATCCTCACCAATCACTTCCCTCCACCTCTGTTAATCTCTGTTCAAGCTATACCGCTTATGCTGTGATATTGCAAATGGTTATGCTATACTCACAGGCAATACCCAACGGCTAATCGGCGAGGTGAGGAGTATAGCAGAAGTGAGACGATATTGGACGGATTTTCGGTTTGCAGGTGTGGCAGCAGTGGTAGTACTGGCAGTTGGCTTTGTGCAGCTGCACCAGGTGGCAGTGGCCGAGCCCGCTACAAATTCTGGCTCCAACTCATCCACCAAAAAAGACGATAAGCCCGACATCTGCGACCCCAACACGATGCGCTTCAAGACCACAGCGCTGAGCTCCCCGGCCGACAAAGCCCGTGCCGCCAGGGCCCTTGCCAACCTCCGCGGCCTCATGCAGCCCATCCGCAACGCCGGCGATGGCAGCACCATCACCGCCGCCAAGCAATACGGCACTGACTACACCGGCGAGATAAAGGGCTCATTCCAGCTCAAGAACAGCGGTAGCTATGCCACTGGCAACCCCACCCCTCTCTCTGTCACCTCGCCATCATCGGTGCCAGGCAACTACCGTGGCAAGGTCTCGGGCAAAGCACCCACCGGTGGCAGTCGCGTCGTCAAGGCCTTTCGCGCCACCGACGCCGAGTACGAGCAAGGCAAAGTCACCCCTGCTCAGGTGCAAGGTGACGGCAGCTGGACGCTCGACCTCTCGCCAGTCGATGGCAGCATTGGCGGTGAGTGGCGCTTCCGTCTCTACGATGCCAGCAGTGGCCAACCCCTCGGCGAGAGCTGGCCACGCGTTACTGAGTACCAAAATGTCGAGATCCAATCATACGTCATCACCGACCAAACCTACCTCGTTGCCAAGCAAGCCGCCAACACCAATCGCACCTTTAGCTTCCCAGGTACCGAGAAGGGTCACAAGATGCTGCGTCTGGTGGATACACGCAGCAACAAAATCCTCGCCGAGTACTTCCAGCCACAGCTGGCGGGGCTGATCCGCTCGTACGAGTTCTCGCCTGGCCAGGATGGCTATGGCACGCACCGGGTGCATTATTCATTTATGTACGATCAGTCGCTGGCGCTACTCGTAGCGGTTGGTGCAGGCGACAAAGCAATGGCAGACCAGCTTGTTAATGGCTTCAAGACCATCCAGATCAAATCCGGCCGGTCGCGCGGGGCCTTCCCCTCCAGCGCCCACCAGCTCGACCCCAGTAACCAGCAGGCACGCTATTATACTGGCGGTGTCGCCTTCGTCCTCTATGCGCTCATCCGTTACCAAGAGAAGTTTGGCGATATCAATGGCGTCAGCAGCATGGTGCGCTCTGCCCTGGCCTGGGTCAAGACTAAGAAAAGTACATCCGGCCCCGGTGCTGGCCTCTACCGTGGTGGCACGAATATTAATGATGACGATAACAACAAGCAGTTCGAAATCGCCTGGCACTCCACTGAGCACAATACCGACCTCTGGCATGTGTACGAGCGAGCCTCGCAAGTCTACGGCGACGCCAGCTACCGCCAAGAGGCCGACAGCCTGGCCAAAGTCATTATGGAGAAACTGTGGAACAAAGCCGAGAACCGCTTCGACCAAGGGCTTGATGACCATGCCAAAGCGCTGGACACCTCCAGCTGGGGCTCGATCTTCCTCAACGCAATTGGTGAGTACGACAAAGCCAAAGTCTCGCTAGCCTACACGCGCAACTTTGCCATGAGCCGCGCGGGGTCTCAGGGCTACACTCCATACCTGACTGGCACGTACACCCCCACCGTCTGGTTTGAAGGGACATTCGGCGTCACTCAGGCCTACAACGTCGCAGGCAACAAAGACGAAGTCGCTGCCAGCGCCCAGCGAACGTACCGCTCCCAAGGGGCTAATGGTGCCTGGCCGTACGTCACCAATGTCGACGAAGCCAACCAAATGACGAATGCTTACTCTGTGGCTTCGACCGCATGGTACTTGCTGGCCACCGCCTACCCCGACGCCATTTGGTCAGAATGCCGCACCGACAAAAAGCCCGACGAGAAGAAGCAGCCACCAATGGTGCGCCACATTGGTAAGGTCACCCTAGACAAGTTCCTCGCTGGCGAAGATAAGCCACTATGGGTCTTCATCCTTATCTCACTGCTCGCTCTCTTGGTTGGCATTGCCGCGCTTATTCTCTACCTTATCCGGCGTTATCGCGCTAAGAATACTGCCGCTACGCAGCTGGGTAGCAAAGATAGCAACACTCCTCCAGGTGGGCCACCAAGCCCGAGTGGTGGTAGCGGTACGCCTCTGCCAAGCAGCCCACCACCTCCAAGCGGCTCAGCCAGCGGCCTGGGTGGCCTCGCGATGAGTGCCCCACCGCGCACCACCACTTCACCGCCACACCGCTCTAGCACAACATCCAGCCGCGGCACGTCCATCGCCGTCCAGAGTGGCACCTCGCACCACGCATCACCACAACCTGCGCCAAGCAGTCCACCACGGCCACCAAGCGTATCGGGTTAGCTCACAGCGATGAGCGTGTAAAAACCACCAGATTTTGCTGGTGGTTTTGTTTGTGCAAAAGGCTTCTGCTATTTATACCGTGCTGCAGCCTCCACCTCTCTAGGATTCTGCAAATGAGCTTATACTTTTACTGGGAAGGGGGGCGGCTCTACGCCGCTATCTTCATTGCTTCCGCTGGTGGATCAACTAGCTGCTCCACTACCTCGTACTCACCAGAAAATTCGTGGTACACCGTAGAAAATCGCTTTGTCCCAGCACCAAGCCAGGCTTTATCATCCTCTACAATAATATCTTTTTCCTTTACTGGCGCTGGTGAAGCATATACCACGCCGGCCGTGTCGCTTCGGGCCACTGCCATGGTGTGCGCTATCGAAGCCGCAACTGGCTCATAATAGTCACTGCCAGACCCTTGATAGCATGAGTGAAGCACTACGCGGCACAGCCCCTGACTATCCGGCTTCATCAGGGCAAAGAGTTGCGCAAATGTTGGATCAGAGGCAATATCAATCGTCGATATGCCCGGCATATCCATTGCCTCATCAAGCGACCAGTCAGCCCCCACAAGTGCACTGCTATTCCCCTGTTCTGGGTCCATTCCCATCGTTATTACACCTGGCGAGCCATGCCCTGCCAGAATAACAGTCGAGGGCTGGATGCCACGCTCTTGCAAAAATGCAACGTAGTATGGTATATCATACTCCACAAAGCCAACCTCAAAGTGTAGTGTTGCGGATGTATCACGATCACTATGCCGCTGATTGATATTGAAGAGCGCACCATTATGATCGTCCAGTGGCGTATTGCCCAGTACAACAGTAACTGGCTTGTTTTGTAGCGTCTCAAGTGTCTGGGGGTCTTTATTGATCACATGCTTCATCAAGTCTATCTGCTTTGAGTCAAGATCCCCAAGCATACTAATGCCAGTGTGCTCATACACATCCATCAGCGTACGAACACCACAGCGCTCTATAAGCTGCACTGTCTTGATGAGGTCTCGTTTGTGATTCTTGTAGTAGCCCTCGAGCTTGAACTTCTCACTCACCGAGTGGAAGCGATTATGGAGCCCTGTCGCCATCCGCAGCGGCAGCTTTGAGTTTTCATTATAGCCGCGCCATGCCTGCTCTAGTATGTCCACCGCAAAAAGTGTCTGACTTTGATAGAGCTCATCTTGGCTGTAGCGTTCTGTCGGATATAGCCGGTCTGTTAGCTCATGCAGCCAGCATACCCGCATACCATGTAGCCTGTCCTTAGGTATGATCTCTTCTGCAGCTGATGAATGAAGCGTCTTGACGACTGATGAGTGTCCCGCCATGACAGTATAGAGATTGAGCAAGTCAACTGCATGTTCATGGTCATCCGACTTCTCGATACGAGATACGAGCCGCCTGCCATAAGGTATGCATGGCGCGCTCGTCATCATGCTGACTATCTTTCCACAAATGCATGATCGTTTCGCGCGGCAAATAGCGACAGGCAAACCGAAGCGTCTCGGTTGCTGCAGCACTATACGCCTGATCTGTCAGCTTATCTTCGTCCGTTTTTTTATGACGATAGGTCTCTGCAATGAAGAATATTTTCAGTGCTGATTCTATCTCATCAGGATTATCCAGCTCGTGCTGCTTCGCAAACTCCGCCGCCAACGACTGCCGCGCTGTTTCTTCTTTAATCCAGTAGCGCCATGCAGCACTCACGTTACCGCCAGCATGGTCCTTCATCCTGTTCACCCCAGCTAGCTGGTTCACTGCTTGCATCAAATCACTTGGTTCTGTTGTTTGCTCAAAGCGTTTCGCATCATGCATGGCAGCATCGCGTGCGCGCGGGTCATTCTCGTATTGTGGCATTGTCTTTCCTCTTTTTGGTGTCATTATTATGTAGGGTCTCGTCTCATATGTCAAGGGTATACTACCGAGACATCAAGTTCACATCAATCCTAGCAATTGCTCTACTCATGGCCAGATTCTCTTCTCGCTCTTTATCTATTAGGGTATAGGCCGCAAAGTCACCCTAATCCAGCTTCACCCCCGGGTACACCGCCCGGGTGGTTTCGTCGATGTCGCTTTTGAGCTGTGGGAATGGCACGCCTTCGCGCGCTGTGACGCCTTCAAAAATCCAGAAGACGCGCTCGCTAAAGCCCCAGCCGCAGGCCGGCG
The DNA here is from genome assembly GCA_938041555.1 of uncultured Candidatus Saccharibacteria bacterium. Taxonomy (GTDB): domain Bacteria; phylum Patescibacteriota; class Saccharimonadia; order Saccharimonadales; family Saccharimonadaceae; genus Saccharimonas. Next base: position 5,571 of record CALIAC010000028.1, on the reverse strand, counting down.
GCATGCCGTATTCTAGCATCTCCACAAAGTCGATATCCAGCATCATCGCTTCCTCGTCGCCAGCGTCGCGCATCTGCTGCTGCTCCACAAAGCGGTTCAGCTGGTCGATCGGGTCATTCAGCTCACTAAAACCATTGCCAAGCTCGCTGCCGGCAATCACCGGCTGGAAACGCTCCACCGTCTGCGGGTTATCCGGGTTGGTTTTGGAGAGTGGGCTGATAAACTTGGGCGTATTAACCAGCCAGACCGGCCCAGCCACCGTCTTGCGGATATTCTTCCACAGCTTATCGATGCCGCGCGGGATGGAATCGGTCTTTTCTACCTCCAGGCCATGTTCTTTCAGCTTAGCAGCGACTTCCTCAATCGTGGTATTATACACATCAATCCCGTAGTGCTTGTGAATCACCTCGGCATAATCCCACACCTGCCACTGGCCACTCATATCCACCTCAAACTCGCCCAGGGTAAACTGCAGCGTGCCAAAGGTTCGCTCCAGCACATACTTGTACATGTCTTCCATAAAGCGCATGCCCCGCTGCCAGTCCCAATAGGCGGCGTACCACTCCATGGCGATGTGCTCGGGCAGGTGCTCATCAGAATAATTCTCGTTGCGAAAGCGCGGGCCAATATCGTAGACCTTCTCGAACCCCGCCCCCAGCAGGCGCTTGAGCGGCAGCTCGTGGCTAATCCGCAGGTAAAACTGCTGGCCGTCCAGCGCGTCCATGTGGGTCACAAACGGGTTGGCATCCGCCCCACCGGTGGTGTGCTCCAGCACCGGCACGTTGACCTCAGTAAAGCCGTGTTGGTTGAGGTAATCGCGCGTCGCCTGCCAAAACACGCTGCGGCGATAAAAGCGCTGACGCACCGCTGGGTTAACATTCATATCCACATAGCGGCGGCGAAAACGCTCTTCTTTATTCTCGAGCTTTTCTGGCAGTGGCCGCAGGGCTTTGGTGAGCAGCCGCAGCTCACGTACCCCAACCGAAATCTCACCCGTCTTCGTCCGCAGCACCGTGCCAGTCGCCTCGACAAAGTCGCCGGTATCAAGCAGCCGCAGCTGCTTCATACCGAGAATACCGCGCGGAGCGTCGAGCTCGGCCATTGTGTCGCGCTGCAGATAGAGCTGCACTTCGCCGCTCGCGTCTTGCAGCTTGATGAAGGCCAATTTGCCAAAACTGCGGATAGACACCACGCGCCCAGCCACCGTCACCTTCTGGCCAGCCAGTTCGTCGTACTGCATCACCACTGTCGCACAGTCGTGTGTGCGCTCAGTGTGTGCTGGGTAAGGGTCGATGCCTAGCTCGCGCAGAGCTGCTAATTTTCGTAATCGTTCGTTTCGGTAATCTTGTAATGTCGCCATAATTGCTTGCTATTATAGCGGAGAATGGGATGGTTGTCGACTAGGGAAACGGCTCCATGGCTCCACTCTACCAAGTTCTTAGAGAAGTGCGGCACTTAGCAGCTAATCTCTCTCCTATTTAGTCAGCGGTGGGCATGCAATTGCTGTTTCACCACGGCCAGCTGCAGTCATCGAGGCCTGTATATCTGTACCCACGCGCCCAGTGCGGGGCGATGTCTGCATATTCGAGCCGCCACTGCCAGTCTCGCTTGGGCCAGTCATAATGGCAATTGGCACCTGCTGCGCCTCACCTTTTGCGCTGGATGGATACACCAGTGTCGCTTGTGTCCGCTCTTGTGCACCGGTCGAGAAGGTGATCATCGTAAGCCGCGTCGTACTGCCATCAGGGTTTGTGATGGTTGTTTGTGGGTTTTCTGCCGTCACGGTTATTTCTTGGCGAGTTTTATCGCGGCAATGCGTCTCGCCTGTGGCCGGGTCGGTCACAAAGGGGCTCTCTGCATACTCCGCTAGCTCACCAGAGGTAGGCTGCGCTGCAGTAGCCGAGGTTTTTTCGCCAGGCTGATAGTGCTGGTAGCCAAGATAACCACCACCAATCAGCGCCGCCGCAGCTGCCGTCAGCGCGGTGAGCCGCCGCAGCGCGAAGGGTGTATCGTGCTTGAGCTTTGGTTGATCATGCTTGTGATTATTATGCGTTCTCTTGTGAGGGTAGCGTGCGTGTCGTGCTGTATATCCATCCATCGTCGGTCTCCTTGGGCTGTTAATGGTTGATTACCTATCATAGCATAACATCGACGATAATGCAATGATGGTGAATTGCTTATGGTTGAGAATTGTTCTTGCATATTGCCCGCAGATTGAGCACTATTAGACTAGCTTTTGCGTATATATGCGCCTTTCTCATGCCAAGATCAGAGGCCAACCACTCACAATGAGCTTTCTCGTGCCATCAGGCAAATGCAATAGGAGAAAGGCAAACGCACACCATAAATAAACCACAAGAGCCAGAGACATGCGCCACGTGTGAATCAACCCCTACCTCTGCCAGTACTAATAAAAAACCGAGCAGCGCACACTGCTCGGCCTAGTATTCATCGTTGAGATACGCTTATTGCACCTGCTGGATGGTGTAGGTAATCTCGCCCTTGGGGGTGGTGATCGTCACCTGCTCGCCTGCGCGATGGCCCAGCAAGGCTTGGCCAAGAGGCGATTCGTCGCTAATCTTGTTCTCCAGCGGGTCGGCCTCAACTGGCCCTACCACTGTGTAGGTCTTCTCCAGCCCAGCGTCCGACGCGAGGGAGACGGTGCTGCCCAGGTGGATGGCGCCGGTGCTTGGGGCGGTGATCTGCTCGGCATTGAGCAAGATCTCCTCGATCTCGGCAATGCGCGTCTCTACCACGCCTTGCTCTTCGCGTGCGCTGTCGTACTCGGCATTTTCACTCAAGTCGCCGTAGTCACGGGCCTCAGCGATCTTCTCGGCAATTTCGCCGCGACGGCCCTTTAGCTCCTCCAGCTCTGCCTCGAGCTCTTGGCGGCCAGCATCAGTAATCTGGTAGGTTTTTTTCATTATCTTCATACTCCTTTCTTGCAAAGTCGGTGAGGCATGCCAGGGGCATGGCTATACCTTGCGACAAGCTCCGCAATGGTTACCCAGTGTAGCAAGCAATTGGCTTGTCGTCAAGCGCTGCTGCCCACCCGTTCGGCGGTCTACGACCTCCCACTCCTCTGCCTCAAGCAGTCGGTCGCTTACCGTGACGCGGGTTGGCATGCCGAGTAGCTCTGCATCAGCAAATTTTTCCCCGGGGCGGGCGGCGCGGTCATCATACAGCACCGTGATGCCAGCCTGCTGCAGTGTATCGTAGAGCTCGTCTGCCGCCGCGACCGATTCCTTGCCAATCTGCACCAGGTGCACACGGGCTGGGGCTACTTCCTCGGGCCACACTAGGCCTTTGTCGTCAGCAAATTTCTCTACAATCACGCCCATCACGCGGGTGATGCCAATGCCGTAGCTGCCCATGTAGGCGTGGTGCTGGCGGCCATCCTCACCGGTAAAGACCAGGCCCATCTCCTCTGATTTTTGGGTACCAAAGTTGAAGATATTGCCCACCTCGGCCGTCTTGACGCGCTCAAGCTCGCTTTTATCAATACCAAGTTCGGCTATGGCTTCGTCCACCACTTCTTCGTTAATCGCGAGGTTCCGGCCGCGGTGCAGGTAGATGTAATCCTCACCCGCCTCGCAAATCGTCTGGAATTCGTGGCTAAACTTGGTAAAGGCCCCGCCGCTGGCAAAGGTGACGTAGGTGTCGTCCCCCAGGCCAAAGCGGTGGTAGCAGCGCTTATAGGCCTCGATAACCGCTTGGTAGTAGGCGTCCAAATCTTCCTTACTGGCGTGGATGCTATACATATCCTTCATGATAAACTCACGCCCACGCATAATGCCGCTCTTGGCGCGCAGCTCGTTGCGGAGTTTGTTCTGGAATTGGTAAACGCTGATGGGCAGGTCTTTGTAACTCTTAAGGTAGCTACGCAGCAGCTCGATAATCGGCTCCTCGTGCGTCCAGCCAAAGCCGACTTCGGTGCCATCCTGCAGGTGCGACTTAAACCACACGTCCACCAGCTCATCGCTCCAGCGGCCGGTCTCCTGCCAGAGCTCCTGGCGCTGCAGGGTGCTCATCAGCAGTTCTTGGCTGCGAATGCGGTTCATTTCCTCGCGGACGATTTGCTTGATATTCTCCAGCACGGCCAGGCCCAGCGGCGTGTAGGAATAGACGCCGGCCATCGTCTTGTGCACGTAGCCCGCGCGAATCAGCAGCTGGGCGTTGTGCGCCACCTCATCGGCGGGGGCTTGTTTGCGGGTACGGGTGAAGGTGTGTGATAATCGCATAATCTCTCTTATAGTAACACAAGATTGGCAAAAGCGGCATGAGACAGCCAGGCTGAATACTCATAACCTCATCTCAAAACTACCGCTGGTGCAGTCGCTCACCAAACCGAGAATGTTCCGGCCAGATAGAATGGTGGTGCTTTCCGTATGTTTGGTTGCTGGCCTCCAGATATTTTCTTGTTCGATGAGCTCCTGCGCCAGTGGAGAGATGCCAAGAAAGAGGGGTTCTAGGATTGATACGGGAGAAAAGATATCGACACAAAATAAAATCTCTAGGTTGAGTTCGTCAGTCGGCTCATTCTTCCCTACCCCACCATAAAGACAAACATCGCCAAAAATGCAATCGCATTCTTGAGCATATGGATGAGAATGCCGGGCCATATTGTGCCAGTCGTCTGACGCAGCGCCACCAGCACGATGCTGAGCATCGCTACATCGATGCCAACGTTGAGCTGGCCATGCACATAGCCAAAGAGCCCACTTACCACTACGGTAATAAGCCACACTGGCATGTGCGCGGCATGGAGCTTGCTATACAAATAACCACGAAACACCAGCTCCTCGGCCACTGGTGCTACCACCACCAACATTGCAAAGGCGAGCAAGCGCTCTGCGCCATAGAGCTGCTGGTAGCCGAGGTTCTGTGCCTGAGTTGCATCAAAGCCAGGCAACCACTGCTTGGCCGCCGCCAGCGCAATCATCGATAGCACGATATAGATGATAAAGCCCACCAGCGCCCAACCAAAGTCGCGCCACTGCAGCGAGCGCCGCCACCCAAGCTGGCACCAGGTGGTGCGAAAGCTCGCTGGTACCTTGGGCCGTGCGCGCCACACCAGCCATGGTAGGCCAATCAGCAGCGCCAATGCCACCACATAGACCGCCGTTTGCATCATAATGAGCGGCAAGACTGGCACCGACTCTTGGCCATGAAAGAGAAGGTAGAGTACTGCACTACAGAGTAACCCTGCCCCCATAAAGCTCAGCCAGACCCACAGCGGCCAACCGAGCCACGAGGCAACGCGCAGCAGGCACTGGCGTGGCGTGAGCGGCGTTTTGGGCCGGGAGGAGTGAGCAGCTTTAGGTCGGAGAGCAACACGTATCATGAAGCGAGTTCCTTACGTATTACCATTACGTGATTGTGCAACCATATCTCCCCGCGCTGCAAACCTCCACGATAACACTCTGCCCTGCTACACTGCTTAGCCTGCATCAGTGCACCAACTTCCCTATATCAGCAATCGTCACGAGCACAATTAAGCCAAGCAAGCACAAGAAACCAGCTGCTTGGATATTCTCTTCTATCTGCTTGCTGAGTGGCTTTCGCCGCAGG
>CALIAC010000027.1 GCA_938041555.1 uncultured Candidatus Saccharibacteria bacterium | reverse complement strand
ATCAAGCGCATCCAATTGCTCTTGAAGCAATTAGCTTCCCTGAGCCACCGGTATCGATCGCGGTGGAGCCCAAGACTAAGGCCGACCAGGAAAAGATGGGTATTGCTCTGCAACGCCTGGCTGAAGAAGACCCAACCTTCCGCGTCTACACCGATGAAGAGACAGGCCAGACTATCATGAGCGGTATGGGTGAGCTTCACCTAGAGATTTTGATCGACCGCATGAAGCGCGAGTTTAACGTTGAGGCCAATGTTGGTGAGCCGCAAGTCGCCTACCGCGAGACCATCAAGGGCACGGCTGAGGCGCAGGGTAAGCATGCCAAGCAGTCTGGTGGTCGTGGCCAATACGGTGATGTCTGGGTACGCTTTGAGCCGAACGAGCCAGGCAAGGGCTACGAATTCTTCGATGAAATCAAGGGTGGTGTGGTGCCACAAGAGTACCGCCCAGCTGTGCAGAAGGGTATTAAGGAGACACTCGATGGTGGTGTGATTGCTGGTTATCCAGTTGTTGACGTCAAGGCGACCTTGTACGACGGAAGCTACCACGATGTCGACTCAAGCGAGCTCGCCTTCAATCTGGCTGCTCACCTGGCTGCCCGCGAAGGTATCAAGAAGGCCAACCCAGTCTTGCTTGAGCCAGTGATGAAGGTTGAGGTGACAACACCTGAGGAATTCATGGGTGATATCATTGGCGACCTCAATAGCCGCCGGGGCCGCATTGAGGCAATGGAAGACTTGATGGGCGGCGCGAAGCTCGTCAAGGCTATCGTGCCACTGGCAAACATGTTTGGCTACACCAGCGACATCCGCTCGATGTCGCAGGGCCGAGCTGCCAGCACGATGGAACTTGCTCACTACGAGGAAGTCCCACCAAACGTCGCGCAGGAGATTATCGAGAAGCGCAGTAAGTAAGCCTTCTTGTATCATCTCTATAAAACACCTCTATTACAGGGGTGTTTTATTATCTTGTCTCAGCGCAAGGAATGGTGAATAGTATGCAAAAGCCGACATATATGCCGGCTTTTGTTGGTGCAAGGCTATGGCTCGTACTACTTTTTCGTTTTCTTGTCGTGCTTGGCTATTTTCTTGACGGCAATTTTTTGCGGCGCAGGTAGCGGCTTGAGTGGTACCGTTACCCTCAAGATGCCGTCCTCCAGATGGGCCTTAATCTGCTCAACATCGCTACCATCTGGTACCTGTACACGACGGCAGAAGCTTGTGCTGCTCTCACGAACGACGTAGTTGCGCTGTTTGTCCTCGGTTTTTTCGTGCCGTTCGCCGCGGATGACGAGCGCACCATTGTCAAGGCTTACATCGAGGTCTTCCTCGGCAAAGTTTGGCACGTGCGCTTCAACAACCAGTGTATTATCCACTGTGTAGACATCGGCTGTGACAGCTTGGCTGAGTGTCGTGGTAAAGGGATTGTCAAACAGCTGCCGCTGCAATGCGCGCAATTCCTCAAATGGATTGTATTTTGTAAGACTACTCATAGGGTGCCTCCTTATGTGTTGCTTTTGTATTCTTATCATAGCGCGGTAAATAGAACAATACAAGTACTTGCATCCGTCTAGCAAAGCGCTTATACTTATATGCATGGCACAATCGACTCGTCGGCAACGCAGACTGACACGGCTTACATGGCTGAGTTTCGCTGCTATGGTAGTAATTTTGTTAGGGTATATGTATTGGGATGTTGAGCTGAGCCCAGCAGCCTCTACCACCAAGACTGCCGGCAGTGGTCTGGAAAAAACTCTCGTGTTGGGCACCGATCCTGGCTTTAAGCCGTTTGAATATAAGCAAGGGCAGGAGATCGTTGGCTTTGATATTGACCTTGTGCGGGAGATTGCTAAGGACACAAACCGTTCGTTACAAATTGAGGAGATCGCCTTTGATGGCCTCTTGCCAGCACTACAGGCTGGGCGAATCGACCTCATTGCAGCTGGTATGACTGTCACGCCAGATCGGCGTAAGAATGCTGAGTTTTCGCACACGTACTATACTGCAGCGCAAAAGATAATTGTACCAAAGACTGGCTCAACAATTGCCACCAGTGATGACCTCATTGGCAGGAGAATTGGCGTACAGCTTGGCACCACAGCCGATACACTGGCACACAAGATTCGTGGGGCGCACGTGGTACAACTCCAGTCGACAGCTAGCGTCGTGCAAGAGCTCAGTAGTCGGCGGATCGACGCTGCTATTATGGATGATGGGCCAGCTCAGCAATACCTCGCCACGAACCCACAGCTCGTTGCCTTGCCACGCAACCTCTCGCACGAGGATTATGCCATTGCTATCAAAAAAGGTAATAGCAAACTACTCGCTGAGGTAAACGCTAGCATTACCGCAATGAAGCGTGATGGCCGCTATGAGAAACTTATCAAGAAACACTTTGGAGTGGCCCGGCCATGAATGTGTGGGATATCCTCTTTGGCGACGAGCGCTATCTATTCTTGTGGCGCGGCTTGGAAGTGACCATTCTTCTGACCGTCTTTTCGACGATCATTGGGCTCGTGATTGGCCTGGTTGTCGCTCTTATGCAGCAGTCTGCCTGGCAGCCATTTCGCCGATGCAAGCTGCATCGTCTCCAGCGCTGGCGGCCGTGGGTGAGCGTGGCGAATGCCTACACCACAGTCATTCGTGGCACGCCCGCTTTGGTGCAACTACTTATTATGTATTACGTGGTATTTGGCTCGTACCGTGGAGTGCCAAAGTTGTGGATTGCAAGCCTTGCCTTTGGTATCAACAGTGGTGCATATATTGCTGAGATTATTCGCGGCGGGATCGAGAGTATTGATAAAGGGCAGGTCGAAGCGGCGCGCTCGCTTGGCCTGAGTCGCTGGCAAACCATGCGCTATATCATCCTCCCTCAAGCACTCAAGCAGTCATTGCCGTCACTGATCAGCGAAGGGATTTCGCTCCTCAAGGAGACGTCGGTCGTTGGCTGGATTGGTATGAACGATCTAATGCGCGGTGCTGATAATATCCGCTTCCAAACAGCCACCGCCTTTGAATCGCTCTTCGCCGCTGCAATGATTTACCTCGCCCTCACCACGTTATTTACGTGGGTGATGAATCGAGTAGAGAGGAGGCTTAAAGCGCATGATTAATATCAAGCAGCTCCGCAAGCATTATGGCAACAATTATGTTTTGCGCGGCATTGACCTGACAATCAAGCGGGGAGAGGTTGTGGTTCTCTTGGGCTCGAGTGGTGGTGGCAAAAGCACGCTGCTTCGCTGTATTAATATGATCGAAACGCCGACGAGCGGGGAAGTATGGGTGGACGGTATTGAGATGACCAACCCAGCGACCGACCTTAACAAAGCCCGGACTGAGCTTGGCATGGTCTTCCAGCAGTTTAATCTCTTTCCACACATGACGGTGCTCGAAAATATCATGCTAGCGCCACTCAAGGTGCGCAAACTATCAAGAGCCAAGGCGAAGCGTCAGGCGCTTCAAATGCTCGATCTGGTTGGCCTTCGCGCCAAGGCTCAAGAATACCCCAGTCATCTCTCGGGCGGGCAAAAGCAGCGGGTAGCGATTGCTCGTGCCTTGGCAATGCAGCCAAAAGTCTTGCTCTTTGATGAGCCAACGAGTGCGCTCGACCCTGAGATGGTTGATGAGGTACTAGCGGTTATTAAGCACCTTGCCGAAACAGGGATCACAATGATCGTCGTCACACACGAGATGTCATTTGCGCGCGATGTCGCATCACGGATTGTCTTCCTTGACGGGGGTAAGATTATTGAAGATGGCACGCCAGCGCAGGTCATTAATCACTCCACGCAACCAAAGGTCCGCACCTTTTTCGCTGCACTCAGTAATAATTGATACATCCCTCTATGCTATAATGCGCCCAAGGAGGAATAGTATGTCAGATACAATACAGCGATTCAAAACACTCTTTGCTGGGAGCGATGTCGACTACGTAGAATGCGAAGTCGTTAATGCAACGCAGCACTATCTACAGTTACGCGAGCAGGGTAAGCACGAGGGCTTTACACCGGTGATTGTGACGCTCGATGCCCTCATCCTAGATGAGATAGCGCAAGGCCTAGAGGACGCTGGCGTTCAGACAGTCCCCGAGCTTGTGCGGCGCACCATGGAAGCATCGCAGGCAATTGATGTACCAGCCTTCTTTGCTCACGTTGCGCAGGAGCTGCCAGCTGAAACAGTGAAAAAGGATCAGCAGATCTCTACTGTGGATGACTATTTTGCGCCAGGCTTCTCGGCGTCGCCTGATGACGATGACCCTACGACAGTTGACTTCATCAGCCCATTCCAGGCAGATAGCGACAATCCGGTTATTATTATCAAATTACCAACCACAGCACCGTATGAGGCACTCGCCTATCTCTGTATGGGTGGTTGGAATGATTGTCCCGAGCCAGCTATCCAGGTGGCGGTATCGCGCTATTGGTATGAGAAGTACGGTGCTGTGCCTGCCGCTATCAGCCATGATACTGTTGAGTATTACGTCGAGCGTCCACCGCAGACCGATGCTGATGCTAAGGCGGTTGCCGTTGAGCTCTTCTATTTTTCATATGGCGACGCAGTCTATCAAGGGTCGGAGACCTTCGAAGCTTTGGCAAATCAGGTATATAGCAGTCGACAGTGGTATGTTTGGTGGGACTAGCTACTTTACTTTTTTGCCACCGCACCCTATAATAAATCCTAACGCGCGACGCGTTTTGTCGTAGTGTCTCTACTCCGGCAAGTAGCTCGCGTCGTACCAAATATTAACATAAGTAAGGAGTACTTACCTACATGGCAGATTTCGATCGAAGTAAGCCACACATTAACGTTGGTACTATGGGTCACGTCGACCACGGTAAAACAACGTTAACGGCTGCCATCACTCACGTGTTGGCAAAGCGTCTTCCAAGCGATGTAAACAAGCCTCGCAACTACGAAGACATCGACAACGCTCCTGAGGAGAAGCAACGCGGTATTACCATCGCCAGCTCCCACCAGGAATACGAGTCGGAGAAGCGCCACTACGCGCACGTTGACATGCCAGGTCACGCCGACTACGTCAAGAACATGATTACTGGTGCCGCTCAGATTGACGGTGCTGTGCTGGTGGTTGCCGCCAACGACGGTCCATTGCCACAGACACGCGAGCACGTGCTGCTTGCTCACCAGGTTGGTGTGCCAAAGATCGTCGTCTTCCTCAACAAGATGGACTTGGCTGATCCAGAGTTGGTTGAGTTGGTTGAGATGGACGTCCGCGAGCTGCTCACCAAGAACGGCTACGATGGCGACAACGCACCAATCATCAAGGGTTCTGCTACCAAGGCGCTCGAGGGCGACACCGAGGCAGAAGACGCCGTGATGGAGCTGGTGGCTGCTATGGACGACTACTTCG
>CALIAC010000026.1 GCA_938041555.1 uncultured Candidatus Saccharibacteria bacterium | reverse complement strand
CGAAGGATCTCTTTGGTGAGCGCCTGCATGAATATGTAATAACCGATGCGATTAACGATGGCAATGTCCTAAAGTTTAGCGTGGAGTATGTGGGGCGATTCACACGGCGTGAGGGGGCTGATACACAGGCAGATATTGATGTTGAGGCAATCGACATCAAAGAAGCGATGGAAAATCAGGCTCGGGTAGATAATATTGTGGATTACATACTAGCGAACCATGGTCGCAAAACGCACGGGCGCGATTTCACTGCTATGATGTGCGTTAGTTCTACCGATTTACTGCGTATGTATTACGATGCCTTTCAGCGCAAAAATACCAAGCTTACCATTGCAACGATTTTTAGCTACCAGGCGAATGAAGAAGATCCAAATGCCGATAGCTTACTTGATGAAGATGTGTTAAAGTTCGCTGGCCCCGTCAACCAGTCTGCACGCGACTTTTTGGAGAGCGCTATGGGTGAGTATAATGCGCGGTTTGGCACCAACTACACTACGCGTGATAGCAAGAGCTTTTATGGGTACTATAAGGATATTGCTCGGCGTGTAAAAAATCGCGAAATTGATATTTTGCTAGTGGTAAATATGTTCCTAACCGGGTTTGATAGCAAGACGCTCAATACGCTTTATGTAGATAAAAATCTAAAATACCATGGTCTTTTGCAGGCATATAGTCGCACAAACCGTATTCTGAATGAGCGCAAATCCCAGGGTAATATTGTGGTTTTTCGTAATCTAAAAACTGCGACGGATAAGGCAGTGCAGCTATTCAGTAACAAGCAAGCCATGGAGACGATCTTCCTAAAACCATACGAATGGTATGTGCAGGACTTTAACCAAAAAGTAGCAAGGTTGCTGGCTTTTACTCCAGAACCACGCAGCGTCGATACACTACTCGGTGAGGCTGAAAGGCGGCAATTTGTGGAGCTCTTTCGCGAGGTTATGCGCACGCGTAATGTGCTATTGTCGTTTGCTGATTTTGCCGATAGTGATGTTGATATGAGTGAGCAGCTCTTTGAGGACTTTAAGAGCAAGTACTTAGATATATACTTTGAGCGCCGCAGCAGTAAAGAAAAGGTGAGTATCCTGGATGAGGTGGATTTTGAACTAGAATTAATCCGCCGTGATGAGATTACTGTTGATTATATTATAGGGCTTGTAGCTAAAATGGCAGAGGCTGGTGAGCAAGAAAAGAGCCAATTGCGTAAGCAGATAGCAGAGCTCATTAATGGTAGTGAAAAGCTGCGTAGCAAGCGTGAGCTCATTGATAAATTCATAACCAACTGGCTGCCGTATATTGCTGATAGTGATAGTGTCGAAGAGGAGTTCCAGCGTTTTTGGGGTGAACAAGAGCAGCATATGCTGGAGCAATTAGCTGCGGCGGAGGGTTTTGACCTAGCACGACTGCGCCGGCTGATTGATAATTATAACTATACCGGGCGATTGCCGCGGAGTGATGAATATGTGGCGGCGCTGAAGGACAAACCACGGCTTAGCGGACGTCGTGCTTTGATTGAGCGCTTGAAGGCAAAGGTATGCTTGTTTATCGATACATTCATAGAATAAGAGAAGCAGAGGGCTAAGCTCCATGAAAATCCCCATCACTATCAAACCCAACTCTCGCCACCGCGAAGAAGTCGTGGTGGGTAGCGACGGCACGTATATCATCTACACCAAAGCACCAGCGATTGAAGGCCGGGCAAATGCGGCGGCCATTAAGCTGCTAGCTAAATATTTTGGCGTGCCGCAGTCTCAAGTAAAGCTAGTGCGAGGTGCGACGTCGAAGCATAAGGTATTTGATATCAATAATGCAGCTCTATAAAACACATGGGCGTGGTTGGATACAAAGCATCCAACAAAAATGACAATAATGCAGATTTTGCAAACAGTACATTGCCGATAATTTTAGCTCCTACGAGAAAAGTGAGGTGTGATGAAACGCTGACATCTAAATCACGAATATCCATTATTCTCCTTGTGTCAGCTCTTGCCTTGATCGTCATGATCACTAATCCCAAAATGTTTCATAACAGTACGGTAGTCCTCTCTTACAATGCTGACTTGTATAAGCATAAGAAAGAAGAGTAGATACTCAAAAAATTTTAATATTCAGGTGTATATTCCTACGGATAATTTACACCGGGTACAGTCTTGCCTAGTAGCGTCTGCACGGTGACGAAGCGATAGCCTTGCTGCTTGAGCGTGCTGAGGATGCAGGGCACAGCATTCACAGAGGTGGGGTGGATGTCGTGCATGAGGATGATAGCGCCTGGCCGCGCACCAGCAACGGCACGGTTGCAGACGATGGTGCTATTGCGATCGGCCCAGTCGCGCGTATCGATCGACCACAAGATGGAGGCCATACCGCGCTGGCGTAGCTGCTCGAGGACGACGCTATTCACTGCGCCATATGGTGGACGCATAATGGTCGGTACAACGCCTGTTGCTTGGGTAATGGCACTGTTGGTTCGGTCGATCTCGCTGCCGATTGCTTCTGCGCTATACTGCGGCAAAACCGGATGGCTCCACGAGTGATTACCGAGCTGGTGACCACTAGTATGGATGCGGCGCGCGACGTCGGCACGGGCCGCAACTTTGCTGCCGATCATGAAGAATGTGCCTTTTGCGCCGTATTGGTCTAGGGTATCAAGCAGCTCGTTGGTGTATGGTCCAGGCCCGTCGTCGAAGGTGAGGGCGATGCAGGCTTGAGCGCAGGACGCAGAGGGCGCTGGTGAGGCTGGTGCAGGGGTAGCAATTGGCTTGGGCTGCGGCTTGGGCAGGGCAGGAATGGTGGCAATTTGCCGCGCCTGGGTGGTTTGCAGTGCGGCGAGGATACTGGTGAAGGGGAGAGAGATCGTCATTGTGCCATACGATGACGGCACGAGTGCAGCTTGGCTAAAGGGCCAGGCAAGTGTATTGTCATTGGTGATAACGAAGTTGGTGAGTGCGTCCTCTGTGACCATTTCGCCAAGATCGACGGCTGGCTGCTGGCGCTCGGCAATTGTTGCCGCAACGGAGCGCTGCGCAGCATCAATGACAGTGCGGAGGTGTACAGTATTACCGCCAACGAGATCGCGCAGGGTGATGGCTGCGCCGGTCTGCTTGTTGAATGTCCAAAATCGGGTAAAGCTGGCGGGGTGAGCACCGTGGGTGTCTTGGTTAGCCTGAATAATAACAGATAGAGCAGTATTGGTATTGTGGGTAATTTGGTAGCTGATTGCCTCGGTCATTGGCCGATGGAAGGTGCGGCCAGCTGCTACGCTTTGGCGAAACTCATGATCGAGCTGGTCGATGGCGCTCGCGATAATAGTGTCGATCGTGTTATTGCCTGTCAGTGGATATTCGAGCGAAGCTTTTTCTTTAGCAGAGGTGCGGCTGACCAGCTTCGAGCGGATGCCTTGGTAGTGCGAATCGACGAAGGAGTATTTCTCGTCTGTTTTGTCGGTTGTGCGTGCGGCTGGTGGGGAAGGCTGCGGTGCAGCAGGGCGCACCACATGGACGACAATAAGGGTAACAACGAGGCAACATAATGCACAGACAAGTAGCGCAAGCAAGATAACCATGCGCCGCCGCGCTTGCGTGCAGCGCTGTTGGTGTCGCTGCAAACGCGATGCTGGTGAGGGAGATTCATGCTCCATAACGCTAGTATAGCAAAATAATGAGCATAAGCGCCATAGATATGATGATTATGCTCACATCTATTGCACCAGCGCAGCCTATGGTATAATTTAGGCAGAATATGGGACCACAACAGCCGCGATTCAATAGTTTTCCTGAGCAGCCTCGGGCAAACAACCAGAATATCTACCGTTCGCCAGCGCCTCAGGCGCATGAGCGGCTTCCTGCGCTCATGCCCGAGCGTCGGAGCGAGCAACAGCCCGCTGACACGCATGAAATGATGCCGATGGTCTCGCAGAGCCTCACGCTGCCAGCTCTGCCTACCACGGTTATTGCTGCGCCACAGCCCGACCCGGATACAACCGTCACGGCTGCTCCTGCAACTGCTGCAGACGAAGATCTGATCGAGAAAGATTGGGTTATCAAGCTCAAGCAGATCATTAAGGACACTCAAGACGACCCCTATCAGCGCGAGCAGCAGGTCAGTGCTCTGCAGCGCGACTATATCTACAAACGCTATGGGCGCAAAATTGGCGCAACGGAGAACTAGATGAATACCGTCACCACATTCATTATTGTTTTTGGCTCGGCTGGCCTTATTCTTATCATCTTGTTTGTTGCCTTTATCGTTTATCGCAACAGTATGCGCGAGGCCAAGAATTACGAGCGAGGCCTTAAGATGGTGCCGATTCTTATCCATTTGCCGCCCGCTAGCGACGATATCGACGGCGGTGGGCGCGACAAGCGTGATCTCACAGAGGAAGTGCTGTCGCAGGCCCAAGTAATGTACAACATCATTGCGAGTACTAGCACTAAGGGTTTTATGAGCCGGATTTATGGGCAGCGTCATGTGTCGTTTGAGATTGTGGCGCGTGAGGGGCTGGTGTATTACTATGCAGTGGTGCCAACAGTGCTGACGGACACAGTGCGCCAGGCAATTGCTGCAGCTTACCCCTCGGCACGGCTCGAGGAGGTGTCGGAGCACTCAGTGTTTAGTAAGGTGGGCAAGGCGAGTGGAACGATTGGTGGTGAGTTTACCCTGCGCAAAGAATTTATTTATCCGATTTCCACCTATATGGAGTCTAAGCGCGATGCGTCGCGGGCGCTGCTTAATGCAGTGTCTTCGGCTGGGCGCGAGGATGGGGTGGGGATTCAATTTTTGATCCGCCCAGCGTATGAGAAGTGGACAAAGCGCTCTATCTCGGCTGCTGAGCAGATCGTCAAGAACAAGGGTGAGAAAAAGAGTGGTGGTGGCAGTGGCCTCTCGGCGCGCGATGTTATGCAGGCACTATGGAAGCCGCCCGAGGCAAGCGACAAGAAGGAATTCCAAGCCGAGAAGCCGCTCAGTGCGGTGGAGCAGGCTAAGGTTGATGCTATCCAAGAGAAGATTCGCTACCCCGGTTATGAGGTGATGATTCGTGTGGTGGTGTCGTCCAACACGGCGGCGCGCTCACAGGTGTTGCTCAAGAATATTGTAGCGGCGTTTGCACTGTTTGATTCGCCGAGCTTTAATGGCTTTAAGTTTAACCTGACCAAGAACGTCGATGAGCTGGCGACGGCCTTTATCTTCCGATTTTTCCCGCAAGCAAATAATCGCGATATTCTCAACTCAGTCGAGCTTGCAACCCTCTTCCATTTGCCAGACCAAAATAGCATTCCTACCTCGCAAGTCAAGCGCCAAATGAGCAAGCAAGTTGACGGCCCGACAGAGGTGATGGAGACGGGGCTGCTGCTCGGTTACAATGAGTTCCGCGGCGTACGTAAGCCGATTCGCCTGGCAGATAAAGACCGTCGGCGTCACATCCACATCATTGGTCAGACGGGTGTAGGTAAGTCGGTCTTGCAAGAGAACTTAGCCTACCAGGATATGCTGGCGGGGCGGGGTTTTGCTTTGGTTGATCCGCACGGTGACCTGGCTGAGGCGTTGCTTGCTAAAGTACCACGTGATCGGGTAGAGGATATTGTCTACTTCGACCCAGGTGATATGAGCAACCCGATTGGTCTTAATATGTTTGAGTTCGATCACCCCGACCAAAAGGACTTCTTGGTGCAGGAGGCGATCAACATGCTGTATGGCTTGTATGACCCAGGCCACACCGGTATCGTTGGGCCACGCCTCGAGCACATCTTCCGTAACTGTGCGTTGCTGCTGATGGCTGATCCTGCAGGCGGGACGTTTGTCGACGTGCCAAAGCTGCTGGTGGATGAGCAATTTCGTAATGCTAAGCTCAAATACGTGACGGACCGGCAGGTGCTCGACTTTTGGACGAAGGAGTTCCCAGCCTCGCAGCGCTCTAATGAAGCCGGTGACTTGATTAGCTGGGTGATCTCCAAGTTTGGTCCATTTATTAGCAACGATGCGATGCGCAACATCATTGGCCAGACCAAGAGTGGCTTCAACTTCCCCGAGATTATGAATAACAACAAGATCTTGCTCGTCAACCTCTCCAAAGGTAAGATGGGTGATCTCAACTCGAAGCTGCTTGGTATTATCTTCGTCATGAAGTTCCAGGCGGCTGCAATGGCTCGGGCTAATATCCCTGAGCACGAGCGCAAGGACTTTACGCTCTACGTTGACGAGTTCCAGAACTTTGCCACCGATAGCTTCGAGACGATTCTCAGTGAAGCGCGTAAGTATCGCTTGAGTTTGGTCTTGGCCAACCAGTTTATGACGCAGCTTAAGGAAGAACTGCGTGAGGCTATCCTTGGTAACGTTGGTACAACCATTACCGGCCGAATTGGTACGACTGATGCAGAGATCATGGTCAAGCGCTACACGCCTGTCTTTACTGCTGAGGACTTGACCAAACTGCCAAACTTCGAGTCCGTCTGTGTGGCGCAGATTAATGGCACACCATCGGCACCATTTAGCATGGCGTGGATTCCGCCAATGGGCGAGCCAAACCAGCAATTGAGCGGTGCTCTCAAGAAACTCTCGGCCGCGAAATATGGCCGGCCGCGCGACCAAGTTGAGCGCGATATAGCTGCCCGCATTAGTGTGCAGCAGCCCAGCCAGCCAGCAGCCGGAGCAGGGCGCCCAGGGGGTGCAGCTGGAGCTGGCGGTGGGTCGTCCTTCCTCGATGAATGGCTTGCCAAGCGTAAACAGATGAATGCAAAGAAACCGCAATCGGCGGCAGAACCATCGAGTGCGCAAGCCCCTCGGCCCGGTAGTCCGGCTGCTCAACCAGCTCGGCCACAAACCGCGCCGACTTCCTCAGCTCAGCCATTGCGTGCTCAGCCAGCCGTGCCACCAGCTTCTTCGTTCTCTCAGGCACCACGGCCACAGCCAGCTGGCGCTCCCCGCACTATGTCAAATCCAAGTATGCCATCTCCATCGTCGGCTGCTCAGCCCGCTTCGCCACCGTCGCCAGCGGTGCAAGATGCGCTGGATAGAGCACGTCATGCTGCGCGGCCCAATATCCTTGGTGGCCAGCAGGCCGAGGCGCGTACCCAGCCTACTCCACCAGTTACACCATCGCCCGCTCCCGAGCCACCTATGCCAACGCCAGAAGAGCTGGAGCGCGAAGCCCTGCGCCGTCAAGGCACTCTCAACACGCATGGTGACCTGAGCGGCGAGCCACAGGAAGTGTCGATCAAGCTGCATTGATAAGCGCTTAATACAGGTGATAGAGAACACAAGCGGCAAGCATAATATTTTGACGTTCGTTATTATGCGTATTATAATAACCCTATGAAAACTCACTACACCTTACTGGAACTGAGCCAAGGTTGGCGGTATGTCGGCGACGATTGGGAGCTGGATTCTGACAACACAACATGCCGAAACAAGCTCACGTCTGCGACGACAACGTTTGGTGCCGACGACACTTGCCCCTGGTGTATTGAACTTGGAGTAGAACGGACACTTCCACGTGATGCGGGCATACCTACTCCTTACCCTATAGAAGGCGGTCGTTACGTCCTTACCGTTTGTTCGCCGTCTTTCGTTGATGATCCACGTGGCAGGTGGTACTTTGAAGATGACGATGAGGCAAAGCCCCTGATTATGAATACGCTTGATTATGATGTCATCTCTGAGTTTGTTCAAACGAAATTAAAAGAGTATACGTTCACATCCACACCTGACGATCCGTATGGAGACGATGTCGAATTTCGTAACGTCACGAAGCATTGGCTTTATGATGCCGACTGGGACGATTACCACTAATGGATTTTCGCTATCTTTCATTTGCATGTAGTGATAATAGCTGAGGGACTTGAGAGGGATAACGGAAAGGGTTACTTGTTGTCCGTTTACTTTAAGGATGAGTTATTTCGCTCCAGTGACCTCAGTAGTGAGCCTTAGGAATTGTTAATTTATACTAGGTCTATTCAACTAAGATATCAACATGATATACAATAAATTAATCAAATAATTTTAAATACGTTATGGAGTGTCTATGAAAACTCAACTAGCTGGCGCAATCACAAACTATTTCGAACTAGTCGGAAAAAACAAAGCAGAAATTGAAAAGGCGGTTAGTGCTGCTACAAACGGACTAGCAACCGACCCGATCATCAAGGACACTGAACCAGACTTTCTTCCAGTTGATTTGACTGAATCGTATTGGCTGTACTATAACGCAGGCCTCGAGCTGCAGTTACGTGATGATATCCTCGTCGTTGTTTCTCTGTATCTGCAGGAAGACAATTTCTACAAAGCTCCCTTTACTCCGCTTTCTCATCAGTTACTAGATTCACTACCGAATACAGCCACGATACAGGAGATTACCAGCACATTTGGAGCTCCAGACTTTGAAGGAGGGCTCGCAGGACGCAAGAATCTGCAATACAGACTAGATCACGGGAAGTTCATCGTATTTCGCTTTAATCGTGAAGGCACTTTATGGTCTGTCCAACTTGGCTTGACTCGCATCTTGAGGCATTAGACTAGTTTAGGTAGCTGGCAAAGGTAAATTGATTTGATGAGCTCGATCGTGGTTACCGTTCACTCACGGCATACACAGCCACCGTCGTTCAAGTGCTCCTTTCTAGCCTGAGTGATCTTCCTCTAGAACAGTGGAGTTTGATCAATAGGGCACTATTTCACATGAGAAGTGTACGTTATCAGTGATTGAAATCATGTTGTTGATCGAGCAGTGATTTACAGGGGCAAACTACACATTCCGTCGACCAAGCATCATCATGCGCACAAAGTCGAAGGCGAGGCCACAGAGCCAGCCGAGGGCGAAGGCAGCGATGGATTCGGCACCGGAGAGTGGGTAGCCATTGAAGCGGGCGATGACGTAGATGGCTAGAGTGAGCACGAAGGCGGCAACGGCGCCAGATAGGAGGGCGTTGGGCCGAGCAACGGTGTTGCCAGTGACTTCGCTTGCTTTCTCGATGGCTGGGTTGTGGATGACTTTGCTAAAGGCGCGGCTCGAGGGCGAGAGCTGGGATTGGACGGCTGCCATGGTTTTATCGAAGCGTTCTTGCTGAGCGGCTGGGCTGGTTTGGCGTTGGCGCTCGGCACGCTGTTGTTCGTGGGTTTCGCGCTGGCGGCGCTCAGCTTCGGCAGTGGCTCGTTCTTGCTCGGCAGCTTGCTCGTAGACTTGCTCGGCTTCGTGGCGAGCGGCCCTAAGGGTTTCGTGTCGCTGACGCGTTTCGCCCTGGAGGCTGGGGTGCTCTAACTGGCGGTGTTCGCCAGATTGGCGCAGGGCAGTTAGCTGCTCGGCGCGTGATTGCTCGATGGTTTGCTCGGTGCGGTGCTCGGGTTGGCGCTTGGTGGTAAATCGTTCTGCCATTGGTTTCTCCTTGGTTAGATTGTTCCGGCGTTAAAGTTGCGGCGCACGAGGCGGATCTCGGTGCTGAGTTGGCGTGAGCGAGCGTAGAAGAATACTACCACTGCAAGGACGATGCCAGCAAAGATGATATTCTCGCTGCTACCAGTGTGGGGCAGCTCGGTTACGACTTGCTCGACTACGCGCTTCTCGGCGGGGCAATCTACCTTGGTACTGAGTGTGTTGCCAAAGGTGTTATCGATGCGGCAATCGTAGGAGGTTGCATTGCTGGTGCCAGTACCCATCGAAGGAATCTGGTCTTTGAGCTGGACGGTAAATTGCCGCTCTTGGCTCTCGCCTGGCTTGATCTCCACAGCTGGCCAGCTGAGGATGGTTGCATCGATGCTGGCGCTTTGGTTGGTGTCTTTGGCGAGTGTGCCGCCGCCAGCGTCAACGACCGTAGCGTATTGAAGGACATCGCCGAGGTTGTCGCTAAAGGTGAATTTCTCGGCATTGAGGCCTTTGTTGGTGACGCTAAGCTTGTAGGTAATGCGATCGTGGGCTTTGGCCGTGACGGTGGTCGTCTCAGCACTGTTTTGGGTGAGGTTGTGGCCACTCTTGGTCTGGACAAATTTGGCTGCGCAGGTTTTGTCTTCGAGCCAGAGGGTGCTATTGCCTGGGCAGGGCTGGCAGCGAGCATCATCTTTGAGCAGGGTAGGATTGACCGGGCAGCGGGCGGGTGCAGCGATGACGAAGGTTTTGGCACAGGCCTCGCTGGTGCGATCGCCCAGAGAGGTTTTGACAGTGAGGACAACGCGGTACGAACCGGGCGTTTTCTCGCTGTAGCTGACGGTAGGCGTACTGCTCTCGAGTGTTTTGGCGAGCTTGCCATCGCGGTAGACCTGGAAGACATAGCCGGTGATGGTAGCGCCATGCTGGGCAGATGCTGCAGCGGTGAATTGGTAGGTGGTGTCATTCTTGTTGATAACAAGACCACTACAGCTTGCCACTGGCGTTGGCTTGATGACGGATGGCGGCGTGCTGCAGTTTGGATAGGTGCCGACCTGGCCGGGTGGGCAAACAGGTGCGGGTGGCACTGTCTGAGTAATAAGGTTACCACAGTTGAGCATAATGGCGAACCAGCCAAACTTTGCTGAGTGACCAACGAATGCCCGGTAGGTGAAGTTCCCCCATAAGCGGTGTGGCCGGTAGTAGAAGTTGCGCATTCCACCTTGCGCTGCCTTCACAGAATACACGCCTTCGCCCTGAGCAGCACTAAAGTGCGGCGTCATTCCCCACGAGTAGGTGCTCTCGGTGCTTCGCCGGGTTTCGAGGCGAGTTGTCGCCTGCTGCAGCTCGGCACGAGTAATGCCGATGGTGCTGTAGAGGTCACGGATGTTGTTCGTGTTGGCGTCATAGTGCGCCATGAGCTGCGAACCATTGCTAATTCCACCGTAGATCATATCGCTTGGGTCGGCAGCGTTAGCCGATTCTGGTGGTGCAAGCAGTGTAAAAGACTGCACGACGAGCGCCAGCGCAGTGAAGATCAGCCCCAAGCGACGCGTTGCCTCTTCCTTGCGCAAACGCTTCGCATAGAAGCCCAGTTGGCCGACGATCGCCGGGCTGAGCGATAAGTTTGATACGAGTTTCCGAAACATGATGTACCCCCATAGACCATCGATGTTAGCTAAATGTTCTATGTATATTCTAGCAATGTGTTGCACGAAATGCAATTGTTTATTGGTTGTGCTTACTGATATATGATGCAGAACCTGTGATACAGCTCGTATTATTTGACAATAAGCCCCAATTTAGAGAATAATATGGAATATGGTTCGCTCTGCTCGCTCACACCATCCCGATGACTTCGCGCTCAATATTGCGCATGATGAGCTAGATCTCTTTCGCTGGTTTCTCTTGGTGTATTTGCTGGGTAAGCCGATTCAATCACCGGTGGCGGTGCAGACCTGGCGTCTCTTGGTGGAGCACCAGCTTGATACGCCGTGGGCGCTGCTTGCGGTGGAGCGGAGGCGCCTCGTGCGGCTGCTAGACGAAGGTAAATACACACGCTACGACGAGAAAACAGCGACAGCCCTGCGGCTGTGCGCGCAGCAGCTGATCGACCAGTACGATGGTTCGCTGATACTGCTGATAGAAAGCAGCCCAAGCGAAGCCGAGTGCGCCAAACGCCTGCAAAAATTCTATGGCGTCGGGCCAAAGACGGCAGAGATTTTCTTGCGCGGCATAGAGGAGCTATTTGCTCAGCGTGTGGAGTAAAGATATAGTGAGAAAATACCAGAGATAAGGAGGAGTAATGCCCTATAAATTTCGGAAAGTAGCACATGCAGTAGCACGATGGAGTCAGCAGCACTGGCGAGAATTGACAGTAATTGTAGTGATTATCATGGGGCTGTGGCTCAATAATACGAGTCTCTTTATGCCAAGGCAGCACCCACGGATACTCGCTCACCGAGGCCTGGCGCAGACCTTTGACTATAGCAAAGTTGGTAATGACACCAACACTGCAGCCATTATGGATAAACCCGAGCACCCCTATCTTGAGAATACAATCCCGTCAATGCGCGCTGCCTTTGATCATGGTGCGGATGTGGTGGAGCTTGACCTCAAGCTGACGAAAGATCAGCAATTAGCGGTCTTCCATGATTCAACACTGGAATACCGCACAGAGGCCAAGGGCGAGATTGGCAATTACACTATGGCTGAGCTCAAGCAGCTCGACATTGGTTATGGCTACACGGCGGATGGTGGCAAAACCTTTCCATTCCGTGGCAAAGGGGTGGGCTTGATGCCCACGCTAGATGAGGTGCTGGCAGCCTTTCCACACAAGGACCTTCTTTTACATGTTAAAGACGGCAACCGCCAGACATACGAAGTGCTGTGGGGAAAGCTCCGGGCAATGAACCCTGAACGCTTCAAACAAATAACAGTCTACGGTAATGACGATGGCATTGCCTGGCTGCGTCAACAAAGCGCGACGCTGCGTCTCTGTTCCAAGACGATGATGAAAGCTGGGTTGCTGCGTTACTTAGCGGTTGGCTGGACGGGTTATGTGCCGCACGAGCTGCACAATATGGAGCTGCACATTCCGCGGCGCTATGCACCACTGCTATGGGGCTGGCCAGGTAAGTTTGTTGACCGGATGGCGGCGGTAAACACGCGAGTAATGTTGGTCGAAGGCGATGGACAGTGGTCAGCTGGGTTTGATACAGCGGAGAGCGTGACGCAGATACCGCCACAGTTTGGCGGGTATATCTGGACGAACCGGATTGACCGGGTGCAGCCAGTGCTGGCACGGCGGCGCTGAGTTTTGTGTGCTTGAACACAAAGTGTGTCGTAAGTAGGCGGCGTGCTTATTCTGCTCTTCACTAGTATGGGGAGAAAATCACTATTGTAATACATTTACATTAGCTCTCATCTGTGCGATAATCTTACGGAAGGAGAAGTATAATGCACACACAATTTGATGCACTGATTATTGGTTTTGGTAAGGCAGGCAAGACGCTAGCGGTAGCGCTCGCCGGGGCAGGTCAGCGGGTAGCGCTGGTGGAGCAGTCGCCGCAGATGTATGGTGGGACGTGTATTAATATTGCGTGTATTCCGACTAAAACGCTGGTGAGTGCGGCAGCGGCCGGCCAGTCGATCGATGAAGCGTTTGCGCGCAAGACAGCGGTCGTAACGAAGCTTAATAATAAGAACTACCACATGCTCGCGGATAACCCGGGTGTGATGGTTATTGATGGCAGTGCGTCGTTTGTTGATGCGCACACGGTGAGCGTCCAGGCGGGTGAGGAGCATATTGAGCTGCAGGCAGATCGGTTGTTTATTAATACCGGTGCAGTGCCAGTGATGCCAGCGATTGCTGGCCTTGAGCAATCGGCTCATGTCTATACCAGTACGGAGGCGCTCAACCAGCAGCTTAAGCCACGGCGGCTAGCGGTGATTGGCGCTGGGCCGATTGGCCTCGAGTTTGCCTCGACTTATGCAGCTCTTGGCGTGAAGGTCACACTCTACCATCGCCGGGCGCAGCTGCTTCCGCACGAAGAACCATCTGTTGCCCAAGCAGTTGCCCAGGCTCTGGAGGAGCAGGGTATAACACTGGTGCTTGCATCAGATATACAGCAGGTGCGCGATACAGACCAGGGTGTTGCTGTGATAAGTGGCGGTGATGAACAAGTATATGATGCTGTGCTCGTGGCCGCTGGCCGCCGGCCTAATACCAGTCAGCTTGATCTTGCCGCTGCTGGGGTGGAGACTGACGAGCGCGGCGCTGTTGTCGTTAATAGCCATTTGCAAACTACCCAGCCACATATCTGGGCACTGGGCGATGTTAATGGTGGGCCGCAGTATACCTATGTGTCGCTCGACGACTTTCGTATTGTCAAGAGTCAGCTCCTTGGTGATGGTAACTATACGCGGGCTCAGCGTGCAGTATTGCCTCATGTGATATTTATGCAGACACCACTGGCGCGCGTTGGCCTGACTGAAGTAGCAGCTCGCGCGCAGTATGGCGATGATGTGAAGGTTAAAGAGCTCCCAGCTATGGCCGTGCCGCGCATGCATGTTGATAATAAAACAACGGGGCTGCTCAAAGCAGTGATCCAGCCATCGACAGGCCTGATTCTTGGTGCAACGCTCTTGTGCCAGCAGGCTCCAGAAGTGATTAATACTATCAAAACAGCGATGGATGCTGGCTTGCCCTATACCACACTACGCGATCAGATCTTTACTCATCCAACGGTGAGTGAGGCGTTGAATGATTTGTTTGCACTGTAAATTGACTTGCTATCTTAGAGGCTAATCTTTGCTACTAGTGTAATAGTATATATCCTTTCAAATATAGAAGTGCGATGAAAATCGAATATGCTACGCTGCCCGAAACTCATACACAAGCGCACCTGTCCTTTGTGAGAGGCAGATGATGTCTAGGTCTGGTGAGCTGTGCTTGTCTGGGAGTGTTTGACCAAGATAATGGAAGCGAATAATACACGAGCTATCTGGTGTAGCGGCCGAGCTCAGCAGAGCACGTGCGTGGCCAGACACCTGCTCTGAAGAATCAAACGGTAATGTGCGCCCAAGCTGCGAATATGCCATCCACCCCGTGCTGCAGCCAAATTTGCAATCGCGAAACGGCTGGCTAGCGAGCAGACGCTGGCGTGTGGCGTGGTCGGTGATAGTGCCGATGACGATGCCACCTGGCCCATCAATATTGATAAACTCTCCGCGGCTTAGGGTAATGTCGAGCGACTGCGTGGCCTCGCTTTTCACTCGCTGCGTGAGTTCCTTCGTCGCATTCGTCCAGAGTGGCTCGGGTCGCACTGCGTGCAGGCTAGCGCTTATGCCAATGCCTGTCACGATGAGCAGAATTATCACCACAAGCGGCAGCCACATATGGCGGAGAAGAGTAAGAAGCTTAGCGAGTGTATTGCGCATGTATTTCATGTATATAGTATATAGCAGGCGCTGGGTGTTTGCAATGGGAGCAAAACGATGTAATAGCTAAAGATATGTTGTCGCGCTGCGTGCGCTATTTTGTGCCAGCAAGGTAGATTTCTTGCACCTGGGTATCACTCAGCGCGGTTGTGTGGACAGCCCCAAACTGCATCATGCCAGTGAAGAATGTGTTTGTGCTGTTGATCGGTGTGCCATCGCCATTACGCCACTCGCTAAAGCGCCCACAGCCAAACTTCCAGTAGCCGCGGAAGTTTTGGCCTTGTGTGACACTCGGGTCGTGAGCAACCAGTGCACCATCGGCATAGAGCCGCATCCCTTGTGGTGAGAGCGAGGCAGCAACGTGGTGCCACTTGCCATCGGCATAGTTTTTGCCAGCTGGTGAGAAGATCGAGCGCGTGGCATTGGGCCACACCGCAAAGGCAATGCGCCCTTGCTTGTCGAGAAAGAGGACGCGGTCTAAGCTTGGATCCGCACCATTGTCTGGTGTACTGGCAAAGCCAGCGATGCGCCCATTATTGAGCCCGTATTGATTGGTATTAAACCAGACAGAGAGGGTAAAAGGGTTGGGGTTATCAACCGGTGTGGGGTAGGCGAGACAGGTATCTTTGAAGAGGGTGCTGCGCACACGGTCGCGTCGGCAGGCAAATGACTGCGAACCATGAGCGGCGGCCGTGCGAGTGAGCCAAGCGCCCTTATTGTCATTACCAGATAGGTCGCGCTCGGTAGTGCCAGTATCGAAGAATGTCATGCCGTAGATGAAGAGCGCCTGCGAGGGGGCAGTGAGCTTAGTGGCATCAGTACAGTTGTAGAGCACTGGGCGGGTGGTATTGGTATTGTTGTTGATCGTACCCGAAAAAGCCCCGCTCGTTAGATAAAAATTATGAAAGATAATGAAGCATATCCCTAGCAGTGTAATAATTGCTGCGACGATGACAGAAGTGATGGGTAATGGCTGCGGTGCGCTATCGGCTGCGGCAGGCCGATATAGCTGGCGAAGGCCGTAGAGCATGAGCCCAAAAGGGATAAGACAAATGAGCATAATACACAAGACGACCCACGCTGTGTAATGAATCGTTGGCATGAAAAAATACTGCCCGTGGCTATTTTGTACCGAGACGGTGATGGTGGCATCTTGGCCGGGGTAGAGCACTGTGCCGACTGCGTCGATTGGGAAAACGCCGGTATTGACGATGTGCATAAGGGCGCCTTTGTCTGAAGGAAGAACGCTGAGCACGCTAAAGTTGATCCACGGATGAAACCACAGCGACACAGCACAGAGCACTAGTGTCATGCCAATAATCCGATAATACCAGCGCCACGTTGGGCGAGCTCGGCGGGTGGCTAGATGGATGATGAGCCAGCCGATCACCACCCACGGTACCATCAGCCATACCCAGCCAAGCCATGGGTTGATGAAAATTGCTTTGCCAATGATGGCGCTGTGCTCGATGGGGAGCGGATCGGCCGCGTGGTTGAGGTCGCCCTTGGTGAGGATGCGCTGATTGGTGATGGACTGGATTCGATGGGTATACGTCCGGCCGTGGCGCCGGAAGGTGATGATGTCGCCGGGGTGGTAGCTGCTAGCTGGCTGGGCAATGACGAGCGAGCCAACTGGTGCGGCAGTCGCCATGCTCGGCGTTGTGACGAAAAAGATACGCATACCAAGCGCCACCATCACGGCAACGAAGCCTCCAAGACAGAGGCTTAGGATAGTGATGATAATTATTCGTTGCCGCGATATGCGCATCGTCCTACTCCGGAGGAATTACGCGCCAAATGTCCACGTCAGTGGTTGCGAGACCTGCAGACCTTGGTAGGTTGGGCCAGCGCTGGCGTCGAGTGATACCTCAAAGGTGATCGGCACACTCTCACCTGCGTTGATGGTTGCTTTGCTGAGCTTGGCGAGCAGGTCGATAGCACCGCCTGCTTGCAATTGTGCGGCAGTGCCCGTAAAGAGTGTGCTGCTGCCTGATTTGATAGCTACCTTGACTTTGCTACACAAGTCTGTTGCCGAACCCGCCATTGAAGCACCAGCGACCGACGATTGGCTACATGTGCCAGGGTTAAGGCTAAAGGATGTTGCGGCCACGCTTCCGGTGTTTTGCAGAGTAATGTTGGTTGTTTGGGCTGGCCCACCAGCAACGAGTGGTGTGCTCGTGCCACCATACTTGTTAATAGTAGAACAGATAGCAGAGTTAGTCGTTGCACCAGCACCATCTGTGCTATTGCAGGTGTAGGTACCCGATGTTTCCTTCATGGTGAGTGTACCGGTTGAGGCACTGTTGATGGTGTTTTGGATGCTTGCCGCAAAGCCTGCGAAGGTTGGTGTAAAGGTAAAGGCGACCAGCAGTGCACCGACGATCCCCGTTGAGATAAGGCCGATCCGCTTCTTGCTCTGGCCAGCTTGAGTTGCAATCATAAAAATCCCCCTTATGGTTATATTAGCTATCAGTGTACCAAAAGCATGAGCGTTATACAAGACGGTAGATCGCTGATTGTTGTATATACTGTTATATTAGCTATCCCTCCTTTGGGGTAATATAAGGATTGATTGAGTATTTTCTGCGGATTGATCTCTTCCGTGGATGCCAAAAGCCTGATGAAGCAGGCAACAGATTTTTCTCGATGTATAGCAGAGCAGTGAGAGAAAGGTTGCTGCACCAGATCGTGCTTGTATGGATATGGCATGGCTGTACCTCTGTTTTTACTATAGGCTAATGCGAGAGAGCTGGTTGCTATACACCCTATTACTAGTCTCGCTGCGCAGCCGTTTCCAAACCTGCTATAATAGAATATGAGTAGAAAGTAAAGAGGCGTTATCGTCCAGGATAGCGCGAGCGGAGGTCGGAGCGATATGGCAATCAGTCAGGCGAAACTAATTCAGGCAGCGCGGCGGGTCTTTGCCCAGGATGGCTACAAGGCGGCATCAATTGTGGAGATTGCTCAGGTGGCGGGTATTGCGGTCGGCGGCGTGTATTTGCTTTATTCGTCTAAATTAGAGCTCTTCCTTGCAGTGTATCGTGCGGAAGACGAAAAGACAAAGAACCGGATTGTTGGGCGGATCGATTGGTCGCAGCCCCGGGCGGCTTTTGCAGCCTATCTACGTGCCACGACGCAAGCCGTGCGGCGTAATAAAATCCTCGCTGAGTGGCAGAGTGATGTGCCTGGCGAGCAGGTGCGTCAAGCCTACCATGATGATGCGAAGCAAGCAGGAGCGGGTCATAGCCTGGCACTGCGTGGTGAGTTCTTTGCCGAGCAGGTGCAGCAGTGGCGGCGCGATGGCATGCTGCGGCCAGGTGCGACCGACCAGATAATCAGCGAGCTCTTTACGGTAGTGGCAGCGATTGACGCACGAGAGGATATTGCACCAAAGACGATGCGGTTTATGGTTGATGCGGTGCTCGAGCAGCTGTTTGTCAGTGAATAGTCGTCGCCATACGTCGCTATAAAATAATGAACGATGCAGAACGCAGAAGCGAACCTGTCGTATTATTTGCAATTATCACCGCTTCATCGTATACTTATCACTAGTATGTTGCAATATCTTCGTTCGAGTGAGGCAGATCAGACGATTACGCCGCGCGATGCGCTGCGAGTTGGGTCGTGGCTGCGCTGCGAGAAGCCCAGCAGTGAGGAGATCGACAAGCTTCTAGCGCTTGGTATGGACGAAAACATCATTAAAGATGCACTGGACCCACACGAGGTGCCGCGGGTTGATTTTGAGGATGAGTGGACGTATTTGATTGCCCGCTTGCCTGATACGGACGATGATTTTAATGACTTTACGACGCCGATATTGTTTGGTATTCACAAAAATTATGTCGTGACGCTCTCGCGTGATAGCCTGGGCCGGCTGTGGCAGCCTTTCGTCGACAAAACACGGATGAATACGGCGCGGCGAATAGAGCTCGTGGTGGCAATGATCGAGGCGGTGTCGCTGCAGTACCAGCGACGAGTGGCGACGATCAACCGGCAGATGCGGGCAGCAACAGACGACCTCCATACACTGCGGGCGCGCGATATCGTGACGCTGACCGAGTATGAACGCAAGCTCAACGATTACCTCAATGCGCTGGTGCCAATGAACTGGGCGATTGAGCGCTTGATGGCAAACCGGAGCCTCCGCCTCAAGGAGGACGATAAGGATGATGTGGAGGATATCTCGATTGATTTGGAGCAGGTGATTGCACGTTGTAAGTCGCTCCTGCGCACCATCACTAATGTGCGTGATAGCTACCGCGCCGTGATGGACACGCGCCTGAATGAGACGATCCGCTTACTAACAGTGATCACGGTGGCGTTGACTATCCCGACGATGATCGCTGGGCTCTATGGCATGAATGTGCCTGTGCCCGGGGCGGACGACCCGACGATGTTTTGGAAGATTACCGCTGTGAGTGTGATAGCCGCCATGGCAACCGGGTATTATTTCTTGCGCCGGCGGTAGGGAAATATTTATTAATAGCCACGCTCTATTCGCATCTCTATCGTATAATCAGAAGTATGATGAATACGGATAGTCTTATAAAATTTTTCGACGAGCAACTTAAAAAAGTTGAGAAAATGAGGTCGCTAACTGATAAAGATAAAGACTTTATAGTGTGGAAGCGTGAGATAGTTGATACGTATAAGCGTATGGGTGAATCATATGCAGAACATATTGAGCGTATTTGCTTGTCAGGGGCTAAAGTATTTCTCCCAAAAAGTAACCCCGATTACGATAAGTACGTATATGAGCAGTATCAGCAAGAAATTACAATGATTGATACTGAACTACAAACTACTATTAAATCTTTGGAGAGATGGGGATATCAACAGACTCATACTAGACCGGACGATAGCAAGGATAATAGAGTAACTATTAATAATATAAACCAGCAAACACAAAACAATCTGCAAACCATTAACTTATCACAATATGATCAACAAACACAAAACAAGATCCAAGAATTATACGATGAGCTTGGCAAAAAGAAACAGAACAAGGAGACTATACGAGGTATTCTTAAATGGCTTGCTGATAAAGGTATTGACGCACTAATTGCAATATTATCATCGAAGATATGAGAGGGGCTATTGCACCCCACCCGCCTTGAGCAATGTCTTTAGCCCGTGCTCGCCACCACCAAAGCCGCTGGTGGTGTAGTCGTTAACGATCATGTAGGGGAGGCCAGTGACGCCGAGCTTGAGAGCGCGGCTGGTGTTTGTGGCAATGTCGTCTTTGTGCTTCTCATTTGTGACGCAGTCGCGGAAGGTCTCGACGTTGAGTCCAATCGCTTCGGCTGATGCTTCAAAATAACTGACGGGGAGGAGTGGAATTTCTTTGGGCACGGCAACACCTTTGACGCCAATACCTTTGTCGAAGTAGTCAGCTTTGATGCGGGGCACAATGTGGTGCGTGTATTCCCAATATTTATGCTGGTCGGCCGCGCAAAATGCTGCTTCGGCACCACGCTCGGTGTTGGGCACGATATCTTTGAGAACGGCAACAATCCGGTGCTCGTAGCGCAGTTTGCCTGACTTGATATACTGCTGGAAGTCTGCAGTGTTCGTGGCAGCCTCAACCTGCGCACAAAATGAGCAGAAGTAGTCGGTGTAGTCGACAAAGACATTGGGTGCAGTGTGGCTGCCCTGCGACATCGCGCTCTGCCAGGGCTCACCTTTGCCAATGTGCTTGTTGGGTGGGCGGTTGATGAGATTGTAGGCGAAGAGGCTGATGATTGTGACGATGACAATCCCAAGCATGATATGAATCAAGCTAACCCCTGTTTGTTGTGACTGCATGATGCTCCTCCTGCTGAGCTAATGTTATGTAGATGGCGGCAATCTGGCCCGATCGATAGAGCGAAAAGAGACTGAGCCCAAGGGCAATGATAAGCACAAGAGTGCTGGCAACCGTCGCGGCCGAAGCGGCGGCCGCTCCCGAGAAAAATACTGCCACGATGGGGAGAATGAGTGATGTACCACAGGGTACGCAGCCCAGGCCAATTGCCGCCGCGATAGAAGCAATACCGCTGAGGCCGAGCTGCTGGGTGGTTTGCTGGTTGCGCTTGTTGTGCCGGGCGGTGAAGATAATAAGCGCGAGTGATATTCCTTGTAGTACTGAGACAAGCACAAGCAGTGCGCCCGTTAGTGATGTCGCGGCCTGCCGAGCAATCTCTATAAACATTGTTCCAATGACGCCAAGTTTATCGACAAATGGCAAGCGAGACATAAGCAGCGCGCCATAGAATCCACCATTGGTCAGGAGAAGAATCAACCAGGCAAAGCCGAGCGCACCAACTAGCGCCCCCGCCGCATAGCGTGGCTGGCGCAGCACTTGGATGATACCACTCAGCGCAGTAGGAATGCTATGGCGTAGTGAAGAAAGGCGATGTTTCATCAGTGTCTTTATTATACCACTGAGTGCTGCAAACCTCTGTGGTTGTCCTAGTGATGGCTACTCTGTAACGCCATAGCCAAGTAGGCCAGTGTAGTTGCGCTGCTGATTGGCAAAGACGCGTATCTTGTTATTCTCATTGCCGCCAACAGTGGTGAGTATGCCATCGTCATTGCGCAGGACAATGTGCGTATGGTCACCAAAGACGGGTGAAGCGCGGTAGATTGCTACGTCGCCAGGGCGGGGCTGGTAGCCGCTATCGGCTGGCTTGAAGCGGCCTGCTGACTCGTAATACTCACGCAGCGTGAAGGTGCCTGGAATGCGCCAGCTACCAGTGTGTGGGTTCTTCAGCGGCGCACCAGCCTGCTGCATCGTCCAGCTGACGAAGTTGGCACACCATGCTTCGTGCGCTCCTTGGCTATATTTCGTACCAGCGGGCTGAGCGGCAAACTCTGCCTGGGTAAGCTGGATAACCTTGCGGCGAGTAGGGCTGAGGGCTTGCGTGTTGACCTCAGGAAACTGAGCTAGCCCTGGCGAACGATCGAGCGTCGCCACATGCGACGTACCTTGGAGCTTGTAAAGGATTTTGCGCCAGCCAATCGCTGTGCCAACGATGCCGCCAATAACGAGAAGGAGGGCAAGGCAGATGGTGATGATGGTTGCTCGGTGGCTGAGAGGGAATAATCGTTTCATATGTATAGTATACACCGCATGGTGATGAGATGCTTGTTGGTTAGTTGCTGTTTGGATGGCAGGAGAGGTATTTCGGGCTGTGAGTGAGGATTTATTTTGTTGAATAGCCACATACCATAGCGGCGAAATTACCAAGTGCCTTGCCGACATCCTTCCATTGGCGACACCGAAACAGGTCGTGTGCGGTAATGAGCAGCGCTGCACCAATGATAATAAGCAACGCAGCTAAGGTGTACCCTGCGAGAGATGACTGACTGATGAATAGCTGCAGCGCATAGTAGCCTGCCGCAAGTGCGAGACCAAAGATGATGAGACTGAGGAGTTTGAAGAAAGTAATGCATGGTGGTTTGATTATGATACGATAGCAAAAATATGTCAACGACATATATAGTATTTGACACAATAATGGTATCGCTCTATAGTTATGCATATGTTTCAACCACCTCGCCCTCTCCTATATAACACAGCACCACTAACAAGCCAGCAGCTCAAAGAACTCCTCAAGGAGTATGTTCAGCACTATCGCGAGCTGCTATGTACGCCTGATACCATGAAGCAATTACTCAGGCCACATTCGTATAGCGATGCAGAGGCAGATGAGGTTGTGAGTGCTGTCGTTAACATTGTCAATATGTGGGGATATTACTTCTACCAGCCAACTGGCAAGACAGTTGCAAGCCAAGAGAAAAAGCGTTTTGCGCAGCAGTTGCTGCATGATATTCGCGCAATGGCTGACGAGATTCCTGATCTTGCGAAGGTTATGTCTGAGATTGAAGAGACAGTCTGGCAAAAGCTTGATCTAGAAGTGAATCAGCAATCAGCTGAATCTCTTGTGGCTGAGGCTGGTGATATCGACCGAGAAGAATTGTTTGATAGATTGGTAACACACTATGTACGACTCAATGAATATTATGATAGTGAGGGAGGAGCAACCGCTGAGCAGAAGGAGCAACTAGCCGATATCGTGCAGCATATGCGTGTTATCGCCGATACGGACGCTGATATAAAACGTGGAATATTTGCCGAGCAATTTCAGCCAACACCGTCTGAGCGCAAGGAAGCGGCCGAGATCCTGTATGAAGCTTTTTCTCTTATTGATCGTCTATATTATATCAGCGGTGCTGATGAAGACTTTGAGAGAGCGCTGAATTTTGCCGATTCGTGTCGCACGACAGTATATAGTACACTCATCGGGTCTGTGCCGGACCTACCAAGCCTTGATGATGCAGATATCGTACCACTTTCACTAGCAGAGCTTAAGCGTGACAGAAGGGCGAGTGCCTATACCTATCATGTTGAATTTGTCATTCTCTCGTTGGTGAAAGATTGTCTAAGGAGAGGCCAGCCTGGCAAGGCACGCCAGATTGAGCGCTACCTCATTAATCCGTATATGCGTGCTGTTGCGGATATGCACTATGTTCTTGGCCATGAAGATCCAACTGGCAAGAGGCAAAAGCGCGCTGCGGCATACGTTATCGAAAGAGAGGACATAGCCTACGTAGAACAGGATGACGAGGATATCGAAAATAAAATAGTTATCAATGAACTGAATAATGGACGCCTCATTTTTGACGAGGAAATACGTCGTCGCTACATTGCATACGTACAGAGGTCAGCAGCAGCTAGCGAAAGGATTTTAGTGCGAATCGCTCTTGGAGCGCTACAGCAATGTTGTGAGCGCACCAATAAAGATCGTACTGCTATCTGCCAAGCTTTTTGGGAAGAATTGCGAAGCACGCTTCGCCCGACAGACACAGATCTATACCTTCCTCCAGTCTTTACTTATTCTATACAGCTTCAGTGTATCTATACTCTATGGAAGTATGACGATGCAGACAAAGTAAACGATTGGCTCAGACAGCAATACTCGGAGAATCCTAGTTACAATATAATCACATGCTGTCTGGAGCACTTTATGTTTGATCCAAAAGCGCTTACAGCATTAGAAGATTGTATTATGAAGGACACAACAAATCATCTACGGCCGAAATTTAGCAGGACACTCAAAGATCTTCGATCCCATCTTTGCTCTGTGATAGAAGATGCATTTCAGTGTGAAAAGCAGATAAAAGAATAGAGAACTGTACTGCAATAATAAAGAGCCTGAACTAGTACTATAAGAGCGTTCTTAGTAAAGTGATTTTGAAAGACTGCTACACTGCGTCTTTCGCTTTCCTCTTCTCTATGCTATAATCCAGCCCAACGGATGGATGGTTGGCTCATAGCAAGTACAGTGCCCTGGGAGTGATTCAAGCAGAGGCCCGTTTGGGTGTGGGGCTCGTAGCATAAGAAAGGAGTTGTATGACTCAAACCAAACCAATCATAACGGTGGATGGCCTGACCAAAGCCTATGCCGGCACACCAGTGGTGAATGGGATATCCTTCACGGTTAAGGCGGGCGAGATTTTTGGCTTGCTGGGGCCCAACGGCGCTGGTAAGACCACGACGCTGGAGATGCTGGAGGCGCTGCGGCCGATTGACGCTGGCCGGGCCACCATTGACGGCATTGATGTCGCCAAGCAGCCCAAGCAAATTAAGCAAATTATTGGCATCCAGCTGCAGTCGACCACCTTTTACGATAAGCTGACCCTGCGTGAGCAGCTACGTATGTTTGCCAGCCTCTACGGCCGGCGGGTTGATGCTGATGCTTTGCTAGAGAAGGTGCAGCTCAGTGCCAAGGCCGGTAGCTACGTGGAGCAGCTCAGTGGTGGGCAAAAGCAACGCTTTGCGATTGCTGCCACGCTGGTGAATCAGCCCAAGGTACTCTTTTTGGATGAGCCGACGACGGGCCTAGATCCGCAAGCGCGGCGCAACCTGTGGGAGCTGATCAAGACGATTCGCGATGAAGGCATTACCATTGTGCTCACCACCCACTATATGGATGAGGCCGAGCTGCTGTGCGACCGCCTGGCGATTATGGATGCGGGCAAAATCATCACCATCGATACGCCGCAGCACCTCATCGAGCAGCTGCTGGCCCGCGGCTTTACCAAGCAGCAAACGGTCGAGCCCGCCAACCTCGAAGATGTATTTATTGATTTAACCGGCAAGGCCATTCGGGAGTAGATGATGCGAATCAAGACATATTGGATTGGAGTATATGGGCAGGTGCGTGCCCTACAAAAGCGCTTTATGCGCGATGGCACGTCGCTGTTTTTTACCTTTTTGTTTCCGCTCATCTTTTTGCTGGTGTTTGGTGCGATTTTTAATAACCAAACCACCAGCTTTGATGTGGCGATTATCAACCACTCGAAGAGCGAATTTGCCAAGCAGTTTGTGGAGCAAGCCAAGGCAAACAAAGATACGACGCTCAAAGTAAAGGACGTCAAGGATATGCAGGAAGCACGCGAGAAGCTAAAGCACTCGGAGCTCAGTGGCATCATCGAGCTACCAGCCGACTTTGGCAACGTGACGCCGGCTCAAGCGGGCGCTCCTGGCCAGGGCAGTGCCGCTGGCCAAACCCAGGCCCGCCCAAGCGGTACTTTGCGTGTGCTTTACGCCAAGGGTTCGGAGCAGTCTGGCAATACACTAACGGCTATTATGGGGCAGATTATTGATGGTATTAATAAGGGTATGGGTCAGCCCGAGCCGCCGCTAAAGGTTGCAGGCCAGGCTGTGGGCGATGAGCAGCTCAAGACCTTCGACTATACCTTTACTGGCCTGCTGGCCTTTAGTTTGCTGAGCATGGGGATCTTTGGCCTGGCTAACCAGATGCCGACGGAGAAGCAAAAGGGCTCCTACCGGCGTCTTCGGGCGTCGCCCTTTACGGCCGGGCAGCTGATTTTGGCGATGGGCATCCACTACACGATTGTCTCGCTACTGAGTGCCGCTATGATGCTGGTGGTGGGGATGAGTGTCTTCCACTTCAACATGCGTGGTGACTGGCTACTGGCTGTGCCGTTTCTTACTCTGTCCGCGCTGCTGATGGTAGGCTTTGGCCTGCTGATTGGCGGCTGGGCCAAGAACGAGAACCAGTCGGCACCGCTGGGCAACCTGGTGGCCTTCCCGATGATGTTCCTTTCCGGTACCTTCTTCCCGTCCTTTATGTTCCCGGAGTGGCTGCGCACGCTCAGCCAGTTTATCCCCATGACACCTGTGACCGATGGCCTGCGCTTGATCATGACCGAGCACGCTAGTCTAGCAGAAGTACTGCCGTATGCTGGCGCCATTGGCTTATGGATGCTGGTGGTGTACATCGCAGCGATAAAGTTGTTCCGGTGGGAATAGCAAGCAGCTAACAAGAGGAGACAACATGACGTATCAATTCATCCAAGATGCTTACCAAGCGCGGCGCGGTGGATCGTCGCGGGTGCTTGATGTTTGCTGCGAAGGCTGCGCCAAGCACGTAGCGTTCTACCAAAAGGATGGCCCAGGCTCGCTGCGGCGAATGTATGTCGACCGTTTTATCGATATGACCCCAGCTGGTGATGAGCTGCACTGCCCGCACTGCCAGCGCGTCCTTGGTATTCTTATCACGTATGCCAAGGAAAATCGCCTGGCCTATCGGCTTTTTGTCGATGCGGTGACGAAGCGGATTGTGCCGCGTCGGCAGGTAGGGTAATATAACTACCTACGCCCAGTTGTTGGCTAGTTTGTATACTTGCTACAATATAAAAAGAATTGCAAACTAGAAAAAGGGGCATTCTATGAGCGACTATACACCAGATTTTCGTGCTTACCCGACTGACCAGGCAATTGATATTATTCGAGCGATTGCTGAGCATCGATGGCCCATGACCGTCGAAGAGGCTTTCTCGCTGCGAGACCAGTTCGGCTGGACACCCGCTCCCGACGATGGAAGGTTTTTTGTCACCCCCGTCAGCAACGGAGAAGAAGACGGACACATAAGCCTGGCCGTCAACAACAATAAGTATATATCCAGAATCGCTTTCCGCTTGACCAGCCTTGCCCCCCGGGCCCAGGCCCGGAAATTAGGGCATTGATACAGTCGGCCCGCTCAGAGTACGTTGCTGGACTTACATCACTGTACGGGACTGCAACCCCCGGCCTTAGCAGCAAAGTAGAAACTTTGTCTTGGTATTTGCCGTCACGCGCGAGTGTCGGTTTAGGAGTCGCCACAAGACTCGTGTCCGCGACAATTGAATCGCCAGCGATGACTGATCTTACTGAAGCTGAAGAGAAGTATTTTGCTCAGTAAACGACCCCAAACTACATAACATCGAGAGCGTCGAGCACTGTCTGCGGGATAATCATTCTCTACCGTCTAATCATCCGCAGGCTTGGTGGTGAGGGTGCGCTGAGGCAAGAAGAGGGCAACAAGGAAGCCCGTGGCCATGAGTGCTGCGCTAATGATGAAAATCTGGTGCAAGGAGTCGCTAAAGGCATTGAGAATACGAGTGGTGTAGTCGTCTTGCTGCTGACTCAGCTGCTGCTGGGCACGCGTGCGAGCTGGAGCAGGCAGGCGGGCCATGCCTTTGGCTGCACCCTGGCTGATGGCGTCGCGTTGGCTGTTGATACGCAGCAGGGTATCGGCATTGAGCTCGCCATCGAGTTGCCGAGTGGCCTGTGGTGTGTGGCGCAGCGTCTGGATATAGGGAATCTGATTGACGTCGCCAAGGCTGTGCAGGATGCCACTAGTGAGCACGCCCGCAAAGATAGCCGTCCCCACCGTTGAGCCAAGCCCGCGAAAGAGCTGCACGCTTGAGGTAGCAGCGCCGAGATCCTGCTGGCGGAATTCATTTTGCACCGCGAGAGTAAGGATGGGCATACACATCCCCATGCCAAAGCCAGCTATAGCCATGATGATTGCCTCGTGCCAGTAAGGTGAGGTGGGTTGGAGCGTGATAAGCGAGAGAATACTTGCTGCGGTGATGGCGCAGCCGATGACGATATAGCGCTTGTATACACCTGTCCGGCTGATGAGTTGCCCCACGCCAATAGAGCTAATCATCATTCCGCCCACCATTGGCAAGAGCATCAGGCCAGCCTGCGAGGCGGTTGCACCAAAGACTTGCTGGTTAAACTGCGTGAGGTAGAGGATTGCTCCGAGAAAAGCGGCACCAAAGAGCAGGCTAATGAGCATAATGAGGCGGTAGGTGGGGTTACGGAAGAAGCGGAGAGGGAGAATCGGCTGGGCGGCTTTGCGCTCAAGCCAGAGGAAGATACCACTTGCAAGGGCGGCAATAGTGAGCAGCACACTTTTGATGAGAGTAAGGCTCATGCCACGGTCGATGACGCTCTTAAAGACCATCTCCGTATTGTCTACTGCCAAGACAAGTGCCGCCAGAGCAATGGTGATAAAAAGAGCACCGAGGTAGTCTGGCTTGTGCTGGCTGTCGTGCTTGATTTGTGGACAATAGCGGATGATGAGAGCGGTGGCGATGACGCCAATTGGCACATTGATAAAGAACGTCCAGCGCCAGTCGGTTGTGACGCCAAAGATGGTCGCACCATCGGTTAGCCAGCCACCAAGCAATGGCCCCGCTACCGAGCTCATGCCAAAGGTCGCACCGATGAGCCCCTGCCAGCGGCCCCGCTCTTTGGGTGTAAAGAGATCGCCGACAATAGTAAAGGCGTTGGCGGTGATAATGCCGCCACCAATTCCTTGCAGCGCACGCCACGCAATGAGCCATTCCACGGTTGGCGCGATACCACTGAGTAAGGAGCCAATGGTAAAGACCGCTACTCCACTCAGCAAAAGCGGCTTGCGGCCATACATATCACTGAGCTTACCTGCTAGCGGCACCGTTACAGTGGTGGTGAGCATATAGGCAGTAACGATAAAGCCAAGTGACGAGAAGCTATTGAATTCCTTGACGATTGCGCCTAGTGCTGTCGCCACGATGGTTTGGTCGAGCGCTACGAGAAAGAGAGCGCTCATCACGGCAAGCATGACGATGAGTTTGTGACGTTGGGGTAGATGATGGAGCATAGAATTCCTTGGTTAGTTACTATAGTTAATATTCCGAAATGTAAAATAAGGTTCTTGCTCTCGTTCGAGTACATACTTCTCCTCTCGACTCCTACATGGCTTCGAGATGCGTTAGGTAGAGAACTATCAACCAAATATGCTATGATACGCCGAAGAGAACTGTTTGTCAATTTTATGCCAAGGAGCTTAGGCGCTGCACCGGCTGATTGCGAGCGATGAGCTGCGCCAGATCAACCTCGGCAAGGAAGTGAGGTAAAATTGGGTACTGCTGCGGGCTAATAAAGCCACACTCGGCGACCTCCGCCAAGCCGTGCGTTGTAGCGGCAAGGTCAATCGACTGGTAGTCGTGCCAGTTGGTGATGTGGAACAAGAACTCAAGCTGTTCGTGTGGCTCGCCAGCTGCTGGCGTGGCGATAGCAAACTGCTGGACGAAGAGCAGCCGGCCAATCACTGGCTCAACGCCAGTTTCTTCGATCATCTCTCGCCGTAGGCCGTCCATCACGCTCTCACCCAGATCCAGCCCACCGCCCGGTGTACACCAAAAATCTCGGCCATCGCCAGTGCGCGCTGTCAAGCGCTGGCAAAAGAGCTCGCCCCTGTCGTTGATGATAATTCCGCGTACGTTGATGTGTCTGTGCATGGTGCCTCCGGTGATTGATATGACTTATGGATAAATACTGTATTTATTTTACGCTAAAAAATGATGTATTGCGTGCTTAGGTAGCAGGCTTAGTCACCTCTCTTGATTTTCCCATTAGCACTCGCTATACTAGAGTGCTAGAAGCGCCTTGATTGATACCGGGCGCGGTGATAAGTATAAGAAAGGGGTAACCAATGAGTTCACCAATCAAGCCAATGGCGCATTTCGTCGTGGCGGTTAAGGAGAAAAAGCCAGAGAAGACTGCCAGCGGGATCTTTTTGCCCGAGTCGGCTCAGGAGAAGTCGGAAGCTGCCAAGGTGATTGCTGTTGGATCGGCAGTAGAAGATGTCGTGGTTGACGCGCGGGTGGTTTACAAGAACTACGCAGCTACCACCATTAAGCTCGACAAAGAAGAGTATTTGATTATCAAGGACGAGGATATCCTCGCGACAGTAGAATAGGAGAACCAGTCTATGGCAAAAAAAGTATTTTATGATGAAGATGCGCGCCGCCGGATTTTGGGTGGGGCAGAGATTCTCTACAACGCAGTGAAGACAACGATGGGGCCAAAGGGTCGCAATGTTGTCATTGGCAAAAGCTACGGTGGCCCGAGTGTGACACACGATGGTGTAACAGTGGCCAAGGGTATCGACATCGAGGATGTTGATGACGAGACACTAGGCTTTAAGGTGGGGGCAGAGCTCATCAAGCAAGCCGCCAACAAAATGAACGATGTAGCAGGTGATGGTACCACTACCGTGACGGTCTTGACTTACCATATCCTTAGTGAGGCAAACAAGCTGATTGCTGCTGGTCACAACCCGATGCTGCTGCGCAAGGGTCTGGAGCGCGCTGCGGCAGAGGTAACAGCAGCGTTGAGCGAGCAGGCAGAAGACATTCGCAATGATGAAACACGCGTCGCAGAGGTGGCAACTATCTCGGCGGGTGATGACGCAATTGGCCGGCTGATTGCTGATGTAATGGAGAAGATCGGGCCCAATGGTGTGGTGACGGTTGAGGAAGGCCGCGGCCTTGAGCTAGAGAGTGAAGTGGTTGAAGGCTTTACTGTTCAGCGCGGCTTCGTCAGCCCTTATATGGCAACGGATACCAAGCGAATGGAAGCGGTGTACGACAAGCCAGCCATCGTTATTACCGACAAGAAGATTTCTTCGGCGCAAGAGTTCGTTCCACTGCTTGAGATGATTGCCCAGAGTGGTAAGAAGGATCTCGTCTTGATTGCTGACGATGTGGATGGCGAAGCGCTTGGCCTGCTTGTGCTTAACCGCCTCAAGGGTGCCTTTAACACCCTGGCTATTAAAGCGCCGAGCGATAAGGATGTCCTCTATGATATTGCTGCTCTGGTAGGCGCAAAAGTCATTACCGAGGATACTGGTATGAGCTTTGATACGGTTGGCCCTGATGTGGTCGGTTCGGCTCGCAAGGTGATTGCTACCAAGGATTTGACAACGATCGTCGAAGGGGCTGGTGCAAAGACGGCAGTCGATGCCCGGATTGACCAGATTGCCGTTGAAATTGCCAATAGCACAAGCGACTACACTAAGAACAATCTCGTCAAGCGCCAAGCTGCCCTGACTGGCCAAGTGGCTGTGATTAAGGTAGGTGGGGCAACCGAGACCGAGATCGAAGAGAAGAAATACCGCGTTGATGATGCGGTGGCTGCCGTCAAGGCTGCTCTGGCTGAGGGTGTTGTGCCTGGTGGCGGGGTGACACTGGTCAATCTTGCAACGAGCTACACCCACGCTGGTGATGCTGATGCGTCGGTGACCGCTGGTGAGGATTTGCTCATCCATGCGCTCGAGCAACCGTTCCGCATCTTGCTAACTAACTCTGGCCTCAATGCCGATGAGTGGCTGCCACAGGTGAAGGCAGCGCAGCCTGGCTTTGGTATTAACGTTAACACACCAGGTGAGCTGATCGATCTCAAAGCAGCTGGCGTGGTTGACCCTGTTCGCGTTACCAAGGAAGCACTGCAAAATGCTGCCTCCATCGCTGGCACCGCAATGACGATGGGTGCGCTTGTCGTCGACCTGCCTGAGAAGGAAGCGGCAAGCCCAGCTGGTATGCCTGGCATGGGCGGTGGTATGGGTATGTACTAAGCCTCGTCCTGCCTCGTTCTCCAAAACTCACCACGTCTGTGGTGGGTTTTTAATTCAGGAAAGAATCGGTTGACAGATACCCCCAGGGGGTATACCATAGGAGTATGAGCAAAGATATTACCAGACGAGCACTACACCGTATCAAAATTATGAAGGGCCAGCTGGAGGGGTTAGAAAAGCGTGTGGCCGACGATGCCTACTGTATGGACATTATCATCCAGAGTCTGTCGATCCAGAAGTCGCTGGCATCGCTGAACAAGCTGATGGTCAAGCAGCACCTCGAGACACATGTGGCTGAGATGCTGGCGTCAAGTGATACGAAGCAGCGCGATAAGGCACTCAAAGAGCTCGACCAGCTCTATGACCTGACGAATATCCGCTAACAGTACGCAGCTATGAGAATAGAAGAATAATACGGTGCGCAGCACCGAGGGGTTTGTTATGGATAAAAAACAGTCACGGCACCATCATATGACTCATGGTGAGCATACTCACCATGAGGGACATGGACAGGGTGGCCATTGCGGGCATGATGCGGCGCAATTTCGGCAGCGGTTTTGGCTATCGCTGCTCATAACGATTAGTGTCCTGGTGTGTTCACCACTACTTCAGCAGTGGCTCGGGTATACACTACCTGAGGTGGTGAGCCGGTATGTGCCGGCCATAAGCGGGACGATATTGCTGTGGTATGGTGGCCGAGTTTTTATTCGGGCGGGGTGGCAGGAGCTACGCCAGCGTCAGCCCGGTATGATGCTGCTGATTGCTCTGGCGATCAGTGTGGCGTATGGCTACAGCCTGCTGGTGACCAGTGGCGTGGTAGCAGGGATGGATTTTTGGTGGGAGCTCGCGTCGCTCATTACCATTATGCTCCTCGGGCACTGGCTCGAAATGGCAGCGATTAAGCGGGCAACGGATGCCGCTCATACCTTAGCCCAGCTCTTACCTGAGACAGCTGAGGTTGTGACAGAGCAATCGATTGATACAGTGCCGCTTGATCATCTGGCTGTGGGGATGACCGTGCTGGTGCGCCCAGGTGGGCGTGTGCCAGTGGATGGCCAGGTGATATCTGGTGCGTCACAGGTTGATGAGTCGATGCTTACGGGTGAGTCGCGCCCTGTTGCTAAGCAGCCAGGGAGTCTTGTGACGGCAGGCACGATTAATGGCACTGGTGCGCTTCATGTTATGGCCCAGCACATTGGTGATGATACAACGTTGTCGCATATTATGGAGCTGGTGCGCCAGGCTGAGCAGCGTCGGTCGCGAACGCAGGTGCTGGCGGATCGGGCAGCGGGCTATCTTTTCTATGCAGCGCTTGCTACTGCGCTGGTGACGGGCGCTGGCTGGGCGCTGGCTGGTGCATCGCTGGGTGAAGTGTTGCAGCGAGTGGTAACGGTGCTGGTGGTGGCGTGCCCGCATGCCTTGGGCTTAGCGGTGCCGCTGGTTGTATCGATCTCGACTGGGCTTGCGGCGCAGCGCGGTATTGTGGTGCGCGATCGCCGTGCCTTTGAAGCCGCGCGGCACGTCGATGTGGTGTTATTTGACAAAACGGGTACGCTGACGACTGGCCACCTGGCAGTGGTTGCAGTCCATGGTGGGGACGAGGCGGCTATTCTGGGATTAGCGGCGGCGGCTGAGCATGAAGCAGAGCACCCGATTGCAGCAGCGATTCGCCGCGCGGCAGCCGATCGCCATGTTGCGATACCTGCTGTGCG
This sequence comes from uncultured Candidatus Saccharibacteria bacterium, assembly GCA_938041555.1. Classification (GTDB taxonomy): domain Bacteria; phylum Patescibacteriota; class Saccharimonadia; order Saccharimonadales; family Saccharimonadaceae; genus Saccharimonas. The sequence goes on along the minus strand of CALIAC010000026.1, from coordinate 8,965 downwards.
CGACCTCCAGACGGTGCCGGGTTATGGCGTGCAGGCTGTGGTTGAGGGCGTGCCGACGTTAGTTGGCAATGCGGCCTTTATGCAGCAGCATCAGATTGATCGAGACGAGATAACGACGGACCATACAGTGGTTTATGTTGCCCAGGCTGGGCGCGTCTGTGGTGTAATTGAGCTTGGTGATGCGCCGCGCCCTGGTGCGGCAGCGGCAGTCGCAGCGCTCCAACGCCGCGGTATAACAGTTGCCATGGTAACAGGAGATGGTGCAAGGCCAGCCGACGCGATTGCTCGCCTCGTTGGTATCACTGAGGTTCACGCTGAGGTAACACCAGCTAAGAAGGCGGCGATTGTCATGGCGTACCAGCAGCAGGGGAAGCGGGTGTGTTTTGTTGGTGATGGCGTGAATGATGCACCAGCGCTTGCCCAGGCCGAGAGTGGTGTCGCGATTGGGACAGGGACCGATGTTGCTGCAGCGTCTGCTGGGATTATGTTGGTTGGTGATGATCCGCAGGCGGTTGTCCGGGTGATCACGCTGGCCCAGGCGACGTACCGAAAAATGGTGCAGAACCTCTGCTGGGGAGCGGGCTATAATGTGCTGATGCTCCCACTCGCAGCTGGGGTGCTTGCGCCAGTCGGGGTGGTTATTTCGCCCGCGATCGGTGCGGTGGTGATGTCACTTTCGACGATTATTGTCGCAGCAAATGCACAACTCTTACGCCGCACGGTGGTGTAAGTCGCGAGCTCCGTTATTGACAGACTTGCGCTGTCTATGTCATACTAGCGCGCAGTATGCTTTCATTCTTAGGGAATTTTACCGCGTCGTTTCGGGTGGCGCTTGTGATGTGGCCATTTGCTGCACTTGTGTTGACGTTGCCGCTGTTATTGGTACATTATATCCGCTTTCGCCGGGTGGCATTTGGCCGGGTAGTCATGACGTATTTGGTAGTGCTTTATGGCTTGGCGCTGGCTGCCTTTACGCTTTACCCGATGCCAGATAATGCGGCGCGCTTTTGCGGGAGTCATCACATCCAACCGCAGCTTACACCACTGGCGTCGATTTTCGATATCTCGCATGAGGGTGTGCGGGCGTTGCTACAGGTGGTGCTTAATATTATTTTCTTTGTGCCACTGGGGGCGTTTTTGCGGGCGATGTATCGGGTGCGCTGGTGGACTGTGGTGGCGATTGGCCTTATGACGTCGGTGGTGATTGAACTCACGCAGCTCACGGGGGTGTTTGGCGTGTATCCGTGTAGCTATCGGCTGTTTGATGTCGATGACTTGCTGCTCAATACGAGCGGGGCACTGCTGGGTTTTTGGTTGGGTTGGCTATTGCCAAATCTTCGCGATACGGAGCGTGGAGCAACGACGATTCGCCAGCCAGGCCTTGTGCGGCGTATCGTTGCCTTTGTCGTTGATATGACTGGAGTGGCGATTGGCTCAACAATTGTGATGGTGGCACTCACACTCTTCAATGTATTGCATTCACGGCAGTGGACTGAACAGATGCAGATGCTGACGCAGATCATTCCATATGGCTTTATTGCGCTCGTGCATGCCATCCTTCCGCTGGTGGCACAGGGGAGGACGCTCGGTGGCTGGCTAACGGGTATTTCGCTGGATGATCGGCCGCGAGGGTGGTTCCACCGCGTGGTATTCTATGCGGTGCGGCTGCTCTATATTGCGGTGCTGTCGATGGTGCATCTGCCGTTTGTGTCATTGATGACGCTGCTTGTCACGATCGTGCTATGGTGTCGGTATAAGCAGCTGCCCTATGTAGTGCTTGATCGGTACTGGCCAACTCATCGCGCGCCAACCACTGATGACGAGTAATCTATACCACCTCACACTTTACCTATTCTGGCAAACGATATAGACTAGAAGGAGACAGCTAGCAAAAGCAAGGAGGCGATATGCGGACAGCAATAGTGAAAAGTGTGCTCAGTGTCATGATGATAGCAGTCGGATGCCAGCTGATGGCTCCAGTGCCAGCTCAGGCTGCGGAGCGGGGGACAATCTCGGTTTATGTCAGTGACGAGAATCTCCCAAAGGTGGCTGACGACCATCTAAAGATGATCGATCGGCTCATTGTTCATTTTGGGCGTATTGCGGCCGATGGGCGCCTAACGCTTGATACACTGTCACACCTCACGCAAGCAGCCACGCTGCAGCGGATTCGGGCGGTTAATCCGCGTATCTCCCTTATTCTCTCAATTGGTGGCGGTAGTGATGCCGCGCGGAGTGAGTTCGATGCGATGGTGCGCCAAGCAAGTACCCGGCAGGCCTTTGTGAGCTCTGTCAAGGAGGCGCTGCAGGCTCATCAGTTAGATGGGGTGGATATCGACTGGGAATTTCCAAAGGGGAGTCAGCAGGCTGATCTGATTGCTCTTTTACGCGACTTGCGCGCAGCAACGACCACCAGTGGACGCCAGCCGAGTATTTCGATGACCGGTGCACCAGCCAAGTGGTATGCCGAGCAAAATAAGTTTGCTGAGTACCAGCAGTACCTTGACCAGATTGCAATTATGACGTATGACATGCGGGGGTTTGGCTCGTTCAAGACGCACGCTGGGCACCATGCTGGGCTCTATACTGCGCCGGATGACCCGCTCGACCAGAGTGCCAACTCGGCGGTGCAGCACTACCAAGCTCATGGCGCACCAACAAACAAATTAACGATCGGGGCGGGGTGGTATAGCCGGCGGTTCACCTCGGTTGCTGAGGTGAATCATGGGTTGCATCAGCCTGTGGGGGATACCCAAAAGGCTGGCGAATATCACACCACGTATGACCGGCTCGAGCGAGAGTATATTAATAAGAATGGCTATACTCGCTACTGGGACGACGCAAGCAAAGCGCCGTATCTCTACAATGCCGCGCGGCGTGAGTTTATTAGCTATGACGATGCGGAGTCGATGAAGTATAAGGCAGAGTATGTCCAGCAGCACAACTTGCAAGGGATTATTGTCTGGCGCTATCTTTCTGACCCGCAGAGTAATGATGCGTTGCTGCGGCAACTCGACCACACGCTGCATGGCAGCGCCGCGTCATCGTCGACTCAGCCGCAGCCAAATCAGTCACAGAATATCACGCTGCCACCGAAGGTAATGCATATCTCACAGGCCGAACAGCCACAACCAAGCCAGCCACCGCACGAGGGGGCATTGGCAGCGGCTGGTGATAATGTGCCGCTGCTCTATTATGGCGGAGCGGCGCTGGTTGTGCTGGGTGGAATTGGCGCGGCAGTGTTTGCCAGGCGCCGCCGGCATATAAAAAGGTATTGACAATGAATAGTTTAGGTAGTAAACTATTCATTGTATGAAGGTAGAAGCAAAGTCAGGTGCACAGCCGCAGCGCCAAGTATGTATTGAGAACATCACGAGCTACTTATTTCAGCTCAAGCAGCGCCTGGCACGCGCTCAGCGCCAGACGGATCAGCAGTTTGGTTTGGCGCCTGTTCACTGGCATGTGCTGGGCCTATTGCATAGTGGGGCAATCGAGACGATGGGTGATGTGGCCGCAAAGCTGTGCGTCTCCAAGGGTGCGGCGACGCAGATTCTTGACGTGCTGGTGGCAAAACAGCTCGTCCAGCGCACGCCAGACCAGCACGATCGACGGGTGGTGCGTCTGCAGTTGACGACGCAGAGCCAGCAGATAACCGATCACTTCCAGCAGTATATGACGGAGACGATTGCTGATCTCTTTGCGGTACTGAGTGATGCCGAGCTAGTGCAACTCGACCAGCTCATTGATAAAATTGCCCAGCCGCATAAGGCGGAGCGAGCATGAAGTACATCTGGCGACTACTCTGGGGATATTGGTGGCAGCTCGGGCTGCTGGTTGCCGCAACGTATGGTTCGGTGATGGCAACGCTCAGTTTGCCAGACTTTATGGCGGCGATTATTAATAATGGCATCGTTGGCTCCGACATGGCTGTTCTGTGGCATAATGGCTGGCAGATGATCGTGGTAACGCTGGCTGGTGCGGTGGGGACGATTGTGTCGGTCTTCTTTGCGACGCGGATTGCCACTGGCCTCTGCCAGCAGCTGCGTGACCAGGTGTTTGCCCGGGTGGAGGATTATGCTGTGGCGGACTTTAACCGTTTCTCGACAGCGTCGCTGATTACGCGCTCGACGAATGACATCCAGCAGATCCAATCGACGGCGATTATGCTGCTGCGCATTGCCTTGATGGCACCGATTATGGCCGTGGCTGGCCTGCAAAAGGCGCTGGCCAATGCACCAAGCCTGAGCTGGATTATTGCTCTGGCGGTTGCGGTGCTTTTGGTGGTCATTACTGGCTTGTTTATTGCGGCGATGCCCCGCTTTCAGCGCTTGCAGAGCGTGGTGGATAAGCTGAACTTAGTCGCCCGCGAGAACCTGACGGGTCTGCGCGTCGTGCGGGCTTTTCATACCGAGGCAGTCGAAGAAGCAAAATTTGATACTGTCAACCACGAGCTCACTAGGCTCAACCTCGTAGTCAATCGCCTGATGATGGTGATGGAGCCAGTGATGATGCTGGTGATGAATCTCGCAAGTGTGGCGGTAGTGTGGTATGGTGCGCTGGCGATTGGTGATGGGCGCCTCGCGATTGGCAATATGATGGCCTTTTTGCAATATGCCTTGCAGGTGATTATGTCGTTCTTGATGATCTCGATGGTGTTTATTATGGCACCGCGCGCAGCTGTGTCGGTGCGGCGGGTAGCGGAGGTGCTCGATACCAAGCCGTCGATCACTGACCCGACTGAACCTCAGCCGCTCGCGCCGGGTGGCACGGGGCGGATTGAATTTCGCAACGTTACTTTTGCCTACCCAGGGGCAGATGAGCCGGTGCTTAGCGGCATTAGCTTTGTGGCAGAGCCTGGCCAGACGACGGCGTTTATTGGCAGCACGGGCTCGGGCAAGTCGACATTAGTCAACCTGATTCCGCGGTTTTATGATGTGTCGGCCGGGCAGATTTTGCTTGATGGGGTGGATATCCGTCACCTCAGGTTGACTGACCTAGCCAGCCAGATTGGCTACGTCCCACAAAAGGGTGTACTGTTTCGGGGGAGTATTGCCAGCAATATTGCCTATGGCGCACCTGAGGCCGATGGGGCGGCGATTGCTCATGCGGCAGAGGTGGCGCAGGCGAGCGAGTTCATTGCCCGGCTCGATGATGGTATGGCAAGCGCGGTTGCGCAAGGTGGCAGCAATGTCTCGGGCGGGCAACGCCAGCGCCTAGCGATCGCCCGGGCGTTGGCCGCGCAGCCCCAGGTGTATATCTTTGATGATTCGTTCTCGGCACTTGATGCGCGGACGGATGCCGCGCTGCGCCGCCGCCTCACGCAGGAGGTGGCGGGCAAGACGGTGCTGATTGTTGGGCAGCGAATCCATACAATTGTCAAAGCAGATAATATTATTGTGCTAGATGAAGGGAAGATCGTTGGCCAAGGGCGGCACCAGGAGCTCATGCAGACCTGTGCAGTATACCAAGAGATTGCTGCATCGCAGCTGAGCGAGCATGAGCTAGCTGCGCTCGAGCGGCCTGCTCCGTTTGGTGTCGCCGCGCAAGGAGGGGCGTTATGAGCCAGCAATCGTCTGCACGGCCACGCTCATCGGGAGTGCGCCGCGGCCCAATGGGTGGGCCAGTCGCTGGTGGCGGGACGGAGCGAGCTAAGGATTTTCGTTCGACGGTGCGTACGCTGCTGCGGTATCTGCGCGCCTTTCGTTGGCAGCTGATGCTGGTGATTGGTTTGACGATTGTCAGCACACTGTTTGCGATCGTTAGCCCCAAGCTGCTCGGCAACGCGACCAACCAGATTGTCGATGACTACACGCGCCTGCGTACGTATGATGCTATCCACGAGAAGCTTCCTGCTGGCGTGACGATCCCCGCGGGCATGACAGGTGAGCAATTCATGGCATCGCCCCAGGGTAAGCAGCTGACCGAAGCGCTGCCTGTTTCGGCCCGCGAGACGATCAAAACGCTTGATCTGGGCAGGCAGCCCACCTTCCACTACGATGCGATCCTGCAGATTATCCTCTGGCTAGCGGGGCTCTATGTGATCAGTGCGCTGTTTCGCTATGGACAGGCCTGGCTAATGACGAATATTACCCAGAAGCTGACGTACCAGCTGCGCCGCGATATCTCAAAGGCGATCAATCGCTTGCCGCTGCGCTACTTCGACACGCAAACCCATGGCGACGTTCTCAGCCGCATTACCAACGATGTTGATACGGTAAGTCAAACACTTACCCAAAGCCTGTCGCAAATGATGAGTGCAGTGGTGATGCTGGTTGGGATTATGGGGATGATGCTGTCGATTAGTTGGCTGCTGACTGTGGTGGCGCTCTTGGTTGTGCCACTGTCGATGGGGTTGATCGTTATGATTACGCGGCGCTCACAGACGCAGTTTATCCGCCAGCAAGATGAGCTGGGTGAGCTCAATGGCCATATTGAAGAGATGTATGCTGGCCACCAGGTGATGCGCGCCTTTCGTGGGCAGGAGCGGTCGCTGGCGACCTTTCGGCAGATTAATCAGCGGCTTTTCTCGAGCGCGTGGCAGTCGCAGTTCCTCTCTGGTTTGATGTATCCGGTGATGAATGTGGTGGGGAATATTGGCTATGTTGGTGTGGCAGTGCTTGGTGGATGGCTGGCGATCGAGGGGAGAATTAAGATTGGCGATATTCAGGCCTTCATCCAGTATATGCAGCAGTTCAATCAGCCAATTGCCCAAACGGCGAATATTGCCAATGTGCTGCAATCGACGGCAGCCGCGGCCGAGCGAGTCTTTGAGTTTCTCAAAGAGCCGGCTGAAGCACCCGACCCTGTGCCCGCTACCACGCTACCAGTGGTGCGCGGCGAAGTGGAGTTTCGTGATGTGGTCTTTGGCTACGACACAAAGACGCCGGTTATTAAGCACCTTTCGGCTCATATTCGACCCGGCCAGCGGGTGGCGATTGTTGGGCCAACCGGTGCGGGCAAGACGACGCTGGTTAATCTCTTGATGCGATTTTATGATATTGACAGTGGTCAGATCCTGATCGATGGGGTGGATATTGCCCAGATGACGCGCAGCAGTGTGCGGCAGCTCTTTGGCATGGTGCTGCAAGATACGTGGCTTTTCCATGGGACGATCCGCGACAATCTGCGCTATGGTAATCATGAGGCGAGCGAAGCTGAGCTACTGGCGGTGGCACGTGAGGCGCATGTCGACCATTTTGTCCGGTCGCTGCCGGGTGGCTACGACATGGTGCTCGACGAAGCCGCGACCAATATTTCGCAAGGGGAGAAGCAACTGCTGACAATTGCCCGCGCTATGCTGGCCAAGACGCCGATGCTCATCTTGGACGAAGCCACCAGCTCGGTCGACACTCGCACCGAGGTGCTTATCCAGCAGGCGATGGATAGGCTGATGCAGCACAAGACGAGTTTTGTCATTGCTCATCGCCTTAGCACGATTCGCGACGCCGACCTCATCCTTGTGGTAAAGGACGGTAATGTTATCGAGCAGGGCACGCACGATGAATTGCTCGCCCAGAGTGGCTTTTATGCGGAGCTGTATCGGAGCCAGTTTGCGGAAAAGGTATAATATGAGATAGCTCCCCATGGTATACTCGGTAGTATGAGTATGGAGCTACCCGAGCGAACAATGCAATTTATTGACTCATGGCTGACACTGCGGAGCAAGTGGCTTTCGTGGCCAGGCTTTGCGGTGGCGATTACCCAGCAAGATGAGGTTGTATTTCATCGCGCCTATGGTGTTGCTGACCAAGAGACCGCCACACCGCTCACGACGAACCATCTACTGCGCGCAGCATCACACTCCAAGATGTTTACTGCGACGGCACTACTACAGCTGCAAGAGCAGGGGTTGTTGCGGATCGATGATACCATTACGACATACCTGCCATGGCTGGCTGAACACCCCGATACCCGCTGGCAAACCATCACATTGCGGCAACTTCTCAGCCATTCGGCTGGCGTAATTCGTGATGGAACAGCGGCGGGGTTTTGGCAAGGGGAGACGGCCTTTCCTGATTATGCTACATTGCAGCAGCAAATGATGCAGACCCATCTGGTCTGCGAGCCAAATACGGAGTTTAAGTACTCGAACTTTGGGTTTGCGCTGCTTGGGCAAGTGATTGCACAGGTGTGTGGCCAGTCATATGCCGAGTATGTGACAGAGCATATCATCCAGCCGCTTGGCTTATTGCACACCATACCAGAATATTCGCCTGATGTATTGATGGCAACTGGCTATAGCCGTGTGGCGCTCACCCAGCAGCGTCAAGCCTACCCACACCTCACAACGGGAGTGTTGCAACCAGCAGCTGGCTTTTGCACGACTGCTCATGATCTCGCCCGCTTTGTGGCTGCGTTGCGGGTTGGCTCGGGCAAGCTGCTGAGCGATGCAACTAAGCGCGAAATGCAGCGCCGCGCCTGGGGTTACACGAACGCACCAAGTACAGCAATGGCCTATGGCCTGGGTGTGAATGTCGAGCAATGTACTGATGGTACTGCGCTGATTGGCCACAGTGGTCGCTTTCCTGGTTTTGTCAGCCGGACGTGGCTTCGCACGCGGGACCATGTGGTTGTGTCTGTAATGGCGAATGCACGAGATGCCGCACCAGATGAGATGGCGCGCTCGATTTTGGCTATTATTGATGCGTTTGGTGATGAACAGCAGGCGAGTGCCAAGCTTCGTCGCTTTGAAGGGCGCTTTGCTAATCAGTACAATATATACCAAATCGTCGCGACGCGCCACGGGCTGCAGCTCATCAATCCAAATACGTGGCAGCCGTTTGCAGCAGCGGAATCATTAGAAGTTGTGGATGATACAACACTACGTATTGTACGCGGTAGCCATTTTAATTACTATGGCGAGGATATCACCTACGACTTTGACGCAACAGGCGCGCCAAAGGCAATAGCGATCAGTGGCATGCGGAGTGTGGCTTCTTGCGATGGTGACGTGCCGCCGCAATAC
>CALIAC010000025.1 GCA_938041555.1 uncultured Candidatus Saccharibacteria bacterium | reverse complement strand
TCTTCTTTGGCCATGAGCTGGGCTTTAGTACCAGCGCTACGCACCATCTGAGCACCCTTACCGTGGTTGATGTCGATAGCGTAGATTTGGCTACCAACCGGGATGTTAGCCAGTGGCATGCGGTTGCTCGCCTCGATTGGCGCATCGGCACCAGTCTGAAGCACCTTACCCTTGGTCATTTGAGTATCAGCCAAGATGTAGTGGTAGAGACCGTGCTGATCCTTAACGCGAGCAATGCGTGCACTGCGGTTTGGATCGTACTCAATCTCCTCCACCGTCAGCGTCAAGCCAGCGGCCAAGCGATGGTCGAGCAAGCGGTAGTGCCGCTTGACACCGCCACCGCGATGCCGGACGGTGATTTTACCAGTGTTGTTGCGGCCAGCCTTCTGCTTACCAGCCTTGACGAGGCTCTTGAGCGGCTTGCGCGTCGTCACATCGCTCAAATCCTGCGATGTCATGCCGCGGCGGGCGGGAGTGGTTGGGTTGTACTGCTTAATCGGCATTACTTATCCTCCTTCTGCTCTGTTTGCGGCTGCTCTTCGGTCTCAAACACCTTAATCTCGCCTTCACTCAAGCGAACATACGCCTTTTTGCTGTCGCGGCGGTGTGTGGTGCCTGGGTAGCGGCGCTTGCCCCGGCTGTAGCGAATAGCTTTGCCGCTTTGCACGGCAGTAGTGACATTGGCTACCTTAGTGCCGTCATATTGCGCCTCGACAGCCGCAGCGATCTGCTGCTTGTTAGCCGACAGCGGCACGTCAAAGATGTAGGTGTTTTGGCTCGTGATGAGCCGGTAGGATTTTTCGGTGGCGCGGGGAGTGACTAATACGAGTTGCATTTATTTGTCCTCCTTTGCGAGCCACGCCGTAATAACATCCAGCGCCTGAGGCGACAGGACGATATGGTCGGCATTAAGAATGTAATAGACATTGAGATACATCGCACTCACAGCCAGCACCTGCTGGAGGTTGGCGGTGGAGCGAATCAGCTCGGGCGACTTCTCGCCAGCAACGAGCAGCACTTTGCGCTCGAGCTTAGCCTGGCGGAGAAACGCCGCAGCGTCTTTGGTCTTGCCAGTTACCTTGTCCTCAAAGGGCAAGACCTGGATCTTGCCAGCCTGGTGAGCCAGTGTGAGAGCTTGGCGGATGGCGACACGTTTACTGGTCTTAGACAACTTCTTGCGGTAGTTCTCGTTACCGCGTGGGCCAAAGACCACACCACCACCCCGCCAAATTGGGTTGCGGATACTGCCGAAGCGAGCTCGGCCAGTGCCCTTCTGCCGCCATGGCTTCTTGCCACCACCGCGGACTTCGCCCCGCTGCAAGGTGGTTGCACTTGCCTGGCGGGCATTTGCCAAGAATGCGTCGTAAGCGAGCTTGAGCAGCTCGTGGTTCGGCACATCGACGCCGAAGACGCTCGTTGGCAAGGTTGCTTTTGCTGGCTTGGTAGATTCAGCCATTACTTAGCACCTCCTAGGATAATTAAGCCCTTCTTGGGGCCTGGGACAGCGCCTTTGACACCAATCAAGTTGTCCTCAGCCGAGATAAACTCAACCGTCAGATTCTTGACGGTGACGCGCTCGTGGCCCATCTGGCCTGCCATGCGCTTCCCTTTGAAAATCTTTTGTGGGTACATGCTACCGATCGAACCGACCTTACGCGTGTTACCCTTACCACCGTGGGTTTTGCGGTGGCGCTTAAAGTTGTGCCGCTTGATCGTACCGGCCCAACCTTTACCCTTGCTGATGCCCGTGACATCCACGACATCGCCGAGCGCAAACTCCGTAACGCTCCATGTGTCGCCCACCTTGACATCGCCAAGGTCGTCGACACGAAATTCCCGAATGTGCTTCGGGGTGACACCGGCTGGCTTCACATGCCCAGCCACGGCCTTGCTCAGGTTCTTACCCGCACCATACGCCACCTGCACTGCGTTGTAGCCGTCTGTCTCGACGGACTTGACCTGAGTCGCAGCGACAGGCCCAGCCTGGATAAGCGTGACAGGAATCGTCGTGCCATCCTGGCTGATGATTTGGGTCATACCAATCTTGGTACCGAGAAGTGCTTTCATTGCCCTCTTGCTCCCATGTAAAATCCCCGGCGACTAGCAGTATCTTGACACCAGCGCTGCGTGGCTACACACTCCGCTGGCCAAGACTTACCAATTCGTCCTGGGATGAGTTGCTATTACGTAATAAATTACAGCTACCATAGTACCATAGAATGGGGCGAGAAAGCAAGAGGGCGTAGGAGATCAAGAGCAATGCAGTAGAGCACCAACCGTAGCAACGTATTAGTGTGTAATAGAATCATTATCACCCCCATCTACACCATCGCCCACTATGCTACAATATAATGCGTTAATGCGTCACTCACCCCCTTCACCTACCTCTGTCGATGTGTGGCTGGCTGCGGCAGCTGCCCAGCTGCGGACGGCTGGTATTGCCAGCAGCCGGCTCGATAGTGAGCTCTTGCTAAGCCATGTGCTGCAGCAACCTCGGCACTGGCTCCATGCCCATGGCGATAGCACACTCCTGCACGAGCAACACATGCAGGCGGAGCAGCTCCTTGCCCGGCGTCTTGGGCATGAGCCACTGGCCTACCTGGTGGGGCACAAAGAATTCTATGGGCGCGATTTCGTCGTTTCGCCCGCGGTGCTGGTGCCTCGGCCCGAGACAGAGCAGATGATCACCCTCTTGCTGCAGCTCATTCAGCCCACGCAGCGCACCATTGCCGATGTTGGCACTGGCAGCGGCATTCTCGCCATCACAACACAGCTCGAGCTTCCACAATGCCAAGTTGATGCGTACGACATAAGCCCCAAGGCCCTTGCCATCGCTCAGCGCAACGCGCAGCAGCATGATGCTACCTCTGTTAAATTCATCCAGAGTGATCTCCTCGCGGTAGCGCAGCAGCGCTATGATGTCATTCTTGCCAATCTCCCCTACGTCGATCCCGCCTGGCAGCGCGACGACCGCGAGACGGCGCACGAGCCAGCCCTGGCACTCTTTACCAAGGATGATGGGCTGGCGCTCATCTTTACCCTCCTTGCCCAGACGGAGCAATGGCTCGCGCCCAGCGGCCTACTCATCCTCGAGGCCGACCCCTGCCAGCACTCACACATCATCGCTCGCGCCGCCGCGTACCAGCTCACTCATGTGCGAAGCGAGGGGTATGCGCTTGCCTTTGCCAAGCAGCGCTAAGCATGACCCAGCTAGCTGCAGCGCACGCTGACCCATCTGTCCCACCGCATCTACAGATGGTAGCGACCAACGCTCGGGTCGCAGCATACGATCTACTTCGTCGAGTTCTTGGTGCGCGTACTGCTCCGGCGACTGGACTATTGCTTGCTGCAGTAACGCGCACACATCGGCCAGTTCTTGGCTATCTACCTCTGTTGGATGCACCTTCTTTACTGGTACAAATGCATCATTTAGCTTGGTATAATCATACTCATAGCAAAATACCTGTGGCTCAGCTAGCGATGCATCGCTATGGCTAGGCGTGTCGAGATAATACGACCGCACTGCGCCAGCATACGCGCCATATTTATCCACCTCATAGATAACAATATGCGGGTCGTACACCCGGCCATCTTTATCCAAAGCAGCCCGGGCACTCAGGGTGAGGCGCTGCCCACTATCAGTTTTGTGGCCAAAGTATACACTGCGCACCTCACCACCGTCGTAGCGCTGCCGGTCAGCCGCACCACGTCGGCGCGCACTTCTGTACTGAGTGGTAATAGCATCCTGGACGACTGCGGTGAGCTGCTCAGCCAATAAGCCCGGCTGCTCGTGCTGGCCTGGTGGTGCACACTCAGCGTCAGTATTGGCTGTATATGGCGTGCGACGCAAAGCATCGCCCGCGCAGGGTGCTGTGTTGTATGTCATGTTGTTCCCTCTGTGTGTTAGATATACTTCTCTTTTAGCATACTATACAAGCATAGCTGCATGCAAATAACAGAGGTGAACAAATGAACAATTTTATACCATATTCAGAATAATTCTAATATAGCTCCCTGTACTCTGCCGTGGCGATCAGTTCGCGTAGCTGGGCTACCTCATGCGTGTCGACTGGTTGGTCGTTGATGCCCATTTGACGCTCGAGTTTCTGGTTCGCTAGTTCGTTCTTGAGATGATCTACTGTTGCAAGCGTGCGCTCGTATGCTTCCTCTGGTGGCAGATTCCTGCCAATGGTCAATTCTTGTGGTATTTTGCGCTGAGATTCGCTCCCCTGCCGTGTATCAAATCGCCGCACCACACCATCCTCAAGATGATAGCGAAAACTGTCGCCACCCCGCTCCCTAAGGCTAATCATTCGGTCCTGCGTGCCATCGTCTAGTGTTGTCGATTCGGTCAGGATTGTGACCGTTCTCTCACCCTGTGTTGCATACAGCAAGACACTCGACTTCACGCGGTCAGTGAGAACCGTGTGATCGTATGTATTCGCTTCACCAGCAAATTGCAGCAGCGTCTCCTGCACTAAGTCGTCAAAATCTGCCGCTGCCTGTGCCTTCTCCTCCTTGGAGAGCCGTTCAGCAAACTGCCCTACCGTAGCGATTTTCTCTTGATTGTTTGTTCCGGGCTGCTCATGTGCCATGGTATACCTCTGTTGTGTTATATACTATGACACCTATAATGCTCTCTCTCTCTCTCTGAAAGTCAACCGATCAAATCAAGAACATGTCTTTGCTATGCCAAAAACCACCCATCAGTTGGGTGGTTTCTTGTTGCTATTGCTCAATACACCGTGATTACGTGATTATTTGATCGATGTGATCATAATGCGGCTGTATTGCTGGCGGTGGCCACGCTCTTTGTGGACGCGTTTCTTGGCTTTGTAGCGAATGACGCGGATTTTGTCGCCCTTGACGAGCGCTTCTACGACCTCGGCCTTGACCTTAACGCCTGCAACGTGCGGCGTACCAACGGTGGTCGTCTCGCCATCGATGGTCAGGAGTGCATCGGCTTCGAGCGCTTTTGTGCCGTCCGGGAGGCGGTCCACCAGGAGGGTCTCTTTTTCGGCGACGAGATACTGCTTGCCGCCAAGCTGAATGACTGCTTTCATCTGATTCCTTATAATTATTAATACTTCCGACTGATTGTAGCAGAGACGGCGGCGGATGTCAAAGTTGGCATATCTAACTATCATTACTCACCAGCCGCTGCACCACCGCTGGCAGTTCTGCCTCGCTATGCCACACCTCCGTCCGCGTGGCGATGAGCTGGTCGCTCAAGTAGCTCTGCTGACCCACGCTGTGGTGCTGCGCCAGGACGATTGGCTTGCCCAGCGCTAGCGCCGCCCCCACCTCCATAAGCATCCCTTCGCTGCGCCGCGGCGATGCTTGGACTACGAGTACCATATCGTACTGGGGCAGCACACTCAGCGCACGGCGGATGAATTCACCTGGCGTATGGTAGCTAGGCCAGGCTGGGTCGAAGAGATTGCAATACACCGCGCAGCCCACCTGCTCGAGCGCTGCCACCACTGTGCGCATCCGTGCCCGCACCACCGCCTCGTCCTCACCGGTAAAGGCATAGGAGCAAAAAACGGCAGGCAGGGTGGCTGGTGGCGTGGAGTTCATATATCATAGTATACGCTATCGAGCAGGAAGTAACACGCTAAGGTCGCTTGCACTTACAATTTTCATGGTGCAAATTGTCAATGCATGATGGCCCAGAGTAAGCGCCATATGCACATTGAACAAGAAACTATCTGGAGGTCAGCGACGAAGTAGGCGGAAAAGCTCTATAGAATTATCTGGCCAGAACATTTTCGGCTCGATATACAAGCGGCATTTACTAGTTTGCTATCAGTAAAATCTTAAAATTCAGAGCGAGCACCTTGACGGGTCACTCATATATTGATATATATATATTAACCTTTTGCAATCCCGCAAAGGGTTCGGACTTTTCTAGGAGGCTACAATGGCTCTCAATATCTTCGCGATTGTTATATCGGCGACCGCCTTTAGTGTCGCACTAGTGTACTTACCTAAGTATATTAGACAGCATCACTGGGGTAGCGTAATCTCACTCAGTCTCTGGTGTATAGTAAATGCCGCAAATATTGTCTTTGTTTCTGACAAAATTATCGCGGCTGAGACACATTTCAGCATCTCATGGCGAATTGTATATGCATGCAGCCTGGCTGCAGCACTTGTTTTATTCGCTATACTACGCACCATACAAAACCTCAGAAAGATGAATAACAGCATCAACGAGGCAATAGCAGACCTCGGTCAATTGAAAGAAGGTGAAGAGATAGTCATCACATTCGTGTCCTCATAAGTCCACCCTCACCACTCACCGTCGAGTGCACTGCATTCCGGTGAGTGGTGAGCTAACCTTGTTTATACATAATATATTGGCGCTTTGGCGCTATTTTTCGTATTATTTTTCACGATTTTTGCCTCTGTTGCGGGCCGATTTTTCACAAATCTTATTTCACATCCTGTCATATCTATGCTACGCTGGGTAGTATGAGTATGAAGAGACTCGTGTATGGCATAGCTGGTACAATGATCGTCTTCGCAGGCGCGGGCGTCATCGTAGCAGCCCAGCCAAAGAGTGGTTCGTCAGCGCCTGCATACAATGCAACGAGTGCAACAACCGGTGGACATATGGCCAAGGCATTAGCGCCATCCGACCAGCCATCTGCGCAGACACTCGCCCAGCGCAACCAAGCTATCAAGATAATCATCGCTTCTAACGCTTCTCCCAAGGCTATCAAGCCAGCCTCGAAGCCCAGCGAGACACCAACACCAACGCCAGCAGCTGAGCAAAAGCCAGCCGCAACCAATGGCGCTTCGTCTGGCTCGAACACGCGCTCGAATAGCAACGCCCAAAAGAGCAACCCATCGAACAATAAGTCAAGCTCCAACTCCAACACACCATCGCCGGAGTTTGTTGACCGCGTCTTTGCGACGGTCAACAAGGAGCGGGCAGCCCGTTCGCTCGGCACAGTGCAGCGTATCGAGCAGATCGATACGAGCTCGCGCGCCCAGTCGGCCTACAATGCGCAGATTAATAAGCTCAGCCACGATGGTGGCCTCGACCGCCTGAAGCAACTCTACACCTGCCGCACCAGTGGTGAGATTCTCGAGCTCGTGCCAATCTCATACAATGAGCAACAAGCCACGGATGTATGGATCAATTCCCCACCGCACAACAAGATCATGTTTACTGGCGACTACGACAAAGCTGGCATTGGCCTGACGCAAAAAGGCGATCAATACTACATTGCCATGCAGTTCTGCCGCTAGGAGAGGATAAGCAAGAATATCTGAGAGAAACACTGCTCAGAATAGAGAAAAACCAGCTATCATGGCTGGTTTTTACGTTTACTTTTCAGAAGAACATCGACTTTAGTTGAGTCTCAAAGTCCTCTTCGGTAATTTCACAGGTTTTATCATTCCTTTCTCTTAGAGCTAAGTGCTGACAATGTCCCAAGAGCGACCCAGCATCAAGATAAATCCTAGTTTGCAACCAGTTCTTAATTCTACCTGCCTAAAAGCGGTAGAAGGGCGGTTGAAGCTCAATCACTGCAGCTCATCATCAAGCGACTCCGCCCCATTCAGAACCTTCCAGAGCTCTCGCACTTCGGCGCCGCTCACCACTTGGTCACCTCGGCCGATCCGTTGGCTCTCACCAATCGTGCGAGTAGCAGGCTGGCCACTATGCGCCAGGCCGATCAGCGAGCGCACCACCCGCTGTCGATAACCTTCTGTAATAATGCGATAGCGCAGCTGCTTCGGGCCACTCACCAGGCTTACCTCGTGTGTTGTCGCAGCTATTGCATTGTCGCTTAGGCTCGGCTGTAGCGGCTCACGCCAAAATGTCGCCGTCTCGATATCCACCCGCAATCGCGAGCCATCGGCATATGGTGCTATGAGCCTGAGGATGGCACGGCTCTGGCCTGGAAACAGAGGCGAATCAGCCCCTTCTGCTAGCGTTGTCTCATCCACCTGGCTGCCGTGTACGTTCACCCGATCGGCAAATTTCGTCATCATATGCAAGGCAATCTGGCTTAGCTGCGCCACTGCCGCCACTTGGTCGGCTGCTGTCACTTGTTCGCGCGGGGTGCTTTGCAGGGTGGAGAATGCTTCTTGAGCTTGAGTTCGTGTCATTTGGCTGTCTTTCTGTCGCAGTACGCGGCGCATTATATTAGTCATACAACAAAGGCTGTCTTGGCGATTACATAATCTCACACCCCTCTCTCATACATCCTCTTCTAAGCTGCTGCAGAAATTGCCATCATAGATTGAACATTATAAGCAGTGATCAGCAGTTGGCCCTGCACTACCAGATAGGGAATAGTTGGTATATGAGAGAAGAGAAGTGGGCAGCTTAACCTGCGCTACGCTACTCAATCGTCTTCTCAAACACTGTCGTGTTATAGATCGTTGCGCCCTTGTGGAGATAAAAGCGGTGGGCAGCTTGGCGCTTGGGGTTGGAAGTGAAGGTAAGTTTGGTCGCACCGTGCTGCCGGCCCCAGCTTAACATCGCATCCCACAGCCGTGAGCCAACCCCCTTGCCCTGCACCGATGGGTCGGTCACGAAATCATCAAGGTAAATCTTGCGCCCAGCGATTGGCCCCACCAGCAGCGCAAGCGTTGCCATGCCCACCACCTTGCCGTCAAGGCGAGCCAGGAGTAAAACTTGATTCTCAGCAGCGATCACTGCTTCTAGCGCCTGGCGCAAAGCGTCCATCGCCGCTGCATCAGGGGTGGTTGGAGTAGTTGGCGCGGTTGTTCCGGCTTGGTGCAGCACATCGCCCAGTGCTGCGATTGCCGCCACATCAGCCTGGCTGACGGCGGTTGCCTGTTCGATTATGAGTTCTTCCATATATTGATTATACTATATGTATGAACCAGCGTATACTCACCCTCCGCGATGCGCTTGCCACTCACCCGCCGCGCATCGCCTACCCAGAAGGTACCAACCCCATTATCCTCAGCGCCGTACGCCAACTGGCCGATTGGCAGGCCGTGCGGCCTGTGCTTGTGGCAGACAGCCCAGCAGCCATCAAGCAAGCCGCTGCCGATGCAGATGTCTCACTCGATGGCATAGAAATTATGACGGTGCCGCACCAACACGATACTCCACCTGCAAATACCACTGACACGTCTCCCCTTACCCCGCTCATCTACGCCGCTCAGCTGCTCCACGATGGCACGTGCGATGCTATGGTGGCCGGCATTGACCACCCCACCACTGCGGTGCTGCGGGCTGCGCTGAAAGTTGTTGGCTTAGCGCCCGGGGTGCGCTATGCATCGAGTTTCTTTGTGATGGATCTGCCTCACTTTGCTGGTGGGGAGGATGGCTTGCTTATCTTTGCCGACTGCGGGATGAACATTGCACCAGACGCCGCTGGCCTAGCTGCCATTGCCGAGGCTAGCGCCTTGAGCGCCACCCGGCTTGGCTGGCAGCCCCGCGTTGCGCTGCTTTCCTACTCGACGCTCGGCAGTGCTGGCGGCCAAAGTGTCGAAACAATTCGCCACGCACTCGCAGAGGTGCAAGCCCACCAGCCAGAACTCCGTATCGATGGTGAGCTCCAGCTTGATGCCGCTCTCGTCCCCACCATTGGCCACAAAAAAGCCCCTACCAGCCCCGTCGCTGGCCAAGCCAACGTCCTCGTTTTTCCCGATCTCAACTCTGGCAACATTGCCTACAAGCTCGCCGAACACCTGGCTGGTGGCCATGCTTACGGTCCCATTCTGCAAGGCTTTGCGCGGCCAATCAGCGACCTCTCGCGTGGCTCGAGTGTGGATGATGTGATTGGTGCGAGCTTGATTGTTGGTAGCATGGCGACTGAATAGATTACACTATTCGTTCATGCTGAGTGGTGATTTTTTGCTTGCTTTTTGCAACTGTGTGTCGTGCCACGCCCCCCTCTCACCCTCTCTTTGTGGCAATTGTTTTGGCCTGCATATTGCCCTCACGCGACACAAAAAACGCCTTTCTACTGCTTACTTTTTCCACTACCTCACAGCATAATAACCGAGCTTTTTGCTTGCATATTACAAGCAATATATCTCCCTCTCTGTAAAATTCATACCCATACATGCCCTGCTACCACGCAGCGCGCTACACTACTCACGTCGCGCAGTATACAATTATGTTGAACATAAACAAAAAGTATTCAACAGTATATTGTATAATCGATCCAAACTCCTATACCTACCACACCATCAATATACTGCTATCTATTAATTGCCATGAATAAACTTAGTGTTCGATTCAGGAATATAACAGTGGTAGGAGTTGCAAAAAATCTTATCTATGAGATTGTAAAAATTCGCGTACTGCTGCAATTGGTTTAATAATGTGATACGTCGCTGCATCTTCCTCGGGCAGTAGCTCTGCCCGTGTCCGGCCATTGTAGCCATCTGGACAAAATATTTTGTCCCAGCCAAAGCCACCATCGCCACGCGGATGCGCTGCAATACTGCCTGGTAGCTCACCGCGAAAAATGTGCATCTCGCGGCCATCATAGTAACCAAACACACCTACCGCCAGTGCCGATCGATCATCAAACCCATCAAGCATGCGGCATAATTTTTCTAGTCCATCTGGTACCTCAACGAAGAACTTAATGAATGGGCCAGGTAATCCATTCAGCGCCGCAAATCCCAATGACACATCTTCCACAAGAACTGGCTGCTGGGCAATCTCATACGCTTCACGCACTTTGTGTCGAACAACCTCCTCGGGTGAGGACGATTGAATTTCTACCAAATTAATCTTGCGGTGTTCTAGCGACATACCAAGCATGCGCGCGAGATAGTCAGCCTTGTGTTGGTTGCCCGTGATGAATAGTGGTTGCTGCATCATTCGTCTCCTTCGTTATTCTCTTCCCGATACTTCTCTGGCTGCGCCCGAAAAACCTCGACTCATTTGCTATCCTCCGCTAAATCATTGTAGGCAATATAATAGCGCTTTTGGAAGCCGCCAGCATGAGCAGCTTTGCGCGCCACTGCGTCTTGCACCTGCTGAGGCGAAAAGCCAAAATCATCGCGCAGCGCATCAAGGACGGCCTGCACATCCGCCAGCTCCTGCAGCGCTTCCTCTGGCGCTTCATCATCCAGCGGAATCTCGTTTGCTTCCTCATAAATCTTGCGCTGCAGCTCACGGCGATACGCCGCGCGATCCAGTTGATGATACTCCGTATGGAGCACCTGCGTGTCGGCCTTGCATTTCTCGACAACCTTGTCGCGTACGAGCTTTTCGAGATAGAATCACACCATTGCCTTGTCCTCCTTGCTTGTCTATTGTTGAGTTCTTTTGTATATTATGCACACTGCTATTGCTAGGTTGCTATCAATAGCATATATCAATATGCATATATCGCATCATGAATTTTGCGCATCGCTATTCATAGTGTTGTTTTCACTTGCATTTTGCAATTCATCCCGTAGACGCATCCATATCTTGCCAAGCTCATTACGCCCAGCATGGTCGCTGCCCCAGCCCCAAAAGCTGTCATCGTCATTCATCTCCACAATATATCGGTCGCCCGATGCAATGAGTGTCTCACTCACAAGATCGTGCTGAGCAAGCTTGCAGCGTACAATTTCTTCCATAATTGCCACCTTTTTATCGTCCCAATTAGGGTCTTCTTCAGCCTTATGCTGGTTGGCGAAATCAGACGCTAAGCGCGGTGAGCGGCACGCGCGCACCTGCTCTGCCAGCGCTGGATTGGTATCAAAAAAATGCGCTGCTTGGTAGGCGTGTTCGCTCGTCGGGTACAGCACGCCGCGCCACTCAACTTGGCATGGTGCGAAGTTATCAAAGACATACCAGCCATCTAGAAAGAAGCCAGCCATGGTTGATTTGTTGTGTGCATTGCCTGTCATATTCATGATACTACCTCTGTTATAGACTGATATTTACTGTGATTTTGCTCTTGTTGGTATTGTCGCTATTATTCCCCTTCCTTGTCATATTTTTGAATCATACTGTGATATATTCAGATGATTCTATATACTTATTTTCACTTGCATTTTGCAAGCTAGCCGATTACGTGTACGGTTTCGTATAGTTGTTATACGTGGTTTATTTGGTTCATAAGTTGCTTGTGGCCCAACACCATGTATAGGCCATACCCTGCGGTTGCGAGTGCCCCGCCAATACTGCTGATGGCATAGACCGCTTGCCACGAAGTGCCGGTTGTAAAGGCAAAGGAGAAGCCAATCAATGCCGTGCAGATGGGGAGAGGTGCAAGATAATAATCAATCGTTCGGTCAAAGATCTTCGCCTGTGGAATGAAGTGCAGCCCAACAATCAGCACAAGCACCGGCATGATATAAATCTGCTGCTGGAACATACCAAGCAGCGCAAAGATAATCCACAGTGGTGCATACGACACCGTGCTCAGCAGCTGCATCTGCTTAGCGATCCGCTTGCTGGCTGGCGTTGGTGCTGGCTTGGGCAATTTTTTCGTCGCGCGGATATGCTGCACGCCACAAAAAATTAGCCATACCGCATACACACCAAATAGTGCAAAAACCGCCCAGCCAATAACACTCCACGCCACACCAAACCACACAGCATACACAAGCATAAAGGTTGCCATAAGTATTGGGAATGGCGCCATACTTTTCGCTGCAGCGATTAATTCATCTCTTTGCGGTTGTTCTGGGGTTGCCATATATCTTTCTCCTGTTTATTGGATAAGGGTTAAAAATTGTTCTTCAGTGAGCATCATTGTACCATACTTCTCTGCCTTGGCTCGCTTGCTCGCACCAACTTTGCCACCAGCAACGAGGTAGGTGGTGTCTTTGCTGACGCTGCTCTGGAAGGTGCCACCCAGAGCACGGATTTTTTCGGCCGCTTGGTCGCGACTCATTGCTTGCAATGTGCCAGTAATGACGAATTTTTGACCAGCAAGCTGCTGTGACGATTGCACGAGCCGTGGCACGACACCGCACCGAGCAAATTTATCCAGCAAGGCAATGTTATCTGCATCACTGAACCACGCAACGATCGATTCAGCCACTACCACGCCAATGCCATCAATCGCCTGCAGCTCGTCGAGCGTGGTAGAGCGCAGAAAGCCAAGTAATTGCTTGTCATTTGCAAGTGTATTGACGGGTGCTTGCGGCTCATCATGCAATGCATTCTTTTCTGAATTATTATGATTATTATTCGCACTGCCT
>CALIAC010000024.1 GCA_938041555.1 uncultured Candidatus Saccharibacteria bacterium | reverse complement strand
AGCCGTCACAAACCACCGCCCGCCATCAAGCGCCGGAATTGGCAAGATATTCATCACTGCCAGCGACAGCGCAATGATCGCCGTCAGCAGCAGTACATGCACCACACCAGCCTGCCCCGCTGCTGGGAAGATAATGGCAAAGATCCCTACCGGGCCAGCCACGGCATTGCCCACTTGCGATAAGTTTTGCTTGGCCTGCTGGCTCGTCGCGCTGTCGCTGCTAAACTGCTGCACCAGACTGGTGGCGAGATTTACCACCATATCACCCAGGCCCTGAAGCGTCGCCCCAGTGAGCTGCGCTGTTGTCACGACACCCACAATCGGTGCCGACCAGGTGGCACGGATCGTATCTTGCTGCTTGGTGAGCTCTGCCCCCAAGTAGCCTTTGCGATCGGGATTATCTTTGCGCAGCGCCACCATGGCAGTGGCTTGCTTATCACCGCGGGTGTACACTACGGGTACAGTTTCGCCCTTGTGTTGGCTCGCAAAGTGCGCTAGGTCGGTTGTGCTGCGCACCGTTTGCCCAGCCAGCTGGTTAATTGCATCACCCTGGCGGAGGCCTGCCTTGGCGGCGGGCAAACCAGGAGTAAGCGTGCCAAGCTGCACCGGATGGTTACTCACCATTGCGTCGCTTGGTAAGTAAAATTGGTTGTCGATCATCTTGGGTAGGCCCACCCAGGCGAGGCCAGTGAGGAGCACCACTGCAGTTAACCAGTTGACGGTCACGCCAGCCAGCAAGATTTTGGTCTTTTGCCAAAAGGTTGCTGCGCCATAATCACCAGGCTGATCGGCCGCATCGTGCTCGCCCTGCAGCTTAACAAAGCCACCCAGCGGCAGCCAGTTAAGCGAGAAGCGAACATTCTCGCCCAGAATACTTTTTTTGATCACCTTGCTATAGGCCTGCGGTGGGAAGCCAATGCCAAACTCCTCCACCACCACACCATTGCGCCGCGCCACAATGCCGTGGCCCAACTCGTGCGTTGCCACCAGTAGCGTCAGTGCGATGACTCCAATGATAATACCAATCACTATCTCCATATTCCTCCTTCGTTATCCTCCAAAGCGCCGTTGCCGCCGAGCATACTCGGCCAGCAAAGCATCGACGTCGGCGTGTGTCATATCTGGCCATGGCTTATCCAAGAACAGCAGCTCGCTATAGGCGCTGCGCCACAGCATGAAGTTGCTCAGCCGCTGCTCACCACTGGTGCGAACGATCAAATCACACGGCGGCACGTCTGGTGTATACAAAAATTGCTCAAAGATCTGGGCCGTTACCTTCTTATGAACCGAGAGCGTTTTGCGCAAGCGATTGACCGCATCGATAATCTCCTGCTGCCCACCATAATTAAACGACAGCACCATCGTACCCTGCTGCAAATCCTTAGTGGCAGCCTCGGCAGCATCGATCGCCTTCTTGACCCGCCGGCTCAGGCGCAGGCGCGTCCCCGCCACGCGGATGCGCACCCCATGCTCGATGAAGATCGGCAGGTCTTGGTCGAGCATCGTCACCAGCAGATTCATCAAGTGCTTAACCTCTGGGCCGCTACGATGCCAGTTCTCGGTGCTAAAGATATAGGCGCTAACATAGGGCACGCCACGCTCGATGGTAGTAAGGGCAATATCGCGTAGTTTCTCGTAGCCAGCACTGTGCCCCTCTTGAGCCGAGAGGCCACGCTGCTTAGCCCAGCGCCGGTTGCCATCAACAATATAGCCAACATGCTGCGGCAATTGCGTGGTAGCACTCATGCCTGGCTCCATGATGGGCGGTTGGTTGCGTACGTCGGCAGAGAGAATGTCATTAAATCGTCAAAATATCCTTCTCTTTAGCGGCAAAGGCGGCTTCTATTGTGGTTTGGTGCTGTGCCATGAGGCGATCGATCTCCTTCTCCACTGCCTTCACGTCATCTTCACTCAGCTCCTTGGCTTCTTTGCGGCGCTTAGCGTCCTTCAAGGCGTCTTGGCGTACCCCACGCAGCGCAATACGTGCTTCTTCTACCTTCTCGCTGGCTTGCTTAACCAATTGCTTGCGGCGCTCCTCCGTCAGTGGCGGCACTGGCACACGGACGACATGACCATCGTCGCTCGGGTTAAGGCCAAGCGCTTGATCGGCTCGGATGGCGCTCGCAATCTTTTGCAGATTAGCTGGGTCAAATGGCGTGATTTGCAATAGCGTCGCCTCTGGTGCCGTCACGTTAGCCACTTGGTTGAGCGGCATACTGGTGCCATACGCCTCGACCATAATGCCATCAAGCATACTCGCGTGAGCCCGGCCCGTGCGGATCTTCCCCAGGCGCTCCTCCAGGTGCTCAAGCACATGGTTCATCTTTTCTTCGTAGGGGGTGGTATCAAACATCGCGATCTCCTTCTTGGTTTTCCTTTATTGTACCATTATTTGCTAGGGTGTGAGGAGAGTTTGCAGAAAAATAGCGGGCATTGTTGCTTGCGCTTCCTCGATGAGATCCTATTTGGGTGAAGCGTGTCTCGGCATTGCTCATCTCGGTCTTAATTCGTAATTCTAGAATCGGTACAGAACCCTCACGGGCAAGCTCACTGCACAAGAAAATATATGGAGGCCAGCAAATACGCGAACGGGTAAGCTCCTCGCGGCATCTGGCCGGAACATTTTCGGTGTAGTGAG
>CALIAC010000023.1 GCA_938041555.1 uncultured Candidatus Saccharibacteria bacterium | reverse complement strand
TAGGCACGCCGCCAGCGTTCATCCTGAGCCAGGATCAAACTCTCCATAAAAAGAAAAGATGTACTTTTCATAAAAGATGCTTCCCTGTTGGGAAGCGTCTATAACTCAAAAATAGACTGACGATGATTATTGCACAACTAAATTGTTAAGATACGAAATGTCTCGTTGTTGGTTCTTGTGTTTGTCTCCCTCAACCAGACTGAAACCATCATAGCGTATTTTTTGCGGATGGTCAACACTTTTTTGCGATTATTTTGTCGCAAAAAATACAACTACACCCACAAGCACGCCAAGCAGCGACCCAACGAAGATCTCGAGTGGTGTGTGCCCCTGTGCAGCCCGCGGCAATGTGACGTCGACCCCAGTCTTCTTGATGACCTGCTGGATGGCAATACCCTGCTCGCCCGACGAGCGCCGCACCTTGACGGCATCGTAGCAAATAATCAGCACGAGCAGCGTCGTCACACCAACCAGAGGCGACTGTAACCCCTGCTGCAGCACCAGCACCGTCCAGACAGACAACGATGTGGCGGCATGCGAGCTCGGCATGCCGCCAGAGATGAAGAGCTGGTGGGTGAAGTCAAGCACCTTGCCTTTGGCGTGGGCAATTGC
Organism: uncultured Candidatus Saccharibacteria bacterium; assembly: GCA_938041555.1. Taxonomy (GTDB): domain Bacteria; phylum Patescibacteriota; class Saccharimonadia; order Saccharimonadales; family Saccharimonadaceae; genus Saccharimonas. The sequence continues at coordinate 21,670 of CALIAC010000023.1, read as the reverse complement.
AAACTTAATGACATGAGCAATTGCCCAGCTGATGGCGATAGCCACAATATATGGCGAGAGATACCACGGCATGGTTATGCTTCCTTATCCTCGTCTTTTTCGCCCACAATGCCGATCGATGAGACAGTATCATCCTTAGCAAGGCGCATCACTCGCACACCCTGAGTGGTGCGGCCAAGCGTTGGGATGTCTTGAAGCGCCACACGGATGGTTTGGCCGTTTTGGCTGATGAGGAGTGCCTCAGTGGCATCAGGCTCGAGAGTCTGCACAGCGATAATCGGCCCAGTCTTGGCAGTGACAACCGCTGCCTTGATGCCGACGCCGCCCCGCTTGTGGCAGGGGAAGTTGGCCGCTTTGGTAATCTTGCCGTAACCATTTTGGCTGATGACGAGCAATTGCTGGTCGCTACTGGTGACGATGTCCATCCCCACCACCGTATCATCGGGGCGGAGACGTACACCACGCACGCCACGAGCAACGCGCCCCATTGGCCGACACTCTGTCTCGCTAAAGCGCACTGCCTGACCAGCTGATGTTGAGATTATTACATCATTGTCACCATTGGTCTGTTTGATCCAGCGCAGCTCATCGCCATCGTCGAGTTTGATGGTAATGAGGCCATTGGTGCGGATGTTGGCGTAGTCTCGTAGTGTTGTCTTTTTCACAGTACCTTTGGTCGTGGCCATAAAGAGATAGCCATCATCGCTCGCATCTTTCGCGTGGTTGATAATTGATGTAATTTTCTCTTCAGGCTGGAGCTGAAGCAAGTTGACAGCCGCAACACCCTTGGCTGCGAGGCTGGCAGCAGGCACTTCGTACGCCTTGAGGCGGAAGACCCGGCCCTTGTTGGTAAAGAAGAGCAGCCAGTCATGGGTGTTGGCCGGAATAAGTTGGTCGATGCCGTCTTCTTCCTTGGTAGACATGCCACGCTTGCCCTTGCCACCTCTGTTTTGGCGGCGGTATTCGCTCACCAAGGTGCGCTTAATGTAATTCTCTGCTGTGAGAATAACAACGGTCTCTTCCTCAGGGATGAGCTCTTCGTCGCTGAATTTGCCGAGCTCATGGTCGATGATCTTGGTGCGGCGCTCGTCACCGTACTTCTCCTTCATCTCGAGCAGTTCCTCTTTGATAAGGCGCAGGATCTCATTCTCATCAGCCAGAATAGCCTCAAGCTGCTTGATGAGCTCGTGCAGATAGCGCAGCTCGTCTTCGATCTCTTGGCGATCAAGACCGGTTAGCTTGCGCAGCTGCATAGCAAGAATCGCCTTACCTTGGATCTCGCTGAGCGCAAAACGCTCCATCAACCCCTGCAAAGCATCGTTGTAATTCTTACTTGCTCGGATTAGCTTGACGACCTCATCGATGTTATCAAGCGCGATCTTGAGCCCTTCAAGAATATGCGCCCGTGCCTTGGCCTTCTTGAGCTCATACTCGGTGCGGCGGCGCACCACAATGCGCCGATGCGTGATAAATTCACCGAGAATATCATGCAGGCCAAGTACCCGTGGCTGGAGACGCATCGCGTTCTCGCTGCTGGGCACAAGCGCTAGCATGTTGTAGTGGAAGTTAGTCTGCAGCGCGGTGAGCTTGTAGAGCTGGTTGAGCACCTTCTTGGGGTAGGCATCCTTTTTGAGGTCGATAACAACACGCACATTACCCCGAGCCGACTCATCGCGCAAGTCGCTGATAGAAGTGAGCTTCTTCTCGTGGACGAGGTCGGCAATCTTCTCAATCAGTGTTGCTTTATTAACACCATAAGGCATTTCTGTGATAACGATGCGGTAGCGCCCACGCTTCTTCGTTTCCTCAATAGCTGCTACGGCGCGCATTGTCACGCTACCACGACCAGTGGCGTAGGCTTGACGCATTGGCGTGCCACCATAGACCACTGCACCAGTCGGAAAGTCCGGCCCTTTAATGTGCTGCATGAGGTCATCCAGCGTGGCATCAGGGTTGTTGATAAGCTCGACTGTTGCATCGACCACCTCACCAAGATTGTGGGTGGGGATATTTGTTGCCATACCAACGGCAATACCAACCTGGCCGTTAAGTAGTAGATTAGGCAGCTTGGCCGGCAAGACGGTAGGCTCTTGGCGAGTCGCGTCGTAGGTGTCGCGGAATGGGACGGTTTCTTTATCGATATCAGCTAGGAGCGCCTCCGACACACGCGTCATTTTTGCCTCGGTGTAGCGCATTGCAGCAGGCGGATCGCCATCCATCGAGCCAAAGTTCCCCTGCCCCTGTACCAGCGGGTAGCGCTCAACCCAGTCTTGAGCCATACGCACCATGGCATCGTAGATAGAGCTATCGCCGTGTGGGTGGTACTTACCCATCACCTCACCAACGATCTGAGCACTCTTGATCGTCTTAGATGTCGGACCGATGCCCATTTTGTCCATCACATAGACGATGCGGCGGTGGACAGGTTTCATGCCATCACGTACATCGGGCAGCGCGCGGTCGACGATGACCGACATCGAGTAGCGCAGGAAGTTATCCTCCATCACGTCCTCGACGGTACGGACCTCCACACTGCGCGAGTGGCTCTGGTCGGGCACGGTAGCTGGGGTGGTTAGTTGGTTATCTTCTGGCTGCATTGTATGTTCCTCGTTCATAGATTAGATATCAAGCTCCTCTAGGCTGACCTTTGCAGCGTTGGCCTGGATGAAGTTCTTGCGTACACTTACTTCGTTGCCCATTAGCTTGGTGAAGATTGCGTCGGCACGCTCGGCATCCTCCAACTGGACTTGCACGAGCACGCGGTGCTCGGGGTTCATCGTCGTCTCCCACAGCTGGTCGGCATCCATCTCACCGAGACCCTTGTAGCGCTGGAGGGCGGACTCACTCAGGCCAGCTTGCTTGATGCGGGGCTCGCTTGGGTCTATCTCTACCCCACGGGCCTTGCGCGCTGCAATCTGCTCGTCGTAGTAGGCCTCGAGCGCTTCTTCGTTGTAGATATATTCTTGCTTGTTGCCCGAGAGACGGAGCTTAAACAGAGGTGGCTTGGCCAAGTAGATATGCCCTGCCTCCACCACCGGCTGCATATAGCGGAAGAAGAAGGTCATGAGCAGTGTGGCAATGTGGCTGCCGTCGACATCGGCATCAGTCATGATAATGATGCGATTGTAGCGCAACCCCTTGATGTCGAAGGTGTCACCAATCCCCACACCCATACCCTTGATGAGGCTGAGGATCTCACGGTTGGCGTACATTTTGTCGAGGCGGGCACGCTCGGTGTTAAGCACCTTACCACGCAGTGGCAAGATAGCCTGAGTACGACTGTCGCGCCCAGTCTTGGCCGAGCCACCAGCCGAGTCACCCTCCACGATGTAGAGCTCACACTCTTCGGGATTTTTGCTGGAGCAGTCGGCCAGCTTGCCTGGCAGGCTGGCGCCATCGAGCGCCCCTTTGCGGATCACGGTATCGCGCGCCGCTCGGGCAGCCTTGCGAGCTCGAGCGGCCAGCGTCGCCTTGCCAACAATCTTCTTAGCCACTGCCGGATTTTCTTCTAGATAGTACGAGAAATACTCGCTCATCACTTGGTCAACGTAACGCCGCACCTCGGGGTTGCCAAGCTTATTCTTAGTCTGGCCCTCAAACTGCGGGTCGGGCAGCTTAACGAGGATAACGGCAGTAAGCCCCTCGCGGATGTCATCGCCCGAGAGGTTGTCGTCCTTCTCCTTGAGGAGACTATTCTTGCGCGCATAGTCATTGATGACGCGGGTCATCGCTGCGCGAAAGCCCACAAGGTGTGTCCCACCATCAGGGGTGAGCACGTTGTTGGCGAAAGGTCGGACGGTTTCGACATAGGTATCGTTGTATTGCACCGCCACCTCGATCATCGAGTCCTCGACTTGCTTTTCCACATAAAAGACATCGTCGCTCAGCACGTCTTTACCAACGTTAAGGTTCTTGACATAACTGCGAATCCCTCCCTCGAAATAAAAGGCCTGGCGCTGCTTGGTGCGCTCATCATACACAGTGGTGTAGACGCCTTTCGTGAGGTAGGCTTGGTGGCGAAGGTAGTGTACCACCCACTTGTAGTCGAAGTCGACTGTCTCTTTAAAGATGGTTGGGTCGGGATAGAAGATAATCGTTGTACCGTCAGGCCGGTCGGTTTTACCCTTATTCTTGAGCGGTACAGTAGTATGGCCACGCTCAAATTCAATCCGATAGAGGCGCCCCTTGCGCACCACCTCTGCAACGAGGCGGTTTGATAGCGCGTTAACCACGCTCGAGCCCACACCGTGCAAACCAGACGACACCTTGTAGCCACCGCCACCAAACTTACCACCGGCGTGCAGCACCGTCAGCACTGTCTCGAGCGTACTCAGGCCAGTCTTGGGGTGCTTGTCTACCGGGATACCACGCCCGTTGTCGGTCACCATCAAGCCACCATCGGCCAAGATACGTACATCGACGCGCGAGGCATAGCCCGCAATCGCTTCATCGATGGAGTTATCAGCAATCTCCTTAATCAAGTGGTGCACGCCATCGTAGCCCGTGCTACCGATATACATCCCCGGGCGCTTGCGGACTGGCTCGAGACCCTCGAGCACCTGAATTTGCGAACCGTCATACGATCCATTATCTACTTGTTTGTTCATTCATTTCCCTCACTATTAGGTCATTCGGGTTACATTACACGCACCTTATTGTATCATAATCGCCGAATCAGCGAAAATAACAGGGGTAGAATAGTCTGCATACTAGCGGCTTTTATTCATATTTGCTCGTCGCAACGAGCCCCAAGCCACTGATGAACGCTATCGGCGCAATCACGACCCACGTAATGCCGCCATATATCGCAGCCGATATGACGAACAAGACACCTCCCCGCACAGCACTCATCGTACCCAGCCACTTCACTACATCAGAAGTAAAGAGACCCAGGTCATACCCATGCGCACATAGCAACACAAACAGCAGCCCACCATGCATCATCACCAGTGGTATGACTGGCCCAACCATCAGCCAGAAGCCAACTTTGCGCTTCATCATCTGGTTTTTCGTTGTGCAATCTCCATCATCTTTAGACCGCACTGGCAAGGCTGGCTGCGTGCCAAGCAGGAGATACCAGAGGTAGAGTGAGCCGACCAGGCTGAGCACATCGCTAACGATGATCATCGCATTACTCTGTACGCCCACCTTAAGTGGACTCTGCAGCACCCAAAAAGCATACAGCGTCGAGCCAGTCATAAACACGGCATTGATTGCAAGCAAGCTCAGTGCTCCAATCCTCTGCCAATACCGATCGGTGCGGTGCGACTGCCGCAGCGCAAGATAGCCCTGCACCAGCACACTCATACTCCAAACAACCAGTAGCCACCCAAACGCCCGCTCCCCGATAGTCCGGCTACTCACGAGCGTGACACTATGCATACACAGCACCGCTGCACTGGCAATCGTCCCCACCGCACCCGCAATCACCCACGCCTCAAGCAATGGGCGACGCGGCGGTGCAGGAGCATCAGGTGTAGCTGTATGGTCATGGTGTCTTGAGCTCGTCATGGCGATGGGTTGCTTGGGCATGGGGGGTGGTTCTCCTCTGTTAGACAAATAGTTTTGGCACTTGGTTATTCGCGCTGGCTGTTTGCCACAAGGACAATACCAATGACCAACGCCAACACACTCGGCGTCATATACACGACTTCATTCATCCACTCTGGCTGAATAACAACCTCAGAGATGGCATATGATATAGAGTTAAGCTGCAGTATATGGAGTATTGACGTTGTGACCATCAAGAGCATGAGGAAAATCAGTGGCAAAATAGGCGCCACAGCGATTAAACTCAAGCCCACCCGCCGACGCTTCGCCAGACGCCCAAATGTCACACTAGACACTGTACGGTTGGTAAGCGGTGCAATCTCGCGTTTGGTGCCAAGCAAGAGATACCAGAGGTAGAGCGAGCCAAGTATACTAATAATTACGCTCACCTCCACTGCTACATCATACAGCCAAAAAGCGGGTCTTTGGCCAGGAACAGCAAAAAATCCATAATATAGCCACACACCCACAATCAACAACCCAGGATTACCCGACAGGAGAATCAAGGCAACAAGCCGCTGCCAATAATGGTCCGACCGGCCCAACTGACGCAAAGTCATGAAGTACTGCACTATCAAGCTAACACTCCATAAAAATAAAAGGTAGCCTGTGGTCTTCCTAGAAGGTATATGACTACCGAGCCCAATCATAACCGCAGCTTGCAACCCTACCAACAGTGCATATGGCATAATTCCTGCCGCTCCCGTCGCAATAAACGCCTCCAACACTGGTCGGCGGCGGGCTGTTACATACGCAACAGAGGTGGATGATGAGGATTGTCCGTTTGTTTGGCTGGGTGATGCATTATCTACGACAGCTTGTGATGAGCTGCTTGGTTGTGTGCTAGGTGATGGAACAGAGGTCGTATTTGCCTTTGTTGTCTTCTTTGCAACAGATCGTGGATGTTGTGATTTTTGCTTGGTGCGCTGTGTGGCGCGCTTCTTTGGGGATGATGTCGCTTGTGTCTCTGGCGCGGTGGGCGCTGCTGGGGTTGATTTTTTTCGTGGCATAGAACCGTCCTCCTCTGCCTAGTATACGCGCCCTGTCACCGTTTTGCCACATAAAAACATGCAATTGCCTCAAAAGCAAAAACCAGTGCCAGCTCGTACCAGCCACCACGCCCCACCGAGCGCGCCCCAATCAGCAGCACTGGTGCCAGCGCCAGTACCGAGCCAAAATAATAGCAGCGCCGAAAGCTCAGCGTCACCGCTCGCCGCTGCGCCTCGGGCAGCCAGCGCCGCAGTGCCGCCGCAATGCCCGCCAGCAGGTACGTTAGCAACCCCAGCATTACCACATAGCACAGCACAAAGACCAGCACGATCCCCAGAGGGTGAATCGTCGCTGGCGTGGTGGTCTGCAGCACAATCGCCAGCAGCACCGCTGCAGCCGCGCTCATGCTGGCAAGCAGGATTCTTCGAGACATATCTATCACTATACCAAGCAATCCGCCTGGTGAGAAGCCCGAGCAGCCGCACAAAGCAACGCGCTTGCAGCGTCCTCTATAGGTATATAATTAGGACGCCCGGCAGCCGCTACGGGCTAGAGGTGCTCCACAGTGTGGAGCATGAGTGGTGAGCCCTCGGCATGCGCCATGTATGAGAAGGCCACCACGCGTCGACGCCAACGATGACAAAAGTACTTCTACTTGGGGGGTACTCTATATAGTATTGGCGGAGCGCAGGCAGTGCCAAAGCTCAGCGCTGTGCTGCGCTCTGCCGCTGCCTGGTGCGCGCCAATGGCGATGCTATGTTGGGTTATGTAGGGTAAGCTTTTCCGTTTTTTCTTGAGTGTTTGTGTTTGTCAAAGCTTACTTCTACGTTAGCACAAGCGGTATGGTAAGTCAATCAGTTTGGGCTCTATGCTGCAAAACTTTGGCGGCGCTTGCATCATCTCACGACAGCGCTATACATCGCACCAATATACAAGCATGGGCGTTATCGTCATCGTGCGAACTATCGCAAAACATTGCCTCGCCACCCTCTTTCTCACCCACGCGAACATTGGCGGCTTGCTCATCTCTTGCACCTCTGTACTTTCGAGAGTTGTGCACAGGCATTTTTGTTGTATATAGTGCAATAATTTTTTGTTCGTTTTTGGCTCTGTACTGTATGCTACCTCTGTTGTATTCCATTACTTGTGTTGTGTTTATAACACAAGTTTTGGGCGATGTGCGGTCGGTCTGCGTATATGTTCGATGTGGTATTTTTTACGCAAAAATATTGCCAAAAATCGTTGACACAAGCAGTTTTCTCCCATATCATAAGGATAGCTTCTGAATAAAAAAATTATGCAGAGGCCAAAAATAAACAATATACGAAAACTCCACATCCAAAAACAACCACTACTCGCAGGTGGTTGTTTTTTTGGTGAGAGAGCTTGGCTAGTACGCGACCCTTGGTGATACTTCGCAGCAGTGTTTGTGATTTGTACGTATGTAGCTCACTAGGTTTTTGCGCAATAAAAAATCGCCCACGCTTGGTGAACAATCATCTTCTACGTGGTGGAGCTGCCGGGTACTGCCCCCGGGTCCGCTTGGTGCCCTCGTATTCGTCTACGAACGTAGGTTTGTTTATGTGTTTGACAACGCGAGGCCGATCAGAAACAAACCAAAAATACAGCCTATCGTTGCGCGGTATATGTCCTCTCCTCGTGCCGCTGCCACCAGGAGAGCAAGCAACATAGCTATGACACTACAAGATGCCCTGTTGCCATGCACCTCATAGCGATCGCCAGACTAAGCGGCGAGTGCAACCGCGGCGGTCTTGGAAGATGCGAAGATCTCCTCAACACTGCGGAATGCTGCTGCAACTTTATTTTTTGCAGTTATATCTATGCGTGTCGTGCATATCCGATTCGCAGAATACAATGACAAAGTCCAAACGTCGAACGCTATATCAGCCCCACGTCTCGTGTCTATTATAGCATGGTTTTGCCTATGTATCCTCACTCGAGCGCTTGAGCGTCAAGTTGGCCTATCGCCACACAAGAACAATCTAGAAGGCTAGCGATTTCTCCTCTCTGGCAGCATCCTTTTCGTTGCCTATGTTTGTATGGGCAGTGAGCTATGTCCTTATATATTCTCACGCTCATCCTCCACACACCCCTCCTCCGGAATAAAAACAATTTGCACAGACCCCACCAATATGCTTAACTATAGACAGCATGAACAAAGTCGCAAAAATCAGGTCGGTTGCGCCCGTAGGGTTCGCTGGCCATATGATTGATGTGGAGAGCGACATGACGAAGGGCCTGCCCGCCCTGCAGATCGTTGGTCTGGGCAACAAAGCCATCGACGAAGCGCGCGAACGAGTGCGCAGTGCCATCACCAACTCCCTGCTGGAATATCCAGCCCAGCGCATCACCATCAACCTCGCACCGGCCGAGCTACCCAAGGACGGCACACACTACGACCTGCCAATTGCCCTTGCCCTCCTCACCAGCAGCGGCCAGCTCCGGCCCGAGCAAGTGGCTGGGGCGGTCTTTGCTGGCGAGCTGGCGCTCGATGGCACGCTCCGCCCGATCAAAGGCGCTATTACCATTGCCGAAGCTGCTCGTGATAATAATCACAACACTGTCTATTTGCCTATAGAGAATCTTCCCCAAGCTTCCCTCGTATCAGGGGTGACGCTCTATGGTGTACCAGATCTTACAACACTCTTCCTCCATCTCAAAGGCGAAAAACCACTGCCAATATACCAGCCATCACCCACTGATGACAAACCAACAACACCTGCGTCATCGCCCCTGCTCGATGATATCTACGGCCAGGCCCAAGCCAAGCGCGCCCTCACCATTGCCGCAGCGGGCCACCACAACATCCTCTTCACCGGGCCGCCCGGCACCGGCAAGTCGATGCTTGCCAAGACGCTGCCCAGCCTCTTGCCGCCTCTGACTCCAGATGAGCAGCTGGCCGTGACGAAGCTGCACAGCCTGGCTGGTCTCTCACTCGACCAAAGCGTCCAAGCACGGCCATTTCGAGCGCCGCACCACACAGCAAGCCGCGCATCACTGATCGGCGGTGGGTCGGTGCCGCAGCCTGGCGAGGTGAGCTTAGCCCACCTGGGTGTGCTCTTCCTTGATGAGTTGCCCGAATATCCGCGCACGACGCTTGAGGTATTGCGTCAGCCACTCGAGGACACGACAGTGACGGTCACCCGAGCGCGCGGGCGCGCCACCTACCCGGCTGATTTTATGCTGGTGGCCACGATGAACCCCTGCCCCTGCGGCTACTATGGCGACCCAACACACGCCTGCACCTGCAGCAGCACACAGATCATCGCCTACCAGAAGCGCCTGTCTGGGCCACTGATGGATCGGATTGATATGATCATCCCCGTCAATCGCATCCCCACCGAGCAACTGCTCTCACACCGCACCACCACCGATCATGAGCAGCGCCATGCGATAGCCACCATCTCTACCGCCATCCGCGCTCAAGCCGCCCGCTATGGTGGCAGCGCCATGCGCAATAGCCGCCTCAGTTCGGCTCAGGTGCGGCGCTCTATCCCACTCTCGCCAGAGGTCAAGCAGTTCCTCGATGCTGCCAGCACCAAGCTTGGCCTCAGCCCGCGCGGTTACTTCAAAGTCATCAAGGTAGCCCAGACCATTGCCGATCTTGACGAAGCGCCGCACATCACCATTGCTCACGTCTCCGAGGCGTTGCAATATCGACAACCAGCGCCGGTCAAAGCGTTGTAAAAATATCGTCGTGTATCTTACATCACATTCTACCTCTGTTTTTTTCTGTATATCGGCGAGAACTTGGCAATAAGGTGCAACTCACAACATTTGACAAACTCCTCATCAGCCAGCCATACTAGAGCCATGCAAGCAAACTACTCCGACCAACCCCTCCACCACCCTACTCCAGGCCAGTCAGCGATCTTCCTCGCAGGCCCCACACCACGCTTCGATGTAGCATCGCAGCAGCTCATCTCTGCGTCGTGGCGGCCCGAGGCCGTGCGGATCTTTGCGAGGCTGGGCTACGAGGGGATCGTCTACGCGCCAGAGAACCACGATGCCTCGCCCCAGCGCGAGCTCGATCTCCTCAAGCAAGCACGCTGGGAGTGGGAAGCGCTCGACGCAGCAACGGTGGTGCTCTTTTGGGTGCCACGGGTGATCGACCGGTCGCTACCCACACTGGGCATGCCTGCCTTTACCACCAATGTAGAATTTGGCTTCCATATCGGCAAGAACCCCGCCAAGGTCGTCTACGGCCATCCAGAGGGCGCACCCAAGACACGCTACCTCGACGCGCTCTACACCGAGCACACTGGGCGGCAGCCAGGCACAACACTCGAAGAGACAATCACGCAGGCAATTGCCTGTGCCAAGGCACTGCAGATGCAGGACAATTAGCCGCCCGTCTGCATCTCGCCCTACCGGTTTCTTACACTTCCTTTGGTGGGGTTGGTAGGGTGTGAGGCTCGTTATCTATAAACGCGCAGAAGAGAAAAACGCTGTAAACCAAGGGGCTTTCATTCTCATAACCCCACCTATAGCGTCTCTCACCGAGTAATCGCAGCAAAAATCACCATAACCACAGCATATTTTATTTGCCTTTTGCGGCGACATCTGGTAAACTTTTGGGGAGTCAATTCGTTTTAAGCTCAAGCAAAGGAGAGCACAATCAAATCAACCACCCGCATCAACGAAGCCATCCGCGCACGCGAGCTGCGCGTCATTGGCGAAAGCGGCGAACAACTTGGCATCATGAGCCGGCAAGCAGCACTGGATAAGGCGCGGCAAGCTGGCGTAGACTTGGTGGAGTTTTCGCCCAATGCTAACCCACCCGTTGTGAAGATCATCGATTGGGGCAAATATCAGTACCAAAAGATGAAGGAGCAGCAGCGCAATAGGCGAAGCAATAAAGCCAATGAGCTCAAGCAGATGCGTTTTGGCCTAAAGATTGGCGCTAATGATCTTGAGATCAAGCTACGCAAGATTCGCAAATTCCTGGCTGAGGGGCACAAGGTCAAGGTTTTGATCTTCTTCCGCGGCCGCGAGATGGCGCATCGTGAGCTTGGCTATAATTTAATTAGCCAGGTTGTCTCCGCCCTTGAGGACGAAGCGATTGTCGAGCAAAAACCACTGATGGCTGGGCGCAATCTCAGCATCGTAATAAGGAGTAAGTAATGCCAAAACTCAAGACCCACAAGGGCACTGCTAAGCGCATTAAGCTAACCAGTACCGGCAAACTGACCCGTCGGCGTGCCTTCGGAAACCACATGCTCTCCAAGAAGAGCAAGTCGCGCAAGCGCAATATCAACACCCCTGCTACCATCACTGGTGGTATGGCCAAAAATGCTAAACGAGCCTTAGGAGTCTAACATATGCGCGTCAAACGAGGAACAACCGCCCACGCTCGCCACGCCAAGATGCTGCGAGCTGCCAAAGGAATGCAACACAATCGCACCCGGAGCTTCCGCCTTGCCAAGCAAGGGGTAATCCGGGCTCTGCAATACGCCTACCGCGACCGCCGCAACCGCAAGCGCGATTTGCGCCAGTTGTGGATCACCCGCATTAACGCTGCCGCCCGGCAAAATGGCACCACCTACGGCCGCCTGATTGCCGACATCAAGGCTGCTGGTGTGGCGCTCGACCGCAAGGTCCTCGCCGAGCTCGCCGTCAACGAGCCGCAGGCTTTTGCAGCTGTCGTGAAGCAGGTCACTCGCAAGTAATTTCTACTACGTTGTGCAAAATACACACCTCCGTAACAGAGGTGTGTATTCATTTGTAGATGAGCGGCCACTTGGTGGGGCACGACATTTCGCCTGTGCTACTTCATTTCTGTAGCCTCCTCATCGCACCGAAAATGTTCCGGCCAGATGAATCACAGAGCTTATCCGTCCCCACAGTTGCTGGCTTCTAGATATTTTCTTGTTCGGCGAGGAGGTTGTAGAAAATAACAAAGCTCCAAAGCTGGAGCTAACACATCATACCATAAAGCAGCCTATCGATAAGCCGGGTTCTGTCGTGGATGATCATCTATCTAGTTTGCAAATTGCTCTGCAAATCGAGCGGTTAGCGATAGCCACAAGCGGATCACTCATCCGTGGCTATCTCCTTGCAGCCGACAGGGTTTACCTCCGCGGCATGTCACCATGCAGCGCTGTGAGCTCTTACCTCACTCCTTTCACCCTTACCCCGCTACTAGAGCGCTACTGCGCACGAGTATTGGTGTTGCGGAGCGGTATCGTTTCTGTGGCACTTTCCCTAGGGTTGCCCCCGGTCGCCGTTAGCGACTGTCGTATCCTGTGCTGCCCGGACTTTCCTCTTGCCAAGTAGCAAGCGATCATCTAATAGACTGCCTCCCTATTATAGCATAAGGGATTTATAGTAAGTGGGTGTTAAAACCTTCATCTTCAGTGCAGGGCCCTCTTCATCACTTCATCTGATGGAGTGTGCTAATCGGTTGTAATAACCGATTAGCAGCCCAGCGCAAGAGGTCGATACTTGGGAAGTATCGACCCTTATAGCGTTCTATCGGAGGGAGTGATGAAGAGGAACCGTGTGATACTCTTAGCCCTCAACCATCAAAAAATCCCAGACTCACCCCAGGCGCTTGATATTCCCCTGCATGATGCAAGGTGGGTTTCCTCATCCATACCCACGGGTATGGTGAATGTTGGAATCCCTATCATATGATGTTAGGAAAATCATACACGCCCGATATTCGTCTGGGACACTCTTAGTATACCACAGAATGGTAAGCGGCGTCACGTTTGCGAGGTTGAGATCCTCACACCCTCTTCTTTAGTACTAAACATGTCAATATCCGCTGAATATTAACACCTCTTGTATTGGATGTTTAAAACTCTGCTCGTGCTCATAACAGACACTCACCTTTGTACGAGAGACAGCCTCATTCAATCTCCCACCAAGCTAGCCTACAATCTAAACCCTGTACCAAGCCAGGTAAACGGCCCAATTCCTGCTCCTAACCAAGCGACACGCCAAACACCAGCGAGAAAAGCTGCAAGATACCCCTGACGGCCGCCATCATCACATTACCAATAGCTGAGCTACCGACCAGCACCAATACAAAGACCAGCATCACGCCGTACTGCTCCACCACCTCCATGCCGCGGCGCACAAACTCCGGTGCCAAAGCATACAGCACACGCGAGCCATCGAGCGGTGGGATAGGCAGCATATTAAAGACAAAGAAACCAAGGTTCACACTCACTGCCGTCGCAAGCAGCGGCTGCACCGCCGGCCCAGCGACCGTCGCATATAGGCCGAAGCAGATGAAGGCAATGACGAAGTTCGTCAGCGGCCCAGCGAGCCCCACCAGCGCTGCGCCCCATTCGTCACCACGCACTCGCTCGGGGTTGTACGGCACTGGCTTGGCCCCACCAAACACTGGTAGGCCCAGCAATGCCAAGCTCAGCGGCAGGAGGATGGTCAAGAATGGATCGATATGATGCAGCGGATTGAGCGTCAAGCGCCCCTGCTCCTTAGCCGTATCATCGCCCAGCCAGTACGCCACAAAGCCATGCATCGCCTCGTGCAGTGTCATTGAGATAAGAATAACGACAAGGACGATAATGAGGTGAGCGATATCAATATGCATTTCTTTATTGTATCACATTGGCTACCCACCTTGACATTGCCTCCTTGGCAGCGTATACTAATACAGATTGTAATAATATAAGTGAATAAGTGGAATAAGGATATGGCAGCACGATGTGAACTGACTGGCAAGGGTAAGCAATTCGGCAACAATGTGAGCTTCTCGTTGCGACGCACCAAGCGAGTCTTCAAACCAAACCTTCAGAAAAAGACCTTCGTTGTAAATGGGCAAAAGGTTACCATGGTTCTCTCGACCAAGGCGATCCGTACCCTCAAGAAGAAAGGCCTGCTCACCAGCGCCAAGACAAAGGCCAAGGCTGCGGCGTAGTCGCCCTAAGTAAACGACACCTGTAAAAATATCCCCTTTATAGGGGATATTTTAGTGGTTACTTCGCTTTATCTAACTCAGCAATTGTCGCGAGCACACCAGCGAACTGCCGAGCAAACTCTGGCCGCAGCACCAGTACACGCTGGGTGCCAACCGCTTCGCTCGTGACAATGCCTGCTTCGCGCAGGACTTTGCAGTGGTGCGAGACAGTCGAGAGTGAGAGATTATGATCAATCTGGCTGCAGCCCAGCCGCCCCTCCGCAGCCAAGCGACGGACAATCCGCAGCCGCAGCGGATCGGACAGGGCGGCAAAGACATGCTCTGGTGCAAGTAGGTCAGTTGGGGTGTTTTGTTGGGATGTCATTTCCTTTGTATTGTCTCATACCTGCTGGTCATTGCCAAGGCAAGCACTACCACACCGGCCGCCACCAGTGGAATTACCTGAGCTGGCTGGCCACTAATAATCACACCGCCCAGCATACCACCAAAGCCTTGACCAATGTAAATACTGGATGAATTGAGTGAAAGATTCAGCTGAGCCCGTTCTGGAGCAAGCGCAATGACGCGGTATTGCTGAGCAATCGTGGCAATCCAAGCACTAGCTGTCCATAATAGCACACTGCCACCAACGAGACCAAGCGCACCTGGCATCCCAGCCGCCACACCAAGCAAAGCAAGCGCCAACGCAAAGGCAAGCATTGCCCAGCGGGCCAGCCAAATGTGGGCAAAACGATCGGTCAGCCAGCCGCCTAGCACACCACCCAGGAGTGAGCCCACACCAAAGATGAGCAAAATCCAGCTAAAGTATTCGTGCAGACCCGCCTGCTGCACCACCGCACTCAGATACGAAATCACGCTGGTGCCAGCGACAAATATCACTACTGTTATCAATAACGTCAGTGCAACCTGACGATTAGCCAGGCCCGCCACCAATGCCCGAACGGTTGGTACCTGCTGCGCTGGCTGCGCTTCACGTGCCCGAATGCCCAGCACAATGCCACACAACACCAGTACTGCAGCCACCGCCATTGCCCAAAACAGCGCGTGGTAACCATAGCGCTCTCCCATAACCGAGCCCAGCGGCACAGCGAGTACCGTTGCCATCGTCATACCTGTTGTAACGACGGAGATTGCCTTGCCACGATGCTTGGCCGGGGCAAGGCTGGTTGCCAAAGCCATCGCCGTTGGCATCATCATAGCTGAGCCCAAGGCTGCCATCACTCGAGCCACCATCATCCATACAAATGACGATGCGAGCGCTGCCACTCCATTACCAATTGCAAATATCGCCAGTGCTAGCACCAAGGTCGACCGCCGATTGCGCCGCCCCATCACCATGCCACACAGTGGTGCCGCCAGTGCATACACCCACGCAAACACCGTCACCAAGAGGCCAGTCTACCCCAGCGACACTCCCAGCTGCTGTGCCACCTGTGGCAATACCGCTGCCAGCATGAAGCCATCCGCTCCAATGACAAAGGCTCCCAGCGCTAGCACCGCAATCTTACCCCACGGCGTGGTTGATTGTTGTTCCATAAAACCGTTCCTTTCTTCGATATAAATCGAAATAATAGTAATATTTCGAAGTGTATCGAATTTAGTGTGTTGTGTCAAATCGACCACATTATGACAATGATTTCACTATGAATCTCACAATCCTCATCACTGTCTCGCACTCATTTCTTGAGAAAACTATAGGGACTGATCTTGCCCATCAACCCACCAACACTCGTGCCGACTACAACTAATATTCATATTTCATCAGATAAAGCAGCGAGAAAAACGGAGTAAAGATGTATCACAAAAAACCAGCCTCTTCTATGAGGCTGGTTGCGCTTGGGGTATATGAATCCTAGCTTCGAGCTAACTCAAACACCGTCAGCACTTCGGGCAGGTTACTCGCTGTTTTGATCTTGAGTTTGGGTTTTTGTTCGACTGGCGCACCGAGCTCCTTCTCAAAGACCTCCACCGTGTCTTGCGGTACTTCGTACTGCAACGCACTATCAGCATAGTGGACGGGCACCACCACCCGTGGCTCGATCTTGCGAATAATGGCGGCGGCACTTGTCGCATCCAGCGTGTAGCCATAGCCACCCACTGGAATAATGACAATGTCGATCACCCCCAGTGCCTCGAGCTGAGCATCAGTCAGCTCTGGCGCGATATTACCAATCACCGCAATGCGAATATCACCACACTCAATGCGATATACCGTAGAGAGCTGCTCACTCTCTGGTGTGTCGATGTGGCGCGTGGCTGCAATGCCGCGAATGGTGTAGTCACCCACTTCATACTCGCCAGGCTGGTCGATGATAAGGCGCGCCTCGGGGTTAGCCACCGCAAAGCGCTCTTCGGTCGCAAGCTCTACTGCGTCCTTCGTCTTGGCGTCCTTCAGGCCTAGCAGCGATAGCTTGGGGTCAACTGCGAGCGTGGTTTTCTTCGTCGCAATGATGACTGTGTTGCCGCCTTTGTATTCGATATCAAGCATGATTCTCTCCTTCGTCTTCTTTTAATATATTATCAACGTTTACCAATATGGTATGCTTGTTGGTCAGAATGGTGGTAATGAAGCGGTCGCGCACGCTCAGCCGGTAATAGAACTCGTCGTAGCTCAGGATACTATACGTCAGCTCGCGCCCCTCCTGCCGCTCAATAACTGCTACCACGCTACGCACCTTGGCGGCCGAGAGGTTACCCACGAGCAGCAGATCGATCGTACTGGCAGACCCCTTCACCAACGCCCCCGCCGCAATCGCCACACGCAAGCGTGGCAACTGCATAATCGCATCTTGCCAAGCAGGCCGGTAACCCGACTTGTTCTTGGCTGGAGCAATTTTTTGGTCGGCAAAGATAACGCGCAGTGGTGGATAATATTCGTACTGCTGGTTTACTTCGTAGTACAATTTGTTATCCACGCTGTCGCTCGTGATGATCCCCACTTCCAGCATATTGAGCAGCTCACGGCGCACCGAATTAATCTGTTCATTAATTAGCCGCGTAATCTCGCGCACATAAAATGCCTTTCCTGGATTGTTCAAGAAAAGGTGGAGCAACTTCACGCGAGTTTTTGATCCAAACAGTGCATCTATCATACGGTCACCAACTAGATTTATGGTATCACATCTGGCGCGCTTGCGCGAGCACCTCACCAAGGTACGTCTCGGCATCCTCCAGGCTGCACCATACAATATCGGGGTTGCGCCGCAGCCAGGTCATTTGCCGCTTGGCCAGGCGCCAGTCCGCTGTGCAAAATGCCGCTTTGGCTTGCTCAAGCGTATACTCGCCCTGTTGTAATTTATGTATAATTGGGTAGATATTCCCCGTCATAGCCTCACTGTCCCAGCCATAGTGGGCCGCTAATTCCGTCGCTTCTTGCACAACACCATGTGCAAAAAGCTGCTCTGTCCGCTCAGCAATGCGCCTGCGCAGCACATCACGCGGCGTTGCAATACCCACAACATAGGTATTTTTATCAACATGCGCTGACCTCTGTAACTGTTGTCCTTCTCGCACTATTGTATTAATGACATGCCTTTTGTTGTATTTATTACTGGGTAATTCTATGTTGTGTACTCGACAATGTTCGTGCAAAGTTTCTATAGAATAGCCCTGTAGCTGCTGCATAAGCTTTTTGTTCACCGTTGGAAATTGAAATTTATACAACACTGCATCGACATACAGGCCCGTCCCACCAACGAGAAATGGGATGCGCCCACGCTGGCGAATCGCCGCAATCTGCTGATTGGCATAGCGCTGAAAATCCACGACCGTGTAGCGCTGGCCCGGCTCTACTAAGTCCAGCCCCCAGTGTGGCACGAGGGCTTGCTCATCCGGCGATGGCTTGGCAGTGCCAATATCCATACCCTTGTAGATGGTGCGCGAATCGGCGCAAATAATCTCACCACCGTACTGCCTCGCAAGGCGAATCGCCAGGCTGGTCTTGCCACTGGCAGTCGGCCCAACGATGGCGATAAGCGGCAGAGTGGCAGGCGCGAGAGGCGGTGTGTTATTTTTTGTGAGCATGCGAGCTACCTTTCAGATTATTATGCGGCGCAGCAAGTGGTCGCCAGCGACGCTGTGCAAAATCAACCACGCGATACGAATCATCACACTGAATCCCATCGTGCTCAAGCAATTGCCGTTGCACCGCCTGCCCACCCGGAAAGCCGACCGCAAGGCCTCCCTTGCAATTCACAAGTCTATGCCACGGCAGCTCCTCCGGCCCACCATGGGCAATCTCTCCTACTCGCCGTGCGGCGTATGGGTGACCAGCAAAAGCTGCCAAGTCGCCATAGGTTGTCACTTTATCATCTGGCAGCTGTGCCATCAGCTCGTAGACGGCATCACGCAGGCTCATCGCTGGCAAGTCGCTCAATTGCCACCTCCACTTCGTACCAATTTGTGCAGCGCACCACCCCAGCTGGCAGCGTTGCGGCTTGGTTCCAGGCGTAATTGCCAAAGAGCAGCGCATTGCGGCCATGTGCTGCCACCGCTTGGCAGTGCTTGAGCTGGTCGTCTATCAGCACATCGGCGTTGATTTGCGTCATCAACTCTGCCTTGGTGGCACGGTGCGAATCATTAGTTAACTCATCCCAAATACCCGAGAAATAAACCGCCGTGCTCGCAAAGATACCTGGAAAATGCTCGTCGATCCAGGCTATTGTATCACCCTTTACTTGTAGGCAGCGTGACGTTGCAATCATCAGATGATGGTGTTGTGCCAAATGCTCTAGCACCTCCAGCGCGCCGCCAATGTGCCCATAGCCCGCGCTTAGGCTCGTGCTCACAATCTCGGCAGTGCGACGCTCCACCTCGGCATTATCCACCTGCCACATCTTGGCCCAGTGCTCATCGTAGTCATCGACCGTAAGGTTCGTCCCCCAGCGCTGGTTGCTAAAGGCGACGATGCCAGCGGCATTCTCCGCCAGCACATCGTCGACATCCACAGCAATGCGCAGGCGACGCATTAGCTCAGCTCCTCTAGGTACGCCGCGAGCTCATCCAATGGCACCGTTGTCTCACCCTGCTGGGTGCGCACACTTACTTGGCGATTAGCTTTGTCGCGCGGGCCAACGATAATCTGCACCGGAATTTTTACAACAGTAGCTTCGCGGATCTTTTTGCCAAGCGATTCATTGCGCATATCTGTTGTGTATCTTACCTCGTTGTATTTTATAGGACGCATTAGTACCACTGTTTTGAGTACCGATGTGATTTCATCAACATAGTCTTCTACGGTGTTGTTAATTGTGAGAATACGGACTTGTTCGGGCGCGATCCAGAAGGGGAACCACCCCGCGGTGTGCTCTATAAAGACACTCAGGAAGCGCTCAATCGAGCCCAGCAGCGCGCTGTGAATCATCACTGGCCGAGCCATGTCACCCGCTTCATCGGTATATTCGAGGCCAAAGCGCTCGGGCTGGACGAAGTCGAGCTGCACCGTTGCCACCTGGTGCTCGCGGCCAATCGCATCCGTCGCCATGAAGTCGATCTTTGGCCCATAAAAGGCCGCTTCGCCCTCCTGCTCAAAATAGTCCAGTTGCTTAGCCGTCACAGCTGCCTTGAGCTGAGCCTGGGCCGATTGCCACAATTCTGGTGCCCCAAGGTAGCCCTCGCCCTCATCGCGGTAGCTCAGGCGGACACGCAACTTCATCCCAACAATGTGGTACAACTCCTCGGCACAGGCCAGCAAATTACTCATCTCCTGCTCGATCTGATCTGGCCGGCAAAACACATGGCTATCATCCTGTGTCAGTGAGCGCACCCGGCTCAGGCCACCCAGCTCGCCAGTTTTTTCGTCGCGGTAGTCGGTCGTTGTCTCGAGGTAGCGCACCGGCATATCGCGGTAGCTCCGTGGCTGGCTCGCAAAAATCTGTGTGTGGTGCGGGCAGTTCATCGGCTTGTCGCTCGTCTCTTGGCTCGTCACGAGGAAGAGCTCGTCGCCAAACTTCGCCCAGTGCCCACTCGTCTCATACAAATCTTTCTTGGTAATGTGCGGCGTCCAGACTTTGGCAAAGCCGTATTTCTCACGCAGCTGGTTGGAGAGCTGGGCTGCTTTGTCGCGCAAGATCGTGCCACGCGGTGTAAAGAGTGGCAAGCCCACCCCTACCAGTGGCGACATTGTGTAGAGGTCGAGTTCTTTGCCAAGCTTGCGGTGGTCGCGCTTTTTGGCTTCTTCGCGCATCTGTAGGTAACTATCAAGCTCCGCTTGCGTTGCAAAGGCCACGCCATAGAGCCGCTGCATCTGCGGCCGGGTCTCGTCGCCTCGCCAGTACGCACCAGCCACACGCAGCAACTTGAAAGCCCCCACCTTACCTGTACTCTCCACGTGCCCGCCGCGGCACAGATCGGTGTAATCGCCCTGAGAGTAGAGTGATACCGTCTTTACCTTACTCTCACCTTCTGCAGCGCTACCAAGGGCCTCTCCAGCCAATTCTTTGGCAATGGTTGTCCCCGAGCGCTTCAGGTCATTGAGCAACTCAACTTTATATGGCTGATCTGCCTCCTTCGCCCAAGCAATCGCCTCATCTACCGGCACATCGCGGTGTGTAAAGGGTAGATCGCGCGCAATAATGCGCCGCATCTCCTTCTCGATTTTGCCAAAATCTGCCTCAGATATCGTCACATCACCAAGGTCAATGTCATAATAGAACCCCTGCTCGATAGCGGGCCCCACGCCAAACTTCGCCTGTGGCCACAAATGCTGGACGGCTTGCGCCATGATGTGCGCCAAGCTATGGCGCATTGCTTGCTGCTCGTTGTTCATTGCTTTGTTTGCTCATCAACTTCTCCGCTGCACACTGGCAGTCAAAAGCCGACTCGCTCCTCCTTGTATATAAATTATTTTGATAAAAATAAAAACATGCGTCCTGGCACGGATATACTCCATCCGACCAATCTCGCATGTCTCGGGCCGCTTGCACGCAAACGGCGGTTCCACCGGACTTCTTGACGCTTACCGCCAAGCACTCATGACGCAACGTTCTCGCACATCACGACAGCCCACGAAGCTCGGGAGGCTGGTGAGGCCCCGTCAGCACTTACCATCTATTGTATAACGAGAGTGGGGGTGGGTGCAAATATCGCTAAGCATCAATCACGTAGCGTTCTCACGTTTACCCACCCCACACTCCCTCCTCAGGAACACTATAAGGGTCGATACTTCCCAAGTATCGACCTCTTGCGCTGGGCTGAAAACAGATTATTGCAATCTGTTTT
>CALIAC010000022.1 GCA_938041555.1 uncultured Candidatus Saccharibacteria bacterium | reverse complement strand
CGTCGATCATACTGACGATGGAGGGCGCAGACTGCTCTCGATAATCAACCGTCTGCAAGCGCTCTAAGAGGCGCTGCCAGCCACCCTGGGCTCGAATCATCCGGATCATCAGCTCATACAAGTTGTAGACCTGAGCCGAATGATCCTCCCGGCCAGTTACGAGCAAATATTGCCGCTCGGTATAGTGCCCAGCCGTGCACTCCCTATCATATCCGTGGTTATAGTACCCATACGTTCGCTGCAGTAGCGCAGCGGTATTGGCCTGGATCGCATGCGTGAGCTCAATGAAGACGGCCGCTCGCGGGTCGCCTGGCTCGAGATCGATCGATATATCAATCGTATACTCCATCACATCTGCCTCCCACTCCTCGCGCTGGGCAATGATGCCACGTGGCGCTGTCTCGCCCAAGCATTGCAATACGTCGATGTCCTGAGCATCATACCATGGCTCAGTATCAAGCTGGTGTAATGCCTCGTGGAGCGCGAGCCGGTCATGGTACGTGAGCGGATAGCCCTTCTCGGCAATGATCTGCCGCAGCGCACAGTCGATCATCGCATCATCATACTCCGCCACTGGCTGGCGCAGCTGGGCTACAAAGCGCTCGGCCTGCATGGTATAGAGCGTCACATCGATCCCCATCACCCCAGCGTCAGAATAGACGACTCCATAAGCCTGGTAGTCAATCGCCTGAAATAACCCCGCCTCAAACAGCTGTCGATGCAGCGTTTGCATCACCAAATGCTCGTAGAGGTGTGCCACGAGATGATCGCCATACGGCTTGAAGATATGAAATGACTCCATATCTGTATTATACCCTACTACTCCACATTTTGCTTGATTATGCTATACTAGCTATATGATGCTACAAAATGATACACAATGTTCGTCAAGTGATCGCCCCACGGTATCCCCACGGCCATTACGAGTGGCAGTTGTTGCCCCACCCTGGCTGGCCCTGCCCATCAAAGGCTATGGCGGTATCGAGCTCGTCGTCGAAGGTTTGGTGCGTGCACTGCAGCAACGCGATGATGTTGAGGTAGAACTCTTTGCCAATGGTGCACGGCGGATGCGCAACGGCACACCAACTCACTCATACTACAAGCGCGAGCTCTTCGATACCATCGATGACCCCTACTACGACGCACCACTCCAAGCCCTCCAGACTCATCTCAATTTTGCCCTCCACGCCATCGAAGCCGATGGCCATTTTGATATCATTCACGACCACAACCCCTACATTGGGCCAGCCTTTTTCTCACCAGTGAGTCGCATACCGGGGTTACCACCAGTGTTGCATACGTTCCATGGGCCACCATTTTCGACGCCGCAGACTATTGAGGCGGGGCAAATGGATAATCGCCCACAGCTCAAATATATGAATCCTGGCCGCCTCTACATGACGTGCATCTCGGAGGCAATGGCACGCAAAGCCCCGCGTGAGATCCGTCCCCATTTGCTACCCGCCGTACACAACGCCATCGATTGCAATGCCTTCCCCTTCGTCTCGCACAAGCAAAATTACTACATCACCCTCGCCCGCTTCACCCAAGACAAAGGCCAAGCTACTGCTGTGGCCTACGCTGCCCAGTACAAGAAGCGCCTCCGCATGGCGGGCACCGTGGCGGGGATCGGCAGCAACCGCAAGCTACTCCTCGAGCTCTCTAACCCACTAACTAACTATCGACGCAACGAAGAATTCCGCTACTATAGCGACCACATCCTCCCGGCCGTCCTCAAGCATCGGCGCATCACCTATGCAGGTAACCTCAGTGGCAAGAAAAAGCTCGACTTCGTGGCTAATGCCAAGGCACTGCTCTTTCCTATCGAGTGGGATGAACCCTTTGGTATGGCAGTCATCGAGGCGCTGGCTTGCGGCACGCCAGTTGTGGCGATGAAGCGCGGTGCCATGCCCGAGATTATCACTCACGGCGTCAATGGCTTCCTTGCGAGCAACCAAAACGAGTTCTTTGCCTATGCCAACCGCGTGGACGAGATTGACCCAGCCGCCTGCCGAGCCAGCATTGAGCAAAAATTCTCCGCCACTATCATGGCGCAAAATTATGTGGAGCGGTATCAGGAAGTGATTGCTAAGACGAGGTGGTGAGTGGGCGCTAGCTGGATTACTGTAGTGGTATAGATAGGATAAAGCTAAACTATTTTTATTAACGAAAGCTTATACAACGCATCTGATATACGGAGATGTAGTCTCTCGATACACAGCAGATGACTACACTTAGCACTACGCTGTAATGTAAGCCACAGCCACCTCTCACGCCACATCACTTCTTCAAGCCCATATCCTTATAGCGGCAATATATAGCCGCCAGTATAAGTGCCATTACTACAAAGAATATGACGATATGAACCGCAACGTCTGGTGTCTTACCAGAAATACCATCACCAAATGCAGTATTAATGGAGTGATAGATCAACAGCAGCGCTGCAAGTAAGCACACATTGTAGATAATTTTATATCTGTATTCCATGAGCGTTGTTGCTTTCGTTGCATGCCATAGATTTAATACGTATGCCCTTATTGTACATTATTGATAGGATCAATTTTAAAGGGTGTTTGCTACTAACTGGTAGATAATACACAGTAAGCTATCTAGCCATGTCAATTCAGGCTATTCACCTAGTTGCATTTTTGCAATAAAAAAGCACCTAGTAAAGGTGCATTTGTTCGCATTTTGTATGGTGCGGGTTAGGAGACTCTAACTCCTGGCCTCTTCCATGGCAAGGAAGCGCTCTAACAACTGAGCTAAACCCGCATGTTGCTGAGTTGTATTATATGGAATAGTACACAAAATTTCAAGCCCTTTCTTCTATGAATCGTACTATTCGCTCTTGCGCACTTCGTTCCGTCACTATTCTAGGATATGTACGTGCGGCTATTGTGTACTCACCTCTTGCTTTTGAAGAAGCAGAAAATAAATTATACTCCAATTCTCACCATCCATTGAATAACGCAGAAAAGATATGTATTCTACTCTGCCGCACCAAAGCCACGAATTTTGCCAACGGCCGCTCGATCGATTGTGCTAACGTGGATCGCGTTGCCTTCGTTGCCACCAACGGTGATGAGTTTGCCATCTTGATAACGCAAGAGAATATTAACGTGTTCACCACGCGCGCTGGTTGTGTCGTAGAGGATGGCATCGCCTGGCTGGGGTGTATAGCCACTATCGGCTGGGTGCCAGCGACCAGTCGTGCGATAGTACGTTTCGAGGCTGCGCACGCCAGGGATGCGCCAGCCACCATTGTGTGGGTTGATAAATGGCACACCCGCCTGCTGGTGCACCCAGCTGACGAAATTCGCACACCAATCTTGTCGCTCGCCCTGGCTGTAGAATGTACCAGGCTGTGGAGTGTTAAATTGCTGGTGAGCAATCGTGATGATCTTCGCTCGGACGGGCGACAGCTTCTTCGTATCTATTGCTGGGAATTCCTCTTTTTGCCTAAGCTGCTGGAGCGGATAGGGTTGCACACGGCGTGGTATAAAAAACAAAGCACCATATACAATAGCACTGCACAGTACAATCGCAAGCACAACCCAGAGCGCAAACAGAGCAAGGCGTTGCCAGGAGAGCGGTGTGGGCTGATGGAGTGATTTCATACCATTTATTATACACAACGTCTCGCTTGTGGGTGAGTTAAGTAGAGCCTTTTCTTGCAAGCGCTACGTGAGCTGGAGTTGTTCTGACGGCCCAGAAACGAGAGATTGGTCATACCAAAAAGAAAAACACCCTCTTGCTCTAAAGAGAGTGTTTTACTGGTGGCTCCTACTAGACTCGAACTAGTGACACAAGGCTCTTCAGGCCTCTGCTCTACCAACTGAGCTAAAGAGCCACAGGCAACGGTCTGTTGCTACCCATTATTGTACTAAAAAACCACTGCTCAGGCAAGAGCTTCAAAGTCTCAATTCTTCTGATCTTCTCGTTGTCTTGTATTCCCCTCTCCACTGTATTATCTATCGGGTAGCAAAAAACACGTTAGCATATACTATGCGAGAGAGCTTAGCACAATGAAGCAAGTGAAAGAGAGGTAGCGATTGTGAGCCGTACAATAAACAGTTAGCCTTTTGCCTTGCAAGGTGCTATAATACAGCCAGCGCGGGTATCGTATAACGGCTATTATGTATGCTTCCCAAGCATGAGACGAGGGTTCGACTCCCTCTACCCGCACCACAAAGAGGATCACACTCAGTATAGGAGTGTGTTTTTATTTCTATGATGTATGATCGTAAACTTGTCATTGTCCAAAACCCTTATAGCACCCGCCATCGCGAGGTGCAGGCTGGTGTGTTTGATCGGCTTGATACAGCGGGCATTCCCTACGACACCATAACGACGCGCTTTTCGCAGGCGAAGGACAACATCAAGTATCTTGCCGATCGCCTCCCAGATGACGCCCATATCATCAGTGCGGCAGGTGATGGGACGAGTACGCAGGTGGTAAATGCAGGGCTGAGGGCTGAGCTTGATGGCGCAATGTATAGCTTTATTGGCTATGGTAATTGTAACGATCTAGCGAGAGGCCAGCGCGATCCTTTACCACTGTTGCAGGCCAATCGCCACACTATTATTCATCAGCCGCTCTCTATTGAGGTGAATGGTGATTCATGGCGATACGCCCCTGGCTATATGACACTTGGCTTGACCGCTCTGATTGCCAGCGGCTTCGCCAGCAGGCATCGCGCGAACGCATGCGCCGCACACCACCCCACACTAAGCTTGTACGCAGTATGGGGCAAGTTGCCACCACCTATCTGCGTGCACACGATACCTACTTACCGCCTTTTACAACCAATCTTTCTGCTGATGAGCAGGTTGGTCTAACTGATGTGATGATGATCAATAGCCAATGCATGGGGCGCCTGATTCGCTCGTCGATCGACTATCCACAGACCGACTTTTTTGGCTACCATCAAGCCGACTTCTCGTCGGGCTGGAAAAATATCCCCTTTGCTTGCAGCGCCATAACGGGCCACACACCAGCCGAAAGAATCACTGAAATCACGCTCACCTTCTGTGAGCCAGCCACCATCCTCGCCCAGACCGAGGGAGAACACGCCGCACTGCCGGCGGTATCGACAATTCGCGCGTATAAAGACCCAGCAAAGGCGATTCGGGTTGTGCGGCCCTAGCCACTGACTATGTCGTTGGTTGGGTATGTCTCATCTACTGCAGCCCCTGCCGAATCTGCGCTGCGCGTGTCTCCCCCACCACTGCCGCTAGCTCTGCCTGGCTGGCGCGCATAATGCCCCTCACACTACCAAACTGCCGCAGGAGCTTTTGCTTGGTTTTGGGGCCAACGCCAGGGATGCCATCGAGCGCACTTTTGACGCCGGCTTTGCGCTGCAGCGCCGTGTGGTAGCTGACGGCAAAGCGGTGCGACTCATCGCGGATGCGCTGGAAGAGCTTGGTAATGTCACTGGCTGCAAGCGGTGGATTGGCCACCCGGCCGGTACTGCTAGCTGGCTGTTCATGCACGGCAGAGGCAGCCTGGGCCGCCTCTGGCTCATACACCGCGGCACTCCCGCGCAAATTCTTGGAGTGCGCGCCGGCATTACGCTGCCCCGGGTGGAGGTTAATCACATAGACATCGCCATCCTCATGCACGGTGATGCCGCCCGGGCGCTCGGCCTGCAGGCGCTGAATATACGCCAGCCCCACCTGCGAGCCAGTTTTGTGCACTAGGATTTCTTCCTCGCGCTTGGCAATGCTGATGATCGGCACATGCACCCCGCGCGCGTCACGGGCCGCAATTGCTGCCGCCAGCTGGCCTTTGCCACCGTCAATCAGCAGCAGGCTTGGCGTGCCCCAGCTCTTGATATGGCGCTCACTGAGGCGGCGAAAGATGACATCATGCATATTACCAGTGTCGTCGTTTTTTTCGCTCACTTTAAACTTACGGTACTCGGCCCGATCACTGACGCCATTGCGAAACACCACCATGCTCGCTACCACCTGGCGGCCACTCATGTGGCTGATATCGTAGCCTTCGATGCGCGTTGGTTCGCCGGCTAGCCCCAGCAGCGTGGTCAAGTCCGCCAAGGCCCGATCCTTACTAATAGCCAAAAATTCCTTATCACCAAACATCACCCGGCGCTGCAGCTCCTGCATGGCGCGCAGTTTATTGCGTAGCTGGGCCGCCCGCTCAAATTCGTGTAGCCCCGCAGCTGTCTTCATATCGCGCTCAAGCTCGGCAGCAATTGCTTTGCGATTGCCTTTGATGTAGCTAATCAGCGTGCGCAGGTTGGTTTTGTAGGCCTGCGAACCGTCGCTGATTTTGGGGCTCAGGCCTAAATCTTCGTCCAGCTTTGATTGCCCAGGTCGGCGCTCGTGCGTCAGGTACGGGAAGATTGGCCGCAGGTAGCGCAGGGCTTTTTTGAGCGCAAAGCCGTTGTAGAAGGGGCCGTAATAGTCAGCGCCATCGTCTGCCGGGTTGCGCGTAAAGCCCACCACGGGCCATTGGCTCTTCATATTGATCCGCACAAAGGTCTGCGATTTATCATCGCGCAGCAGCACATTGTAGCGTGGCATATAGCGCTTGATCATCTCGCTTTCCAGAAAGAGGGCGTCCACCTCGCTTTCGGTCTCGATCCAATCCGTATCGTGGATCTCCGCCACTAGCGCCATGGTTTTATTATCTCGTCCACGCGAATCTTGAAAATACTGCCGCACTCGGTTGCGCAGCACTGCCGCCTTGCCGACATAAATCACCTCCCCGCTCGCCGATTTATGAAAGTATACCCCCGGGCTGCGAGGTAGTGTTTTGAGCTTAGTGCGGAGGGCAGCATTCATACTTTCTTATTATAGCGCGAAGCTACTGCTTGCCGGTAAATAGCCGAAACAAACCATCGTGCTCGCCTTGAGCAAGCTTAACAGCCCATTCTCTCACGCTAAGAATTGCTAGCCTCTGTTGTGATCATTCGGAGCCTATTTAATGATATTGTTATTTTAATTAATTCGTGATACACACATTACCCGTAAGAGCAACATCCTACCAATCGCCTAATCGAGTAGTTATCGCAGAGCCGCCCCTGGTGATCTACTACCAAATGCTTCCGATCTGTGCGCCCGACATCCAAACAATCCACACAAACAGTACTACACGCCCTCGTGATCTCCCTCGCTACTGTGCTGTGATATAGTAATGGTATATGACGACAACCAACCGACACGAAACCACACCACTGCCTGATGCGATTGTCCAAACAATCGACCTTACTAAGCAGCTCATTGCCAGACCATCCGTCTCAGGCGATGAGGCGCAGATATTAGCTGATGTTGCCCAGTGGCTCATGCCTGTGTGTGATGATGTCATCGCCAAGCCGGGCTTCACTGCTGGCGTGATTCGGGCAAGTCAGCAGCCCGCTCAACGTGCTGTGATACTCTGTGGGCATGTTGATACGGTTTCATCCGGTGATGTGTCTGCTTGGCAGCACAATCCATGGCAACCGTGGGCGACAGATGGCCGCCTCTATGGCCTTGGCGCAAGTGATATGAAGGCGGGTGTTGCTCTCCAAATGACGGTCGCAGCCAAATACGCCCAGCAGCGCCGTAATGACCTCGATGTCTGGTGCGTTGCCGTTGCACACGAAGAGATAGATGGCGCTGGGTCAGCCGCTTTTGCGCAGTATTTTTCACACGCCGCCCAATACGATGAAGCGAGTTGTATTATCGCTGAGCCAACTGATGGGCAGATTGAGATTGGCCACCGAGGTAATCGCTTTGTCGAGCTGGTATTTGAGCGTGTATCGGGCCATGCATCGCAAGAGTCAGCCTATCAGGCCAGCTCGCTCCCCGCTATCATGTCGTTTCTTTATGACCTACCAACAATTCAACAAGAACTTCACACCACATACCGTCACGATATTCTTGGCGAACCCACGATGACACCAACACGCATCGCGCCAGAGGGGTCATACTCTAACAACAAGACAGCTGGAGCTAGTTATCTGGCTGTCGATATCCGCACCACACCAGCGCTTGATGCCGACTTTACACATTGGATAGAAACACTCGCACAGCGCTACCAGTTTTCATGGCGCAGCACCGCAGACTCAGTGTCATCTGCCCTATGTGCACCAGATGCACCGATTCTTCGCCAGATGCAAAAGCTTGTGCCTAGTGCAGTGTCCGTCGTTAGTCGGGGTGGTACCGACCAAACCTTTTATCAAGCAATTGGTGTCAATACGGTTATTTATGGGCCAGGTGACTTTGATCAGGCACATACAATTGATGAGTCTATCTCGCTTAAGCGCATTGCCCAAGCATATGATGTGTATTGGCAATTACTTACCGATTTGTAGATGGTAATTAACCTATGCCACCACGTAATATATAAGCTGCAAGATACCCCTTCCCCCTATTACACAACCATCTCGTTTTCTTTTATAGTGACGCAGAGAGCGCTTGCTGCACTCTCTGTCGCAGCACCGGAATAACATCTGTCTCAAACCATGGGTTATGCGCTCGCCAGCGAGCAGTCAGCGGCGACGGGTGCACCAGTGGAAAATACTCTGGCAAATAGTGCGCAAAATGCGCCACCGTTTCTGTTAAATTTTTCTCTGCCTGGTGGGCAAGATAGTACTTCTGCGCATAGGCACCAACCAGAATCGTTAGGCGCACTGCTGGCATCTGGGCGCGAAGGCGCGGGTGCCATTTCTTGGCAAACTCCTTGCATGGCGGTAAGTCGCCGTGTGCACCCTTGCCGGGGTAGTAAAAGTCCATTGGGATGAGCGCAAAGAGATCGGGGTTGTAGAACTGCTCATCGCTCACACCAAGCCACTGCCGCAAGAGGCGGCCGCTGGCATCATTCCACGGCACTCCCGTCTCCTGAGCAATGCGACCTGGCGCCTGACCAACAATAATGATGCGCGAGCTGGCCGAGGCACTGTAAACTGGCGGCCAGCCCTGTGCCGCAAAATGAGCATTCATTGGGTCGGCACAAATGTGCTCGTAGAGGAGTGGCTGTGATTGCTTGTTTGTCATATCTTTAGTATAGCGAAGTTGTGTGGTTGGCTCAATTGCTCACGAGCCGCAGGTTGTGCTGCCATATTAAACACACCTGTTATACACGCAACTATATTTAAAATTTAGTTAATGCTTTTCAAAAGTTGTATCTGTGCTATACGTTCGTCACGCACTGCCGCTTCATCGTTTGGGTGCATAGTGTTGATAAGGGTGATGGCAAAGTCGCTTGCCCACAGCCCGTGGTATTTCACATGCGGGCTCGCCGTAAGCTGCGCCATAGTGCGCAGGAAACGCTCTGCTACTCGGTCGGTTGTGGAGCGCGCCTGGCGGCCAATCTGAAAGCTTGCGTTGCGGGCCGCATGGTAGTTCGCCTTGCCAGCAAGCCACTGCTCCATACCAGCATACGCATCAGCAATGTCACTGTTATATGGGAAGGTGTGGCTGGTGAGCTCGTGTAGCCGATGACCATACGCATGGCAAAAGCGTACAACCTGCTGGTGCGTCTTGGCATCATACACTGCAATAAATTGCTGGCATAAAGCCTCGTCGTCGGCAATAGGCCCAAGCGGGCGTTGATAAGCGTAGATATTCATTAGTCCTCCAATGTTAGTTCGATTATTTTCTGAAAGGTTTTGCCGCTGCGGATCGTGAGCTGCTTGTAAAACCGGGCTTTGAGTAGCTTTTTATGGTAGTTTGATGTAAGATAATCGGCTTGATCGTGATTGCAGTAGAAGAATGCGGTGCGCCCAAAATAGAGCTGTTCGCGACTATTCGCCCAGGTGGCTGCCTCTGCCTCAATCGCCGTCTTGTCCGCCTCTGGCAAGTAGAACAGTGCATCCCGCCGGTAGGCCGTGTCATCCTGCCACCAGCTCGGTAACTGAGCCACCTCTTGCTGGAGCGCAGCAGCGCTGATAATGATAAACGACACTGGGAAGTCATAGGTCGCGTCAAAATAGCGCGTTAGGGTGTGCCAGATCACCTCCTCCGGCTCGTTGCTGTCAAAAAACAGATTGCCGCTATTGATATACGAGACGACGCTGCGGAAGCCCAGCTCCATCAAGTCCGCCTTCAGGCGATCCATACTTACCCTATGCTTGCCGCCAACATTAATACCGCGAAGGAGCAGTGCGTAGCGCATTGATTGTGCTGTGGTGTGGTGGGGCATGTGCATAGTGCTATTATACAAGGATGCACGGCGAGCGTCACGTTACTGGGTGATAGTTACTGCCCACTATTCAGGCAGCAGCCAGTGGCCACTCAGCAAGAAGGTTGCCATATCTGCGAGCAGAATAAGCCCGCACAGTACGATGACCACTGTAATACTTGAGCGAATCAGCGTGCTGTATCGGGCTCGCACCCGCTCGAACCAGGTTATGAGGGGCTGGTGCCTATCGCACATAATCGCGATGACGAGGCCAAAGAATAACCCCTGACTGACAAGCAACCACACGACGTGCGCTATGACAACGACGAGCAGTGACTGCTCGCGGCTCGCTATAGCAATCACTGCGAGGAATGATGGGTCAGTAAAGGCACTGGCCGCATAGATAATGCCACCAAGCATAATACTACGCCTAAGCCACTGCAAAACTCGGCTATCCTGTGACTCCTGCGGTTCCTTATCCGATTTTATATGCCTGTGTAAGCGAGCTGCCGCCCAGCCAAGCAGTCCCACACTTGCCGCACCTTCTGCGCCTACCCATATACAAGCTGGTACACGATGGAGTGCCTGGGCAAATAGCTCGGCACTACCGCCAAGTAGGAGCGATGCTGCTACGCCAGCGGTGACTGTTCCTACTAAGACGATGAGCGCAAACGTAGCGATTCTTTGCTTGGGTAGCTTGCCTGCCACCAGTAGCACAACCAGCACTACACCAAACACATCCAACCCAGCCACACCAAGGCCAAATGCAAGTGCAATAACATTCATGGTATCTAGTATAGCAGTAGGTTGTTGGAGATGGCATACGTATCTCTCATTACACTGTAGATTATTATGAGCACCTTACTGCCAACACGGCACGCCTTATCCCTGTTTACCCAGTAAGAAAGATACACGGCTCACTTCAAGCTATTGTACGCCGCGCAAAGCACCTGCTCTTATTTGCTATATCCAACGAATCCAGCAGCATTCCCCGTCAAGCGATCAACGATGATACCGTTGCTGTTAATAATCATGGTTGGCCCATCTGTACCCGCCAAAACAACAGCTGTTTGTGCCTGCCTAGCATGAATAACACTATCTGCTGCGTGAAATTGCTTTTGCAGATAGCCATACTCAGCATCATCCAGTGGAATATAGGCAACGTCACTCCCCTTGAGCCGCTCAACAATATCTGGGTAGTGCATGTCATAGCAAATATATGCCGTAACTTTCGTAGCATTATGCGTAGCAATTACGCGTGAATAACGCGCTGTGCCAATTGATTCATCTGGCGCAAGATGCGCTTTGTAATTTGTTAGTATACTGCGACCAGACTGATCTACCAGTGCGACTTTTTTGTATATTCTTGTATCGTCTTTTTCTGTTGTGTGGTAGACGATATTGATCGATTCTTTTTGTGCAAAGGCTGCAATTGTTGTGTGCAGCGCAGGTGGGATATAATTTTCTGGCCAGACGATTGTCGCATGAGGATATTGGTACTGTGCAATTGCGCGCTTTGTCAGATGTATAAGGTCATCCACATCAGCCTTAGTAGCGGGTATATCAACGCCGCCACGTGTCATCTTTTGGAGTGCAATCACTGGAGGGAGTGGCTTGGCTGGCATATGCACAACAATACTATTTGCTATCGCCACGAGTACAACAAGCCCGCAGCTCATACGTATCCATACGCTCATACGAGCATGCACTATTAGCCACGCTATACTCACGCCACAGAGTAATACAATCGCTTCGAGCACTGCTTCGCCGCCATAGACACTCCACATAGTGATACTGTCATTACGCCACACGCTATAGCCAAGATGAGGAATCCACCAATCCTCTACCACTGGTGCATGAGTTCGTATATACGTCAATGTGCACCATGCAATAACAAAGAGCACTACAGCACCGTATGTCCGAATATACCGACGCAGAGCTATAATCCAAAACAGATTAGCCTGCAAAAGCGCCCATCCAACACTTGCACCAAATGCCACGCCGGGCGACATAATGTAGTAATACCAATAGGTCGTTGGTAAGAGCCATGCCAGCAAGAAACAAGCACCAACGCCATAAAGATGGACGCCCGACAGTCGTCGCACTGCTATAAATAGCAATGCCAATGCAAAAAATACTGGTAGCTGCAGAAGCCAATGTGGGGCAAAAGCCGTTCCTGCCACAACAATGCCAGATATCGCTGCAAAAATATATGGCCGAGCCGCTCGCCGTATTGTCATAAAGCGCATAGGTTTCATGTGCTCGCACGCCATAGGCACTACAAGCCAGCGCCGTACCCGTCGGCAGTACCACTCGTAACGCTCGTCAAAGACGTGATGGAGGGCGTGCTCTTCGATTGGAATAATGAGCCAGTTTAGCACGCTAAAGCACACAACTGGGCACAGCAGCGCCAGCCATGAGCCGCTCACCAACGCGCAACCAAGTACCGCCAAGATATATGCAAGATAGAGTGGATTGCGTGAGAAATTGAACGGCCCCGTGGTGAGCAACTCACTTGGCTCATCGAGCGGGTTGGTTGAGGTTGCAGCTCGGCGCAAAGCGCGCATCGTTGCATGCATTATAAACACAGCCACAACAATGCAAGCAGCACCTACCAGCCACCATTCGCTGGCAATCACTACTGTCCCTGGCCACATCCACGCTACTGCTAAAGCAGCAAAGCCGAAGCCGAAGAGACAAAAATCAGGAATATGGTTATACATTATATGCTTCTTCATGCGTATGATTATACCACTTTATTACTGATATGACATAAACATGGTATACGTTCTTATTCTGTACGTATTTTCCCTGACTCATTTATCGGAGATGCGCTGCCTGCAGGGCATCATACATACTTGGCACAACTCGTACTAGTCCTTGCACGGCAATGTCTTGCGGTGCAGTGCGTGAAGAACCGGACGTTCTTGAGCCATTACTTCATACTTCTTCTATCTTTCTAACGCATCTCTCTTTATCTTATATTGCTCTATCTCTCATATTTCTCTATCTATTTCTATATCCATCTCTATATCTATACTATCCTCTATCTTTACCTATATCTCCACATATCCATCCATATCGATTTCTCTCCTATTATATAAATATATAAAAGAAGAGAAAAAGAACCCACGCTAACAGGGAAAAAACAGGGTAAACCAGGCGAATTTCGAAATTCGCCTTTTTGGATATAAAACTGTGCCTTGATATACTACCTTGTAAGGAGCTTATTATATGCCAAAGTACGTTCATATTGCTGGTCTTATTCTATTGCTTTGTTTGCTAATGTATGTGCTGCTGCGCGTGCTAGCGCCAGCGTCACGCTCTACCCCGCAAGGCAGCACGAACCATTCACCTTCTCATCATGCATCATCACATATGCTCTATGGCCTGACAATCGACGACAGCTGGGAGGGCACGAGACGGCTTGCTGATATCGTGGAGGCTCTTCAGCGTTTGCCTGCTCGGCCAACGGTGCGGATCGTCATGTCTAAGGATCGATCACCGCAGAGTTACCGAGGGCTATTCAAGGCGATTCATCGCGTGGCCGATATCATGGCCCAGCCCGTTGATTCCTCAAGCATGCACAGCTACAGCACTGAGCGCTACCAGCAGCGCTTTGCTGAGTCTTACCAGTATTTATCTCACTACGTCACGATATGGGAAATTGGCAATGAAATGAACGGCCAAGAGTGGATCCAAGAAGACCCACACCTTACTGTCGCGAAGGTGGCCAGTGCCTACCGATACATTAAGGATAAGCATGCCGCGGCGGCGCTTGTGCCCTACTACTTTCCACCAAACGGAAGCACGCTAAGCATGAAAGAGTGGCTACAAACATACCTACCAGATGATCTAAGGCAGGGCGTCGATTATGTCCTCGTCAGCTACTACGACGATGACAACGATGGCTACCAGCCCAACTGGTATCAGGTCTTTGCTGAGCTCGAAGCCCTCTTCCCGCAGGCTAAGCTTGGCATTGGCGAGTGCGGCACACCCAGCGAGCATGCCCCGATGGCACGTAAACTACAGTTGTTTCGGCATTATTATGCCATGCCGCAGTATACCCCACGCTACGTTGGCGGGTACTTTTGGTGGTACTGGGCGCACGATGGCGTACCATACAAGGATAACCCGCTCTGGGAGGAGACCGCGAGGTATATGAAGAAGCAGTCGTGAGCTAAGGATGCTTTGGCCTCGCCCCATTCCGCTAACATGCAGCATACTACAACCAAGACATTATAGAACTTATCACGATTAAGCTTTCTTACGGGCTGATTTTTTATCTTCCTTGCTTTTTTGGAGTAATTTGTTTTTGAGTGTCAACACCACATCCGTCTCTTTAGCGAGCTGTTTGCTGTGGGTGACGACGATGACGCATTTGTCGTTTTGGTGGGCGGCCCGGCGCAGGATGTCGATGATGTCAGCAGCGGTGGTTTCGTCCAGGTTGCCAGTTGGCTCATCCGCTAAGATAATCGGCGCGGAGGACACTAAGGCCCGCCCAATCGCCACGCGCTGCTGTTGACCGCCAGACAGTTTCATGACATTGCGGTGAATGTGATCATCATCTAGGCCCATGGCATGTAACGTTTCGTTGGTAGCTTTAGGGTTAACCAGCTTCAAGTTTTCCAGCGGCGTCAGATAATCGATCAGGTTATAATTCTGAAACACCAGCGAGATGTTGTGCCTGCGATGATGTGAGTACCCCTGCTCGGCGATGTCTTCGTCATCGAACAAAATCTGCCCGCCAGTTGGCGTGTCCAATCCTGCTAGCAGCCCCAGCAGCGTTGATTTACCAGCCCCAGAACTACCGACGATGGCGTAGAATGTGCCTTTTTCAAATTGATAATTGATGCCATTCAGCACGTTGCTGGTGCCGCCTGGGTATGAATAAATGATATCGCGTAACGTAAGTAGTGACATACTATCTCCTAACTTAATGTTGCTAAAATTTGCTTTGGTGATTGGCGCATGATTGGCGCGGTGGCAGCGATGGC
>CALIAC010000021.1 GCA_938041555.1 uncultured Candidatus Saccharibacteria bacterium | reverse complement strand
CTTCTCGAGTGACTTGCCTATAGTCGCCGACACAGTGTTAAGGTATAAAACTACTGAACGAGCGAAAGACTATTCTCTGATAAAGCAAGTGTATCAAGCGTCAGAAAGCACCTACAAATGGCTCTTGCCCGTGCCTTACGTACTTTGTCCTTCGGCGTTCTTGCGCTGCTTATATGCTTTGGTAACAGGCTCGAGGCCACGCTTGACGCGCTCGCGGTTGGCTTTGAGCTGCTTCTCGTCGCGGAAGGAGAGCTTGATGGGAGTGCCGGTGTAGTCGTAGGTGTCGCGGATGCGCCGCTCGAGGTAGCGCTTATAGCTCCAGTGGACGAACTTGAGGTTGCTGCCGTAGATAACGAACCATGGTGGGTTGGTGTCTGTCTGGACGATGTAGCGCAGCTTGGGGTGGGTATTCTTGAGGCCAGCTGGTGGGTGCTTCTGCACAGAGCGCTGCAGGAGGTCGTTGAGGGTGCGCGTGGTGGTCTTTTGCTGGCGATGGGCAGCGATGCCAAGAGCGAGGTCGAATAATTTCGTCACATTCTGGCCCGTAACGGCACTGGTAAAGATGAGTGGTGCCCACGGTGTGAAGTCGAACTGGGCGGAGATCTGCGGGGCGAGTGTATCGCGCGTGTAGGCATCTTTGCCTTCCACGGCGTCCCATTTGCTCACGACGATGGCCATGCCCTTGCCTGCCTCGGCAATGATGCCTGCGAGCCGCTGGTCGAGAGCGGTGTTGAGCTCGTTCACGTCCATCAGGAGGAAGCAAATATCGGCCTCCTCGATGGCAGCCAGGGTGCGCAAGACGCTAAACTTCTCGATGCCCACCTCCTGCTTGCCTTGGCGGCGAATGCCAGCGGTGTCGAGCAGCTCGATGGTTTGCCCCTGGTAGCGCAGGCGGATGCGATTGACATCGCGTGTGGTGCCCGCCACCCCAGCCACGATGGCTTGCTGCTTGCCTGCCAGGGTATTGAAGAGGCTGGATTTACCTACATTCGGGC
Organism: uncultured Candidatus Saccharibacteria bacterium; assembly: GCA_938041555.1. Taxonomy (GTDB): domain Bacteria; phylum Patescibacteriota; class Saccharimonadia; order Saccharimonadales; family Saccharimonadaceae; genus Saccharimonas. The sequence continues at coordinate 46,497 of CALIAC010000021.1, read as the reverse complement.
GGCCGATCAACGCAATCTTGAGTACATCGCTTGGCTCGGCTTGGCGCTTCTCTGGGATGTGCCGACAGATCTCATCCAGTGCATCACTAATACCACTGTTGTGCTCGGCACTGGTGCGGATAATGCTTTTGATGCCAAGACGGAGGAACTCACTAGTAGGCAGACTGCCCCGCAGGTCGGTTTTGTTTGCAATGAGAATGACAGGCTTGCGGCTCTTGAGGGCGGTTTTGGCGACGCGCCGATCTTCGTCGCTGGGGTATTCGGTGCTGTCCACGACCACGAGAATGACGTCGGCCGCATCGGATGCATCGGTGATTTGCTCTTGGATACTTGCCTCAAACTCGTCTTCTGCTGGCTTGAGGCCGGCTGTATCGACGAGCCAGAACTCATGCCCATGGTAGGCTGCCTTACCCACCACCCGATCGCGCGTCGTACCGGCCTCGCGTGCCACGATAGCCTGCTGCGAACGCATCATACGATTAAACAGCGAGCTCTTGCCAGCATTGGCACGCCCGATGATTGCAACGGTAGGAAGTTTGGTAGCCATAATGCTCTCATTATATCACGAAAGCGCGCGAGTGGATTTGTAGTGCCCTACTGCTCAGCCACGTCCTGCCACTTGCCTCGTGGTAGCTTGCCCAGGCTATAGCTGCCAAAGTGTGTGCGGTGCAGACGCGTGACGGTGTAGCCCAGGGCGGCGAAGGTGCGGCGGATCTGGCGGTTGCGGCCCTCACTCATGCTAATGTGCCACTCGGTGCGGCTATTGGGCCGGAGACGGGTAAGGATGAGCCGGCTGGTGCCATCGGCTAGCTGGATGCCATAGTCGCTGATCATCTGCTGGTGGAGAGGCTCAAGCGGGTGGTCGAGCCGAACGCGGTATTCTTTGACCTTGGCAAACTGCGGATGGGTCATGCGGTAGGCAAAGTCACCGTTGTTGCTGAGCAAAAGTAGGCCCGAGCTATCGGCATCGAGCCGGCCAACGGGCTTAAGAGCATGCAACTCTGCTGGCAAAAGGCTATAGATAGTGGGCTGTGACCCCTGTTGTTTGCGTGAGCAGACGTAACCAACTGGCTTGTTGAGCATAATAGTACGGTAAGCAACCTGCTTGGGCAGTGGCGCGCCCTGTACCGCTACCAGGCTACCCGGCTGGAGGCGGGCGCCCAGCACAGCCACCTCGCCATCAACCACGACGTCTCCAGCGGCGATTAGGTCATCCGCTTGGCGGCGCGACAGGCCTAGCACAAGCGCAATGTGTTTATTGAGGCGGGTAGTCGACATGCCTCTATTATATCACCCAGGACGTGCTGGCCGAAGGCTCGGCTCTGCGCTCATAACTCTCTCAGTTAATGCTGATGGGTATGACGCGACCACGACCGAGTAACCGCCGAGACAATGCTCCGCGTGCCGCGGAGAGCAGCCTTGCCAATAGCCCGAATGCGTGTGAAAAGCTGGCTATGTTTGACCTCTGGCACATCAAGTGGGTACTCGAGCGATGGATGCTGGCGGCTATCAGCTTGTTGCATCGCGCAGCAGGGCCAGTGACAGGGTCATCGGTAGGTTGTTCATGGAATGGGTGGTTGAATAGCGATCGATCGGGCATAACAGGCTCCATGCAATGATGATTACCTAGTATAGCACGTGCGAAGCGATATGGATACGCATTTTTAATGCGACCCGGCTGATGGTGCTGCCCGCTCAGTCTCTTCGAAACTGAGGTCGTCGTGGCTGTGCTGTATGGCTGGTGCTGGGCGCGAAGGCGCGTCTCCTGGCTGAGGCACTGATACTGCATGATGAGTGGTTGATGGTTGCCCTGCTGCGGTGTTGACGGACTGTGCTGGAGCGACGGGAGCTGGGCGGATGGCATCGTAGAGTGGGTGATCGACTGGCGAGACCGACGGATGAGCGGCTACACTGCCCTGGAGCAACGCCGCGGCTAGTGCATCAGACGGGTCTGCAGCAATGGCCTGTGTGCTGTGCGGCGCAACGGCTGCACTATCAGGAGCAGGATGAGCTGGTGAATCCTCGTGATGTTCGTGGTGAGCGATCGGTGGTTGAGCTGGGGCGACTGGCGCAGTATGGCTTAGTGCTGGTGCGTCGTATGCTGTGGCGGTTGGTGTTGGTGGTTCGACCGGAGTCGGAATAGTGTCCATCTGCTCATTAAGGCTGGCCACGGCGTCTGTGACGAGCTGGTTTTGGCTTGGCTGGTAGGCGGCTGCACCGGTGTCTGTCTCATCATCGACCTGCTGCGTGCTCATGCGCAGAGCTTCGGCTAACTCGGCTTCGTCGTCGGCTGGAGTGTGGGTGTAGTGAGCAGGCTGGCTCGCTACGGTGTGGTGGTGTACATCTGGAATACCTGATGGCGCTGTGCTATGCGGCGCAATAATATCGTTAATGAGTGGCTGCGTAGCGGGAGTATCGCTAGCTAGCGGTGTGTGCAGATGTGGAGCTTCTGCTGGGCTTGGTGCGCTATTAGCAGGGATTGGGTGTTCATCATGATGCGTGACGATCTCGGCTTCTGGTGCCTCTTCGGCTGGCGGTAAGGTGAATGGCTGTGGCGTGGTGGGCTCGGCTGGCGGCTGCGGCGCTGTGGGCTGTGAAGTACCATTGGCGGCATCGAGTTCGTCATCTATCAGGCTGGCATAATCTGGCCTCGGCATAGAAGACTGTAGCGGGTGGATCACTCGCTCACCCAGGCTAGCCGGCCGTGGTGTAGAGAATGGCGCTGTGGGCTGCGGCAGTGTGGTGGGCTGGGGCTGACTGGCTGGTGGCACTGGGTTGGCTGGTGCGCTTGGCTGAGGCTCAGGAGTGGTGTGTGCTGCCGGCCGGTGGCTTACCCCTGTATCGCCAAGGACGTCGTGTACGGCACGCACCACATCTTCAATACCAACCTGCGATTTGACGAGGTAGCGGTCTGCTCCCAGCGCCTCGCCGCGCATGCGCTGGTCTTGGCTGGAGAGTGCCGTCATGATAATCACCTTGATGCCGCGCGTCTCAGTGGTGCTGCGCAAGATATCGAGCATGTCGAAGCCACTAATCTTGGGCATCATCACATCGCTGATGATGAGCTGCGGACGTTCTTTGATAGCCATGGCGAGTGCTTCTTCCCCATCGCCGGCCGACACGATGTCATACCCCTCGGCCAACAGGCGTACTCCGTATATTTCGCGCAGGCTTTTGTCGTCTTCGACAAGCAGAATCTTAACCTTTGTCATATCACCCTCTATTGTACGCAATTGTCGGCAAAAATACCATAGTGCTTGTGGTTTTTTTGAGAGGAATTAATATAAAGTGCTGCTCTGCTGATGGGTCTGGCGCACGGTTGGCTTTGCGCGAAGAGATTGACAGAGCGCTGGTAGCAATTTGAAAGGGGCGCACGTATACCGGAAATTGCAAAACATCCCCTGCTTTTTGCAGCGACCCCACTGCACAAGAGGACGTCTGAAAGCTCGCAACGTAAGCAGATATTCTATACACACTGGCTAGTGTATGTTTGCCTGGCAGCACTACTGGGGCAGCTATTGACTATAAATCAATCCTGTGGTATCATACTACTCCCTAACAGAGGAATATGAATATGACAACAACACAAAAAATGCGACACGCTGGGGCGCGACACAAAAGTGAGAAGCCAAGCTGGGTCACGCGTTTTGCAGAAAAATTACAATCGCCCGAGCGATCCTCGCGGCGTGAGAAAGTTGCGCGAGCATTGGGGATGCTGGCCACCATTGGTGCGACTCTCACAGTCGCAACAGGCATTAGTGTTTATCGCGATAGTGGCAGTATAGAGCCGGTGGGTAACCTGCTTAATCCAGTTGCGGAGCACGTGCTGACGACGGATGAGGACATTGCTACTGCCGATGGGCTCTCAAACATCATTGCGCTCGAAGACCGCCGGGCGGAAGAGACGAGAATGCATTACGTGGCGCGTGGTACGGAAGCGCTGGCCCTTAGCTCTATTACGCTATGTCTGCTCAATGAGCAAGCGCACAGATCTTCACGCAAGAAGGCTCAGCCATAAATGTGTGATGGACAAGAGTTTTATCATCAGTATTTGGTAGGGCTCACTCCTCTTCTCGCTTTTTGCCGCAGGAGAGGCACTGGCGCACGTTGTAGTATCAACAGAGGTCGGTATCGTGGATATATCGGCCTCTGTAGCTTATTGTCAGCGAGATAGGAGCTACCGCACTGCCCGTGGTGGCGCAGCAGAGCGCGGCGTGGTGAGGACATCGCGGACGCGAGTGGGGCTGCGCCGGGGCTGGCTGGTGGCAATGATGTGCGCCGTGGGTGATGGTTGTGGCGTAGATGGTAGTGTGGCGCTTGAGGGAGTGGAAGGAACAGCCTGGGCAACGGTAACAGTGGTAGATTGGACGTTTTTTGCTGCGGGTGGCGCAGCTGTATGGCTGCTCTTTTGGGCTGGGCGCTGAGTGCGAGCAGCTGAGCGTGACTGTGGCAAAAAGCCTTGGCTCTGGAGTGCGGCTGCGGCAAAAGCTGGTACTGGGCGAGGCGGAGCTGCCTTGGCGGCTTGTGCTGCTGCCTTGGCTTTGGCAGCGAGGGCGGTTTGAGCATCGTGCTCACTCATACGTGGGAGCTCAAGGAAGAAGGTACTTCCCTGCCGGTACGCACTCTCCACCCACAAGCGGCCACCCATCACCTCTGTAAGGCGGCGACTGAGGTAGAGCCCTAGGCCAGTGCCGCCAATCTCGCGCGTGTCCGAATTATCCACCCGGTAGAACTTTTGGAAGAGGTGTGACTGATCTTCCACTGGTATGCCAATGCCAGTATCGGCAATGGCGATCGTCACGCGCCCACTACCACCAGTTACATCCACCGTTACACGCCCGCTGGGAGTGTACTTGATAGCATTCTCTACCAGATTATCGAGCACCTCACGCAGTTGGTCTGGGTCGACATAGACATAAAAGGCAGGGCTAAGCGTCCGGCTCGTAAAGGTAGCGCTGTGCTCGCCACCAGTTGTGCCAGGGCGTGGCTTGAAGATAAGCTGGAGCTTTTTGTCCTCGGCCTTGTGGCGTAGCCCCTCTACAATGTCACTGACAAAGGGGACGAGGTCAATCGCTTCAGGATTGCTCTGCAAGCGGCCATCGTCAGCTTTGCTCACGTCCAGCAGGTCTTGAAAGAGCCGGCCGAGGTGCTCGGCCGAGCGGTGGGCTTTGGTAATGAAGTCGCGGGCGCGCTGGTCGATAGTGGCGGTGGCGGGGGTAAGGGTGAGGCCAAGGGAGCCTTCAATTGACGCTACAGGGGTACGCATCTCGTGGCTGGCGGTGCTAATGAACTCGGCCTTTTGGCGCTCCTCAGCCTTTTCCTTTGTCACGTCACGAAAGACGACGATGACCCCACTGCCCGGCTCGCTACTGACGGGCGAAATGACGAGTGAGATGATCGGTGTCTTGCCAGAGCTTGTCACGAGGCGCAGACGGTCGGTGGTAAGGGGCTGGTTATCGGCCAGGACGGCGGCGATCGGGTCGGTATCATTGGTAATGGGGTCGTTTTTGGCGTCGATAAGCTTGAGGACGGATTGGTAGCTGAGGCCCAGAGCATCTTCGTCACCCCAGCCCACAAGACGTTGGGCTGCTGGATTGATGAGCTCTATCATCCCGTCTGCATCCAGCGCCATCACGCCATCGCCAATCGCATTGAGCACGATATCCGACTTGCCTGCCACTCGGCTCAGCGTGGCGGCAAGCTCGCGGTACGAGGTGGTGCGGGCCTCGGCAGCGCGATCATCCGGCCCCCAGAGCAAGCACCCCACTAGGACGGGTAGCTCGCCCGTTAGCATAGCGCTGGGGATCATCATGCTTGTAATATGCCCCGACAATACTCCCCAACTGAGGTAGGCATTGACCAGTAGCAAGACGAGCGCTAGCCCCACCCAGCCAAAAAACATTGCAAAGACTGCCACCAAGAGCCAGGCTGCAATAAAGGGTGAGCTCAGCCCGCCAGTGCCAACGATGAGCGCGCCCGTTGTGGCCACGGCGCAGAGATACACCACGAGGCTCGCCTGCCCAAGCCGCTGCTGCGGTGGCCAGATGTGAAGCACCGCTGCCACGACCCCTGTTATACCGGCCAAGATGACGGCAATGGGTGGCATGCCAAGTACGAGGTTGTATTGATCCACCCCGCCAAAGTGCCGCCATGCCCACAGCGCCACGATGATGACGGCATAGAGCATGCTTGCCTCGCACAAGCGCCGGTGCCAAAACCGGCTGATTTGTTGCACCCCCATTGGTTATCCCCCTTATGCTTTGTGTGTATTATAGCGGATTGCCTGGGCGATGGCAATGGAGTGCTGGCCGAGAACCGCGCTCGCTGCCCGCCACTTCTTATGACCTTGAGTAATTTATTCGCCCATTTTTCTCTACAATGTGCTACAATAGTGCCAGAAAACAAAGGAGGCCATATGGCAAAAAAATCAACCAAAGCAGCGGCCAAAGCAGCCGCGCCAGCAACAACCACTACAAAAACAAAGGTAACAGTATCGACCACCCACAAAAAGACGCCCAAGCAGATGCTCGACATCTTGCTCATTGCAGCTTGCCTGGTGCTTAGTGTTATCGTGGTAGTGCTGAGTATCTCGCACAGCATCGATCCGCACACCGCCATCGTCATGCTTAGCATTGGCCTGGCCTGCCTCAGCGCGTATGTACTTAACCACGCTGCAAGCCGGTAGAATCCTGCTCTGCTACTCTTACAAATAACCCGCTCGCGATTGGCGGGTTATTTTGCTATAAAGCTGCGGCTATGCAGAGAAAGTGGGCGCGTTGTGTATTGAGGCGTAGGGTGCAGCGCTACTTACCCGGCACATACACCACAAGTGTGCCGTCCTTGCCAGTGCTAGCGATGAGATTGCTGCGGATGGTGAGGCTGCGCATGTCGGTTCCTTTGATGGTGAGGAGGGTTGTACCATCGGCGACTTTGACTATCTTGAGACCTTTACTACCACTGGCTTGGATGCCGGCAGAGTGGAGATTACTGGTGAGGAGGAGTGAGCCGTCTAAGCTAGCGGAGACGATATTACCGCCGTCAGCCAGAGTGAGCGTGCCACCACCGGTGCGGCCATAGGTGGCATGGCTGAGGGCGAAGTCTTGCGTGTTTTGGCTGGCAATGCGCAGGAACTCTCTACCCTGCCCATCCACAACGACGCGCGGCATATCTGTGGTGAGAGCTTCTCGGGGGTAGGTTGGCGCAGTAGTGCCAGTGGGGTTGGTGAAGGAGCTGGCGGCTGGGCTGAGCTTGTACGCGCTATTGACAGTGCTGCGGCCGCGTGGCTTGCCATCAAGGCCATAGCTCTCGAAGGTCTCTTGCCCGCTGGATTGGATGGTATTGCTGCCAGCAGTGCCCTCTAGCCAACCATCGCTTGCTAGGGTGACGTTGCTGGAGCTAGCTGTGCGCTGCACTTCGCGCGTGCCGCTGGCGATATCATACACAGTGATGACGGTGGTCGATTGGTCTGCAGTGGTCGCCTGGCGCTCATTTGTGATGACGACACCGGTGGTGGTACGTGAGGGAGTACGCTTGCTGGGTGACTTCTGGGATGGCTTAGCGCCGTGGTCTTTCTCGGTATTGCGGCGACAGAGAAGCTTGCTACCGCTCGCTATCGTGCAGATAGCGTTGGGGTTCTGAAAATCGCCACTGGTGATAGTGCGCAGATTCCCTGCGGCGGCGTAGAAGGTGGCGGTGGTGCTCTCGCCAATAATGTCTTGCTGTTGGCTATCTGTGCCGTAATATGTAAGCGTAGTAGGCTGGGTAGCTACAGGGGTAGTATAGAGAACCTTGGCGGTAGCAAGCTCTACCGCGGTAATGACCGAGCGCCCTCGCTGCTGGTTGGCGCAATACACCACTCCACGTGGTGTGACGCTGCTGCAGGTGCTGGCTGGCCAAGTAGCGACTGCCTGCTTGCGCCCAGTATCCCAAATCCGGAGCACTGGTGTGGTATCCTGCGCACCCTGCCCTGCAATGGCAAGCCGCGAGTGGTCGGCCGTGCTACCCAAGAAGCTCAAGCCACCCTGCCCCGCCGCAAACCGCACTGCGCGCTGACCTGCTCCATAGCCATTGGCTAGAAACACATCGGTGCGCGATGGCATGGCCGACACTGCCGCTGCTTGCATGCGCTGCGGCGAGGAGAGAAGGGTTACTGCCGCAGCAATGGCTGAGAGCACCACAGTGATGGCCGCCGCAAGCATCACCCACAGCATGAGTGTGCTATGCCGCCGCTTGGCGGGGCGTTGTGGCGGGTGCTCCCCCAGCACAGATGTCGGAACAGGCGAAATATCCATGAGTCACTTCGTTGTATTACACAATATTGTGTCATTAGTATAGCAGATATCGCTGCAGCCGGAGCAGGATTTTGGGCAGTAGGATAATGAAGGAGCATTGCAGTGGACAAACCAGCGACTTTTTCGTATAATGGCACACAGCACTGCTATGTGTGCTTGCACGGCCTCATCGTCTAACGGTTAGGACACCAGGTTTTCATCCTGGCAATCCGGGTTCGATTCCCGGTGAGGTCACCAGTATGGCTACATTACGATACCTTGCTTCAGCGAGGTGTTTTTATTTGCGGTATTATTTTGAGATATATAGCAAGAGCTAAAGCTTCAAAACTTCACCGTTGTATATAACGGACTGACCGAATAAGAAATATGGAGGTAGTAGCATATTGGCAAATATTCGCTATATCACTTTCGACCGGAGTATACTCGCTGTGATGGGCTTGCTATATGAGGGAAAGTTACCCAAATAAGCTTGTTCGCTATTGCGTTCTACACAAAATGTAGTATAATCACCACATGACAGCAGAGAGAGAGAGAGAGCAACAGAAGTAACACGCCGCACCCTGCTGAGTATGCAGCGCGGCAGGATGAACTGAAGTGGTCGCTGGAGGCCCTTCATCTAATCGTTCAAAGTACACAAGGGCAAGACGTTTTGGGCGAGCATGCGGTACGCTTGGCTAAAGCTGTTGACTGTGCACGTGTGCCTAGTATCGGTGTTGATGGAGTGATTGCCGAAGTGCCAGACTGGCATAGGCAGCGGATAATCCCTATTGTATCGCTGCACCCTAGTGAAGTTGCGTATACAACGATGGATGGTATAGCGCAAGAGCAGTATAATGCGGTTCTCCGTGAACCGGATCTAGACAATGCGGTCAAATGGGATTTTGCTGCAATGTATTTTCGAAATACAAAAAAAGAGAATCGTCACAAGAGAGAGCTAAGACTATCTAGAAAAAGCGGCGGAAGAACAACCGCAGTGACTGTAGCTATGGGCCCTGTAGGCGAGGAGTCTGTTACTACTCGAGTGGTAGGTCAACCGAGTATTATTGTTAATGAGGGAATTCATCGTCTGGCCGAAATGGTTGATACATTAGGTCATGAAATGACGCACGCAGCAGATTATCTTGATTATCCAGTATGGATGTTAGATAGAGATGGTGCGATTGAACAACGTGATTTATCGTACGAGTTGCGAGCATATGCCATTGGTAATCGAATAGGTAAGATTGCATTGGATTGGAGTCATCGAATAGTGAGGAGAAGATGGGGAGGCTTGCTACCAAGTATAGGTGACTCGTTGAGTATGTCGAGTACGGTAGCAGAAGTCGTCGAGAGTATCCGCCAAAGGGTTAATGGTGACTTTCTCTCCCCAAATGCCTTTGATCCAAATGATAAGATCATCAAGGCGCTTGATGATGCTGGATTAAGAGGTATATACAGCAGAGATAGCCACTAGCTTTTCTCCATCCCCGCAATAATCTCCAGCAATCGCCGTGGGGTGATCTCGGCTTTGATGAGGTAGCCGTCTACGCTGGCTTGGAGGGCGAGGCGGGTGGATTCGTCTTGGTCGAAGTTGGTCATGATGACGATCTTCGTGCCAGCGATGTGTTGCGGCTCGGCGCGCAGTGCCTCGAGGATCTCGCTGCCGCGTTTCTCGGGGAGCATGATGTCGAGCAAGATGAGGTCGTAGTGATTGTTACGTGCCGCCACGAGGCCATCTGCCCCGTCGATGAGCCAGTCTACCGTGTAGCCCGCCTTGCGGAGGCTGCGCACGTACATTTCGCCGATGAAGCGATCGTCTTCGATGACGAGAATCGTTTGAATTGCCATAATTTCTCTCCTCCTACCTCTGTTATCCCTTATACATTGTGTGGTTTTTTATCCAGCCACCGCCACTGGTGATGAGCTGACTGTTGCTGCCATCGGCGATTTTGTCTGCTACGCTGGCGTAGGTGGGGATGGTGATCGTGAAGGTGGAGCCCTCTCCTTCGCGGCTTACCACGCCAATCTGCCCACCGTGCGACTCGACGATCGCCTTGCTAATGTAGAGTCCAATACCCGTGCCAGCTACGGTCTCGCGGCTGCGGTGTGAGCGGTAGAACTTGTGAAAGAGATTGCCCATCACATTGGCGGGGATGCCGATGCCGTGGTCTTGCACCTTGATGGCAACGAATGCACCATCTTGCACGGCCGAGACGTGGACTTCGCCGCCTTCGTTGCTATATTTGAGTGCGTTATCAATGATATTGCTCAGTACCTCAGACAGGCTGGAGCGATCGGCTGCGATGGTGGGCAGCGTGGCGGGGATATCCACCGTGAGTGTGCGGCCTTGGGTGGTGGCGCGCAGCTGCATGTCGTCGCGGATGATATTGTAGATGCTAGCCACTGACTCTTCTGCTAGGTGGACGCGGAGGTGGCGGCGGTCGAACTTGCTGGCATTGAGGATATTGTTGACGTAGCCACTGAGGCGATTGGCTGAGACGACGAGCCGCCCCAGCAGCTCGTGCTGGTCGCCGGCCAGCGCTGGGCCAACTTCTTCGGTGAGGACATCCAGATAGCCACGAATAACGGTGATGGGCCCACGTAGCTCGTGTGCGGCAAAGGCGATGAAATCGAGGTCATCATCCTCGGGCTGGTAGAGGGTGGTGCGATCGTGCAGCACCAGTATAACCTCGGCGCTGCTGCCCTTCTCATAATTAGCCGTAATGTCGAAGATACGCCGCCCAGGCTCACCCACCAGCTTGTTTGCAATGCGCAGCCAAGTCTTCTCGGCATGGACAGCGCTGCGGCGGCAGTGTGCGAGCCACTCCGTCAGGCCATCGCCTGGCTCAAATAACAGCTCGAGCTCGGCCGCACCATCATGGCTCTGGCGCAGTGGGGTGTGGCGGCTATGGTAGCACACCCGCCCCTGGCTGGTGAGGATGGCGATACCAGCACTGGTTTGATCGAGCGCAGCCTCGATCTGGGCAGCTTGTGCTTGAGCCTGGCTCGGCTCGGCCTGGCCAGCAGTGGCAGCAGTGTGGTAGATATATTGCAACAGCGGCTTAAAGCCGTCGCGCTCGAAGTGTGCTGCATTGGGGTTGGGCGGCGTAATAGTACTGGGCTCACCCGCCACGTGACTGAGAGCATGTGTGAGGTCTTTGAGCGGGGTGAGTAGCTGCATGAGCAGGAAAATATTGAGCGGGATACTCGCCAGCACTACCACCATAATAACCAGCCAAAACTGCAGCTGGCCAGGGCTTAGGCCAATCATCCACAGCGTGCTCGCTACGAGCCCGGCAATAGTGCACTGCATCAGGATACTCGCACCAATAGCACGGCGGCTATAGCGCGGCCAATACTGCTTAATAAGGGTGGGTGGACGATGAGGTGGCAATGGCCGGGCTGGGCCTATTGCTGCCACGACACGCTCCCTGTGCCGCCAGGTACTGCCGCTATCCATGTCTGGCCGCGGGTAAGAGCGATTGCCTTGCCATTGGCGTCAAGCAGCTCGAGGGGGCTGGTACGGTCGGCCTTGCGCCATATTCCCTCCACCACGCTGCCGTTTTGGAAGATAGTTGCTTTGCCTTGGCCAGTGGTGATAATATTCTCGCGCGTGCCATCCTCTTGCACGGTGGTCTGCTGGACGGTTAGTGCCACCACAACGCTGGGCGCAATCTGCCCTTCCTCACGGTCCAAGCTAGCCTCGCCACCGATGCTACGCTGGTAGGTGTTGGTGCTAGCATCGTATTGGTAGCGCGTGTTGTAGCGGGCGGATTTGCCAAAGTTGATGACGGCCACGGTGGCGGTGGCAGGGTTAGCTGGCTTGCCATCGGCCCGGGCAAGTGCGATCTTGACAACAGACTGCTTGTAGCCTTTGCTGCTATTGAGGTCATCCAGCCGCTCGGCACTGGTGTAGACATTGTGCGGGGCACGGCGGTCGGTGGCACGCCAATAGCTGCGCTCATTAAAGAACTGATCGATATCACGGTAGGTACCATTGCGGATCTCTTGCAAGGCATGTGAGCTACCCCCTACATGGGCTACGCTGGGCTGGTATGGCGCGAGCCAGTCGATGTAATACGGCCGCAGGCTGCGCACTGGGCCAATCATCGTTGGTTTGTTTTGTTGGTACAGTGCGAGAAAGCGAGTGATGCCTGCCTCGGCAATTGCCTCATACACCACCTCGGCCTGCTTGACGCCTGACTGAGGGCGAGCACTGGGGCTATTCTCGAGCATCACTGCAGTAACGGGCTTGGTGGTGGCCGCTTGGTCGGCTACCTTGAGGCCAGTCAGGGGCGAATAATACACCTCTGGGGCTTTCTGCGTTGCCACAACGGGGGCGGGTTTGGTCTGGCGAGGCTTATTGAGTAGAGAAAATGACGCCATTGCTCCAGCAAATACCACCAATGCCCCACCAATCACCATCACGGGCATGCGGTGCTGCCCCACAAAATGTCGCAGTCCCATAAAGTGCCGTCCATGCCGCCGCAAACGCCGACGCTGCGCCCGGCCACCAAAGGCTGCCGGTGGTGTATTCTGTGGTGAACTCATCTTATGGCCATTATACCATGAGCGGATAGCGATGAATGAGGAATTTTGTCTTGATGTGTAGTTGGTGCACCTCTGGAATACCTACATCCCAAAACCTGCATCATTCCTCACGCCCCATTGCCCTATCGCTCCCACCGATAGATCGCTGTAAGGGTCGATATCTCCCTGGCATCGACTTCTTGACGCCAGGGCTGTCAATCCGTTATTGCAGCGGATTTTCATACTCCATCGGATGAAGTATAGGAGGCCGCGAGAGCTGAACGTGAAGAAGGAAGGTTTTTGACATTCAGATTCGGAGAGTGAGCCTTTGCATACCGCCTAAAGTGAAGTAACGAGGAGGCACCAACAGTTTCGCCACAAGAAGCGCAATGCGATCAATTACCCGACAAACCCCTTGGCAAATCCGCAAAAATAGCCTACAATGAATAACCATTAACGATAATTTGGGTGAGGAAATATGACACGACGAGAGAGCGACAGTATAAGTAATGGTAGAGACAGCAGCGCTATATCACCATCACAATGTCAATCGCCACAACAAGCGAGCGGCGGAGATTGGCGTGTGGGGCAAGTGCGAGTGCAAGAAGGGGTGCGCAAGCGCAAGCAGCCGTCATCTGATGTCATGGGGGCTGTGACGCGTGCTGCCCTTGGAGGTAGCATAGGGATTGGTTCGGGCCCGCAGGGTGTTGATATATTCGCCTCTCCCGTTGCACGCAAGATAATTAATGGCGCGGACTCCGTGAGCGGTATGGAGCCAGCGCCATCGGTCTGGCCGGGCGACGTACCTCCAGCGGCGGAGTAATTGCGCGGCATCCCCTCTCTCGTGGCACGAGCATCGCTTGGCGAGCATAGCAAAGCGCCCATCGCAGCCGGGCTGCTACCATACCAGCAAATAGCATGATATTTTGAGACAATAGTGAGCTGCTGCCTCTGTACCGTTGTAAATAACGCAGCAATAAGGCCTTGACAGATATATATATATATATATATATAATTTCTTTCATATTCTCTCTACAGATAGAAAGGGGAAGAGAATATGTTCCTTGAGATTAATTGCGGTAGACTCTATGTAGACGGAGAGCAAGTTGGCTATAGCAAGTGCGATAAGTCTATCTCTCGATCCCTTTGGGTCGAGGGTGTTACACGAGAGGAGGTGTCTCAGCCATGGGAATGCCCTGAGATCTACCATTGGGCTTGGAACGAAAGCGATCAGAGTAAATATGCGAACCAAGAGCGAGCTCTACTGACATTCTTTGCTCGTTGCGGCATCGTGGTAGGGTCAGTTGCTATCTGTAGCTGCTTTGCATCGTACGCTTGGTCGTTATGGTGGCTACTATTAGCTATTCCCTCCACACTCCTGACTGGCATTACTGGCATCGTCCTAGTGGGTGGATGGCAAGAACGTAAGCAGTTGTATCGGCGTTTCCGCTCTGGTGAGTTGAATGCAATTGAGTTTGATTACAGTGTCATCCGCTATATACGCTTACTGCTTCAATCTGGCCTCTCTCAGAATGTTCGTAAGAGGCTGGAGGCTGGTGCTGGTGGGGTGTCTGTTGACAGTATCAACACCAAGGTAGTCAGTATCAGTCATGAGTCCGTCACTCGGGTTGTTCGTCGCAACCCAGAGCTGATCGAGTTCATTAGCAAAGAGTACGGCGCCAAGCTTCCCTCACCTGAGGAGTATCGACGTCGTGCCTTCGATGTCTTGTATGGTTACATACAGGATGAGATCAACCGCCTTGAGGCCGATCGCGTTGCTGCTGAAGAGCAGCAACGCATCGAAGCCGAGCGCGAGGCTACTGAAGCGTCACTTCGCCGCTCACGTGAAGAGCGAGAAGCCTTAGTAGCTGCCGAGGCCGACCGCGCTTCGAGAATGTCCTCTCTCCCCTTTATTCTTGGTGAGACCAAGGATGAGGTTATTGGATGGGGCTCGCTGTCTCAGGCGATGCTGGAGGCAGACACTGGCTCACCGACGGAAACTGAGCCCAGCAAGGAACCAAAAAAGGCTTGACCCACGTCAAGCTTCACGTCGGCCTGTGTAGTAGCATAGGCATGGCCCTTCTATCCACCGGGGCTGCCCGCTTGAGTACCATCGTGTATTCGCGGGCAGTCCCCTACCCCTGTTATTGCTATTATTTTTTGCTCATGACGCAATTATTTGTTCAAGCAAAAACCGGCCGGGAGAGCCGGTTTTTTGTGATGCGGAGCGCGTTATTACCCAAGATACTGCTCGATTCGCGCCAGCGTCTGCTCCTTGCCAAGCAGCGCCAGCGTGTCATTCAGCTGGGGGCTAAAGGGTGCCCAGGTAGTGGCGATGCGGATGAGGCTAAAGAGCACGCCCGGCTTATGGCCAGTGGTCTCGAGGAGTTGATTGAGGGTGTCTTGGATGGCGCTTGGCGTCCACGTATGCTGCTGAGCCAGAGCGGCGTGGGCCGTGGCAAGGAGCTCTCGATGCTGCTCACCCGTCAGTTTGCGCAGAGACTTGTTGGTGGTAATGAGCTCTTCGTTTATAGTAGGCTCTTCGAAGAAGTAGCGGCTCAGCATTGGCAGCTCGGCCAAGGTCTTGAGGCGGTCTTGCACCAGAGCAAGCACCTGCTTTTTGTATGCTTCGCTGGCGGTGGCGGCACTGGCTGGCCAGTAGTGCTCGACCCGGCTGTAGAGGTCATCGAGCGATAGACGGCGAATCCATTGGCCATTCATCCAGAGGAGGCGCTTTTCGTCGAAGCGGGCACCACTGCGCTGGACACGCTCGAGGCGGAATTTCTCGATCAGTTCCTCCTTGCTAAAGATCTCTTGCTCGGTGCCATCATTCCAGCCCAGCGAGGCGAGGAAGTTGAGCATTGCCTCGGGCAAGATACCATCGGTGCGGTAGTCGGTGACGCTCTTAGCACCATCGCGCTTGCCGAGCTTTTTCTTGCCATCCGGTGCCATGATGTGTGGCAGGCAGGCCAATACTGGTGGCTCAAGCTCTAGCGCATCGTATAGGTTGAGGTAGCGTGGAATGCTGGAGATATATTCTAGCCCGCGGATGACGTGGGTAATGCCCATCTCGGCATCGTCGACAATGTGAGCGAAGTTGTATGTGGGGTAGCCATCGGCCTTGATGAGGATGAAGTCATCGAGCGCTTCTGGCCCAGCAGAGAGCTCACCCATCACGGGGTCGTGCCAGGTGTAGCGCTGGGGCTCGGCTACCTTAAAGCGCAGTGGCTGGGTGCCATCCCACTCTGGTGGATTGGTTGGGCGATAGTCGCGGTATAAAAAGGCCTTCTTGGCAGCCCGAGCTTCCTCGCGAAAGCCTTGGACTTCCTCTGGGGTGTAGGGGTCGGCATAGGCCAGTCCTTTGTCGATGAGCTTTTGGGCCCAGCGGTGGTAGATGGCGAGGCGCTCCGACTGATGATATGGCCCAGCCTCACCGCCAACGCGTGGGCCTTCGTCCCAATCTAGCCCAAGCCAGTCGAGTGTATCGAGAATCAGATCCTCTGCCCCAGGCACAAAGCGAGCGCGGTCGGTATCCTCAATGCGCAAGACGAATTTCCCACCCTGCTGACGTGTAAGCAGCCACGGAAAGAGCGCTGCGCGCACATTACCCACATGGATATACCCCGTGGGGCTGGGTGCAAAGCGGGTGCGAATGGTGGTGGTGTGCGAAGATGGTGTATCAGATGATGTGTCGTTACTCATATGGATAAGTATAGCAGATGAACCATATGACAAAGAACAGCATGATTTTGGTGGTATCTTGCATCCCCCATCACTTCATCCGATGGAGTGTGCAAACAGATTGCAATAATCTGTTTTCAGCCCAGCGCAAGAGGTCGACATCCAGCGAATGTTGACCCTTATAGCGTTCCTGAGGAGGGAGCGATGGGGGATGAATAAGAGATGATGCTTCACAAAATGAGATTCACATACTCGCTGCAATCCGCGCTACCTGCTCGCTCGACAGAGGTGCGTTGCCCTTGATGGTGTAGAGGATGCCGCCATTGACCCACGCGGCGGCATTGTGGGTGCTATAGATAGTGAGGCCACGGCTGGTGGTAGTGGCGAAGTTGCGGCCAAAGCTGGGTAAAACGTAGTTGGCCAGGACAGCACTGGAATCCCAATCTGACCGGCTCTGCGTGAGAGTAAAGGTGCCTGGGCCAGCGTTGGCGGCGAACTTCATTAAGACACTCCCCTGCTGCTGTGATATGCCACCCGCCAAGCTATAGCCACTCGGCTGATACGACGGGAACGATGCATTAATGCCAGCCTGAGCGGCGGCCATACGAGTAGCAATGGCAGGCATGTTGTGGTACGTTAGGTAGCCGCCAAAGGCAAGCAGTGCCACCATCGCCCCAGCAATGCTGAGGCGCCGACCCCAGTGGCGCGCTGTTGGCTGCCGAGCTGGTGGCGGTGCGACGCTAGTGGTGGGTTTGTTGGTGCGGCGTTTACTAGCGAAGAGCTTGCGATGTTTGGATCTGGGCGCGGCTGCCGGCTTCTTACTCTGCTCGGTAAGGACGCTGCGCGGCAGTGTGCCAACGGGGATATTCTCCGTAGTGGTGAGCTCTGGCTCGGCTGGCGGCCACCACACCTCACCCTGGGGCATTCCAGAAGGCTGCGCCACTAGTGGTTGGGCAGCAAGTTCGGCGAGGTTGAGCGTGGGCAGGCCGATCGGCATGGCTGGCTGCGTGGTTTGGGTTTGCGTCTGCTCGGCTTGCTCGGTGGCAAGCACACGTGCCAGTTGTGATGGTGGTGGTGTGCTGTGGCGCTTGGCGGCACTGGGTGGTTCTATCTCTGATGGTACAAAGACAAAATCCATACTGCGTGGCGCGCCAGGCTGGGTGGGCGTCTGTTGAGCAGTGCGGTGTGGGGTTTGCACACGGGGCGATGAGGGTCTTGTTGGCTGAGCCGAGAGCGGCGAGATCGTCACGGGTTGCCGCTTCCGTAGCTGGCGCGGCGAGCCGGGTCGAGATGATGTGATGGGCTGCACCGCCACCGGCCGATGATGCTTGGTGATGTGCGCAGTTGGTGCTGCGGCGAGATGTGGTGCCATTGTTTTTTGCGGCGTGGCTGCATGGAGCATGGCCAGCTGGTGCGCGGGGCGTAGCGGAGTGGTTTGAGCGACTCCTGTAGCTACCCGTGGCTGGTTCTTTGTAGATGATCGCGGCGTTGCCTTAGCCGCCTGAGCTGTCTGTACTGCCTTGGTTGCCGGGATGATTTCTGAGATATGCTTCGGCTGAGCCACCTTGGCCACCGGAGGGCGAGTGCGCGGGGTATGAATAATCTTCAGCTCGGGCCCGTATAGCACAGGTTGCCGCTCTGATTTGCTCGTGCAACGCCGCCTTGATCTCTGTATATCTTGACGAACGGCAGTCTGCCCAGCTGCCTGCTTAGACACTTGTCCACCACGTGTGACCGTCGTATGACGCATAATAATATCCCCCTTGTTCCCTCTTTGATCGTATAATACTCCAAGCATAAGGGGTTTTGCAAGAGGTGGGAGCTGTTTTGTATAAAATCCTCGGGACAAAATAAAATAATACATGAGCCCGCTGCGAGGTTAAGCTTGATAGGTAACACATCCTACTTCCCTCCAGCCATGGTATAATGTTGTCATGGATACGAAGCAACGAAAGCGACGCCAACGCGTCCATCTGACATTGATTTATAGCATGATGGTGCTGACTGTTCTCTTCACCGTCGTGATTTTTGCTTATGCAATACAGGGGTACCGGCTGAATTGGTCGAGTGGTAAGGTCGTGCAGGGCGGCCTGGTGCAGTTTGACACCCACCCCGATGGTGCCCAAGTGACGGTAGACCAAACTCGCCTCAGCAACGAGACACCTAGCAAGCTCACCCTCTCGGCGGGCCAGCGTAATATCACCATCCAGCGTGAAGGTTACCATGATTGGCACAAGACGGTGGATGTGAAGGCCGGCAGTGTGCTGTGGCTCGACTACGCCCGGCTTATCTCTAGCAACCCGAGTCATAAGAATGTCGCGACCGCTAGTGGTGCATCGAGTGCCATTGCCTCGGGTAATAATCGCTATCTTGCCTTCACTCCGTCTGCGCACAAGCCCACTGTTACTCTGGCTGACCTCAGTGGCGACAAGCCACAGACGACAAACATCACGCTCGATAGTGCGCACTACACCGCGCCCGATAATGCCGAGCACCAAACTTTCGCTCTCGACTCGTGGGACAAGGACAATCGCTATGTGACGATCAAGCACACCTACAATGGCGATAAAACCGAGTGGCTTGTTCTCGATACCCAGGGTAGCCACAAGCTTGATAATATAACGCGGCAGCTTGGCGTAAATGTTACTGCCGCCAAATTTTCACAGGGCGACAGCCGCAAGCTCTTTGTCCTCACTGGTGAGGGCGACCTGCGCCAAGCAAGCCTCGGCGATATGACTATCACCGGCCCACTCGTTAGTAACGTGGCTGAGTTTGCACTCTACAGCGATAGCACCGTTACGTACACAACCAAGCTCGACCACACTAGCAAGCAGCGCACCGCTGGCTACCTCACCATTGGCACTACCAAGCCTCGCACTGTCCGCAGCTATGCCGATGATGGTGTAGCACCACTCCACTTCCGTATCGAGAAATATTACGACAAAGTATACTACGTGATCGCCTATGGCGAGACGGCTGAGATCCTCAGCAGCACCTCGCATGCCGCAAGCGATTCGCGTACGGCAAGCAGCCTTAAGTCTGTCGCCAGCCTCAGCATGCCAGGTGGCATTAGTCATGTCGATTTCTCGCGTGGTGGGCACCGCTTCGCCTGTGTGTATAACGACACGAGCCTCATGACGTACGATCTCGAGCTGCTCAAATCCTCCACCATCAAGCTCCCCCAGCCGCTGACACGCGATATCAACTGGATCGATGGCTACCACTTCACCTTCACACACGGCGGTGTGCATCTCTACGACTTTGATGGCTCCAACCAGCAGCGCATCACTACCTCGGCGCTCGATCTTCCTGTTGTTCTCTCACAAAATCAGCGCTACCTCTACAGCTTCGTCAAGACGAAGGACGGCGTGGCACTACGCCAAACGAAAATCGTCAATGACTAGTCATCATCAGGATCGTGCAGTTACCCCTGCCACACTGTGATGAACACTAAGCACATAATTCGCTTGTTCATCTATCTTATATAATCCAAAAACATAGCCCACCAACCATGCTCAAACTGAACCGGATTAATTACTCAATCCGAGAGTGTAATAGAATGGCACTGCAATCAGATTCAGGCACGGTTTAGTGAGCTATGTTTGGTGGGCTAGGAGCCCGTTTGTTGCATCCGCATCAACTCTTGCCGCTTGAGCTGCTGAAAACTGAATATTCCAGTTGCGACTATACAAACATGAGGAGTATGCTTATTGGCGAGCTACTCGGCATTGCATATTCTATGAAGAGGATACAATGCTTGACATAGCTAGTAGCCATCTGGCTGTGCGCTTGCTTGTTTCGTCTATGAATATGAGCAAAGCATACATACATACATACATACATCCTCGTCTTTATATACTGCTACACCAACTACCAAAGTAACTAGTGAGAAATGTCGCACTTTCAAGCGTAGATACCACACTAGTTTATAGAGCCAGCTTACCGCCCTGAAAACAGGTTGCCGACCCGTTGAACGAAGGTTGGTGAGTTGCCTGGCATGGCACTCTTGCTGTTGCTACCACTGTTGGTAGTGGTTTGAGATGCTTCTTTTTTGGCGGAGGATGGGTCGGGGCTGACTTGCTCGGCTGTGACGAGCAGGCGGTTGAGGTCGGTACCAAGTGGCACACAGGTGATGAGTGTCATGGTTGGCTTGGTGGCGTTGGTTTGTAGCGCGTGCACATCGGTCGGCTTGACGACTTGTGACCCGGTGACGGTATAGGTGTAACGCTTGCCGTTGTAATTGACGTAGATATTGTCACCCTTTTGCATTTGCTCGAGCCGCGCGAAGATGAACTTGTACTTACCATTATCGAGCCAGTCGTTGCTCGAGTGGCCCGAGACGACGAAGTTCCCCACCTCGCCGGGCTTGGCATTGGCACCAGGGATATTGAACCACACGACGCCCTTATCCATAGCAGCATTGAGTGAGGCTTGGCTAGCAGCGTTGGCATCCCACACGATAGGTACGTCGACGGCAATCTTAGGAATGATAAGCTTGGGGTCTGGGCCAACGTTGGTCGAGTCATATGGGCTGATGATATAGCTCTGGGCATCGAGGTCGCCTGGTGAGGTATAGGCCGCAACGTATGAGAAAAAGACCCGGTTGTACTGCAATGCTAAGAATAATACCATGACGGAAATACCAGCCACCGCGGGGATGAAGTGGCGGCTATGGCGGACTTTGTTTGCGCCGTTGCGGATTGAGCCCAGTAAGCGCGAGCGCAGGTCGCCCATGGCTTGGCTTTGGGTGAGCTCCTCTGACTCATCAGTGGTGGCTGCGGTAGCGTGAGGTGCATCGGCGTCGTGAGCTTTGGCTTGCTCAGCGAGGCGCTCCTCAGCCTTCTTGACTTGGCCTAGGTAGTAGCGCTCATAATACTGCTGATAGTAGTTTTGCCAAGCATTGTGGTATTGCTGCCAAGCGGCCTTTTGGTTGGCGGTGGGCTGGCGTGGTGCACCGGTAGGGCGCTGGCTGTCTGGTTGCTGCGGCTGATGCGCGCTCGCTGCTGGCTGCTCGGTATGGTTATCTTGAGATGAGGGCTGCTGCACGTGAGCTGTTGATGAAGCGGCTGTGCGGGCCGGCGTGGGTTGTGATGACTGTGTCACTTGGGCTGATGTGCCAATATAGTGCGCCTGTGAGCGGTTGCGCGGCGTGATAGATGAGATATCGCGCTCGCGGGCGGTAGGTGCTGAGTGGGCATTTGACGCTGCAGCTGCTTGGTTCTGGCGCCATGCTTGAGCACCTGGGCGGTAAGCCGTCTGGCTGTGCTGAACGCCACCCATCGCATGCCGCACCACTGGTGCATGGCTGGCTGGTTTGCTGGCGAGGTTTGGAACTGAGAAGGTAGCCGCCTTGGCGCTCGTGCTGGGCGCTGGCTGGCGAGTCGGTGTACTGCCAATGATGGGCTGCATGGTTGGGCGGTTTGTGTTGCCACCGCTGCTTGACGTATTGTACAGTGCATCGATTTGCCCACGCGCCTCACTAAGCCGTGCATCGCGGCTCTGCGATGATGAGTTCCCTCGTGATGTTGTGCGTGACGGATCTTGTGGCTGCATAACTACTTACAGTATACAATATTAGCTTTGATATACCAATATATTGCTTGCGTTTCAAGGCCTATTTTGGATAAGAGACTGCTTGCCCGTGCCTACACTCTCGAGACAGGCATAAACAGACAGCAAGAGTCATCAATAAAAAAATAAGCCGACACTTACGGCTTATTTTTCGGAAAACAGCTGAATAAACACTGGTACCGCGGGCCGGACTTGAACCGGCACGTCCGAGTGGACATCAGATTTTGAGTCTGACGTGTCTACCAATTCCACCACCGCGGCGCGAGTAAGATCAATTGCAGCCCTATCCTGCAACTTCTGCAAGTATAGCAGATTGCACCGCACTTGGCTAGCCTCTCGTGCAGGGCTCTACGGAGATATACCTAAGCGGTCATTCTCCTCATTCAATACGACTGCTCGCCCATCCTAAACGACTAGACAACTAGCGATAAACAGGCTCGAGAAAATACGGTCAAAAAGCCAAGAAAATTACATTTCCACGCAACAGGAGAAAGTACAGAACGTACGCTGTATGTTTGCAAGTACGACACCATCGAACATCGCTTGCTTACAACTGCTATATAACAGTGGCAGTATTGTGTATCTTATGATAGAACAGAAGTGAAAAAATATCGGTTTAAGCATAAGCACAATATATGAAAAAGTATTGTTGACAAAAAATAAAGGACATGATAATCTCAACACATAACGTCTAATAATGACGAGGAGGAAAACAAATGAACAAACTAGCAAAATCGTTTGTTGCACTTGGCGTAGTCGCTGGCGCAGCAATCGGTGGCCTGTGGGTAGCGCAGCCAGCATCGGCAGCGATCTCAGCAGGTTGTAGCAATTTTAATGTTGTAGAGTGCGGCACAAAGGACGTGCAGACCCTGCGCAGCACTTACACGAAGCGTACAGAGATCCGTCAGCTGTACAGCCAGTTCGGTATTACCGAGCAGATGATCAACGGTGCCAACATGCAAGAAGGTACAGTTGATGCGAACGGCAACGTGACTGTTGGTGGTCGTGTTGTCGCTACTGGTGCCCGCACCCTGCAGGCCAAAGCTGGCACCAACCAAAAGAAGCCAGAAGGTCAGCGCACCGCTGGTGGCCACACCTACTACCAGTACCCAACCGGTGATAGCTTCATCTTGGGCAAGACAACCTTTAGCGTTTATGCATGGTTCGACAACAACGGTAAGTTTATCGCTGGTGTTATTAAGGACTGTGGTAACCCTATCTGGGGCACCCCAACTCCCCCACCAGCTAAGCCAAGCCTGACCTGCGACGCATTGCAAGCTACCCAGGTTTCGCGCAACGAGTACCAATTCACCGCCAAGGCAACTGCCAAGGAAGGTGCAAAGGTTGCTACGTACAAGTACGACTTTGGTGACGGCAAGACTGCCACCGGCGGCGCAACCGTTCGTCACACTTACGCCAAGGAAGGCACATACACCGTTAAGATGACTGTAGTTGGCAACGAAGGTGGTAGCACCAACGTTGAGAAGACCAGCCAGGACTGCCAGGTTGTTATCAAGGTAACACCTCAGCCAAGCATCCAGGTATGTGAGCTGAGCAGCAGCACCATCATCACTATCAAAGAAAGCGAATTTGACGCTACGAAGCACTCAAAGAACGTCAAAGACTGCGACAAGATGAAGGTCTGTGAGCTGAAGACTGGTGCTATTGTCACCATCAAGGAAAAAGAATTCGACGAGAAGAAGCACTCAAAGAACACCGCCGACTGCGACAAGGTCAAGGTCTGCCGCATCTCTGACAAGAAGATCGTCGAAGTTCGCCGCAACGAAGTAAGCAATGACTACACCACCGACATGTCGAAGTGTGAGCAAACTCCTCCTTCAGTAGTTGAGTTGCCACACACCGGCTTGGGCGGTACCCTCCTGCCGCTGGCTGGTATTGGTAGCCTCACTGCTGCAGGTGCCGCTTACTACGTAAGCCGCCACCGCAAATAAATAACCGTTTGCGGATAACCCAAAAATCACCCGTTTTGCATGGACGGGTGATTTTTATTGGTTTGGTTTTTGAGAGTAAATCATTGACCCAATATAAGCTGCGCGTCCTCTTTTCTTTTTGATTGGTCTCATTTGTGGGATTGTGGAGTGAGAGTTACTCTGATGAGACGTATTAAGCTTCTCTACCCTTCCTCTCACCCGCTCTTTAAGGGGGCTAGCCGCGCATTGTGAGTGCAATCTGTCTGTTCTGGTGGTGCTCTATGTTAGTCAGTGGCGGTATATATTTTGCTAGAAGAATAGAGAAAGGCAGCATAAATATGTATTTTACATCGCGGGTTCTGGATAGTGGCACGAGTAGCTAGATCATTTACGCCCCTACTCGATAGAGGCTTAATATAGGCCGTAGTTAGCTTCTGCGGGCATAGTTGCTAAGGATAACGGTATTCAATGGTTTCCTCAAGATATTCCATCTATACCCACCCGATTCTATCCCCAGATAGATGAGCGAGATTACTCACCATGCGACATAGACTTTTAATACAGGCTGAGACGGTGGTTTCTACTTGCTGAATAAGGTGGGGGCTGCGTAGCAACACACAAAACAAAGAGAGCAGTATGAGGATGCACTGAACACGCTCATTACTCATGTATCATGGTTGACGGAGCGCACAAACTAGGGCGAACAAATATACTACTCATCTGCTTTTTACTCTATAGTGCAAGAGAAAATAGGCGATCTGCTATGACCGATGAGCTAAATATTACCGCAAAACATGATATGAGTACTTGATTTCCGGTAGAAACGTGCTATTTCCGTTCTATAAATAAGATATATAATACCGACATTCATGCAAATATAGCACACCATGCAATAGGAGAGTTTTGGTATAGCGCTTGGTGGTGTTTTATGCTTGTGCTACTTTTTTGTCCATCAGAATAACAGAGGTCGTGGGCTCATGTGACGCAAACATTTGTTCATGATTTGTGCTTCGTATGATCTGAACACAAAAAACGAACAACATAATAATGGCGCTGCATATAGCGTGCACATCCCTTTTTTCGCCCTCCCCTTTCGGCTTTGATTTGGGTAGGATAAAAATCCTACTACTTGAGATGGTCTCATCGGTGTATTTATCGTGCTTGAATATACCTGTCGTTTGTCATTCAAGCAAAAAGCAGATCATAGAAATGTTGTTTGAGCTTTAGGCCGTGAACACACTTATACTTCCCTTCACTAGCTAAAAAGATAAAGAAGAGAATCGCAGATAGCCATAACAAAAGCTCCGGAGCCGATACCTAATATCTACTCCTTCCCATCTAGCAAGCTAGCCGTTGCTGCCTGGAGGGGTGTCGCTGGGTTCCACATGGTATAGGCGGCGATGCGCGTTGGCACAGTGCCCTGCCAGAGCGCCATTGGCTGCGACCACGGTGTTGACGTGACGGTGCCGCGCTGAGCAATGAGGATAGTGTCGGCGTGGAAGGTGGCAAGGGTCAGTGGATAGGTGATGGTAAACTTGTGTAGTGTCTCGACTAGCTGGAGGAGCGGCATGCGGAAGGTGAGGATCTTGGGGTAGTACAGCGTGCGCAGCAGCTTTTGGACTTGCGAGAATGAGGCGACAATGAGGATGTTTGACTGACTGGCAAGTTGTGGGGCGCTTGGCATAAGCAAGTCGACCGCATCGCGGCTGATAATGAGTGGTGTGGTGGTGTGGCTTACGAGCTTTTCATAGACAATGGCAGTCTGGCTGTTGCGGCCAGCGTCGCCGATGAGGAGGAGTGCGTCAGCCCAGCTAGTGAGGGCTTGCAGCTCTGGCCAGGCTTCGCTACCCAAGCTGCCGCTGCTGTTGCTTGCGGCAAAAATCGTATCTGTCACGCTGGCAGGAATAGTGCCACGCAAGGCATCTGGCAGCACGACGCGTGCCTGCCCTACCCCTGTAGTGAGTGCAGTAGTATAGCTATGCTCGATAGCGCGAAAGCTTAGCCGGTTGCCGCCAATAATACCCAGCTTGCCCGCTTGCGCCCGCTGCTGCGGCTTGTTCCAGGCGATGTCTGGGTAGAGCGGTTTGGCCGGCGTTTGCTGCTGCCAGTAGGGGGTGTTCATGCGCAGTCACCTCGCTCTAGCGGGCGGAGATAATACAGAGAGAAAATACTCAGCATAGAGCTATTATACCGCGAAGTGAGAGTGTGTGCTATGTATCTCTGCCCGGTAGTATCTCCCTTGCTGCTAAGCAGTGGAATG
The DNA here is from genome assembly GCA_938041555.1 of uncultured Candidatus Saccharibacteria bacterium. Classification (GTDB taxonomy): domain Bacteria; phylum Patescibacteriota; class Saccharimonadia; order Saccharimonadales; family Saccharimonadaceae; genus Saccharimonas. The sequence goes on along the minus strand of CALIAC010000021.1, from coordinate 20,254 downwards.
GATTGAGCGGCCTATAACTGAGGTGGATAAGGACATAGCCTGTGGTGAGTGAAAAAACGCGAAAAAGAAAAGCCCAACCTAGGAGCTCTCCATACTCTATGAGAGTAAGTGCTGACGACTAGGTTGGGCAAGAAGGAGACGGGAGGATTAGAGCGCAGAGGGTGCGCAAACGTGTGCCTGCGCACCCTCTGCTGACCAGCTAGGATCCACTTCCACCGAGGAGGAAGCTCATGACTGTCACCTCCCCTCCTTTTTGAGTTCACCTCTCGCCGGATGACGAGAAGCTAATATATATATATCAATATATGAGGGGTGCGTCAAGGTTTGCGTGTTTATCGCGCCCCCCTAGTCTTACACTATTGGCTCATCCAGCGTAATACTAACCGGGCAGTGGTCGCTGCCCATTTGGCTGGCGTGGATGCGGGCGCTGGTGATGTGCGGGGCGATTGCGCGTGATGCTAGCCAGTAGTCGATCCGCCAGCCCACGTTGCGGGTCCGGGCGTTGGCCCAGTGTGTCCACCAGGTGTAGGCATCGGTTTGGCCGGGGTGAGCGGCGCGGAAGGTATCCACAAAGCCAGCGTCTAGGTAATGCTGGAAGCCAGCGCGCTCTTCGTCTGTAAAGCCATGCTTGCCCCGGTTGGCGCGTGGGTTGGCAAGGTCTATCGGCTGGTGGGCGACGTTCATATCCCCGCAGTAGAGCACCGGCTTGGTCGGGCCGTACTGGCCAGCCTCCAGCCCCTGTAGGTAGGCCAGCATGCACGGGTCCCAGGCCTGGGCGCGCAGGGTAAGTCGGCTTAAGTCCCCCTTGCTATTGGGTGTGTAGCAGGTCACCAGCCAAAAGCTGGCAAACTCCGCTGTAATGACGCGGCCTTCATCATTTGGGCTGCCGTAGCTATCGGCCGCCAGCTGGAACTGCTCTACCAACTCAGCCGGCAGGCCATCGCGCCACTGCAGCGGTGCGGTTTTGCTAAAGACTGCCGTGCCGCTATAGCCCTTCTTGGCTGCGCTATAAAAGTGCTCGTGGTAGCCCGGCAGGTCAAGTTCTACCTGCTGGCGCTGCGCTTTCGTCTCTTGCAGGCATAGAATATCGGGGCTGTGCGCCGCCATAAAGCGGGCAAACTCGCCCTTATTAATTACCGCACGAATGCCGTTGACGTTCCAGGAGTAGAGATTCACGATGTGGAGTCCTTCTCGATGTCAGTGGTTGTGCCGCCGCCCATATCATAGCGGTAGATCGGCTTAGTGATGCGTAATCCGTGAGTATAACGATAGAGTTCGCCATAGATACCGCGTAATCCTTGTTTAAAATCTTGTTCACGATAGCGTCGGTCGGATGATTGACAATTGGTTTTGATGATGCCAATTTTATAACCAGCTCGCTTTGCCTTGAGCACAAAATCATAATCCTCCATAATAAAAAGCTCAGGGTCGAAACCGTTAATTGTTTGAAATGCTTGACGCGTAGCATATAAACAGCTAAAGCCAATTGGCCACGGCGTGTGAGCCATTAGCCGCATATAGCCAACCATAAAGCTTGCGCCAAGTCGAATAGTTATTTTTTTGGACTTCATTTGCTGAGAAAACCCCCCAGCCACAAAAAGATGCTTCGTAACTTGCACCTCAAAATCTGCCAAAAACTCCGCATCTGGGATGAGGTCGGCATCCATAAAGATTAACATATCGCCTGTTGCCACTGCTGCACCAGCGTTTCGAGCATGTGCAGCCCCTGGTTTGTCAGCCTTAATAATAGTTAGAGGGAGCTTATTAGCGTACTGTTGAGAACGTTCAACTGTCGTATCGGTGCTGTGTGAGTCAACTACAATTATTTCGTCAGCTACTCGAGACTGTCTGACTAATGCTTCAAGCAGGCACTCTACTACACCGGCTTCGTTTTTGCAAGGAATAATGATGCTAATTTTCATAAACCTAGTATAATAGAGAAATGAATAAAATTTCAACGCTAAAACAAATTTACGCAGAGCTGGGCTGCCGTGAGCGAGTATCGCAAGGTATCTGTTGGTTTGAGTGCAATATGATGGCAGAGCGTTTGGTGGTGATTTTTCCTGGAGTAACTGGCGGCAAGATTGATATGATGCCATTGGCTCAGCACTATGTGAGTGCTGGATATGCAGTGTGTGTGTTTGATCTACCTGGGCATGGTAGATCAGTACGCACCCATTTCAAAACATATGATGACTTGGCCAAATGGCTCTTATGTGCACTTGACCAACTAGGTAGAACACCACATCTCATTATCGGTAATTCTTTTTCTTCGTCGGTGTTATATCATGCATTGCGGATAGGTTGGCTACCATCACAAATCAAGGTCGTGCTGGCTTGCCCTACGCCAACTATGTCGCGAATCGCCAATACATTACAAAGACTATCGAATAAACTACCTGATAAGCTAGGTTGGGATGTATACACAAGTAAGTCTGCTCAAGGGATCCGTATGGTTGTAGGGCTCAAGACACGACGAAAAGATGCCTGGCAGTGGCTGCGTGAATCAGAGCGATACAAAAGAAACACACTTACCTTGCGTGATTCTGACATCTTGACAACACTACTCTACAATCAAAATCCGTACACTTTTGGCGTGTCAGAAGAAGCCCAGCAGCGAATAACCGTAATCATTGGCGACAAAGATAATATTATTAATGCCAAGGCGGTAGAAATAATGCATGAATTATTGCCACGAGGACGCTTCGTGACAGCACCAGGTGCAGGGCACTTATTACATCTCGAAGCCATCGAATATTATCCGACAGAGGCAGAGAATAGGAAAGAGGCATCGTATCAAGCAAAAGTCTACTAAGCTGCTGTGCTATTTTTGCTGTACATATGATATGCAATAACGTTGCGCAAATTAGCTCAATATGACTTGACAAAATAAAAAGATTGGTATAGCATATAGACCTAACCCGTTAAAGATAGGAAAGTAGCTATGTCATTGAGACGAGAAAGAAAAACGCCAAACTACAGTGCGCAGGGTGTACCAGTAACAATCAGTCAGTATGGAGGTGGTCTGTTGGTGGCGCAGGCAAATAAGCTGATGAGCCTACAGTCATATGAAGGTCGCGAGCAGGATATGGACAGGATCAAGCAAGTTAAAGTATCTTGTGCATTAGGTGAGGGTGCTATGACACTGACAAGCTATGAAGGCAGTGAGTCGGACACCTTAATTCTCTATAACCCTTCGGTATGGAGTAATCAAACAGCACCTGCTGGGAAGCTTGAAATTACGGAAATGGCCAACAGCGTTGCTCGCGATTCTGGTGTATCAATGCCAGATACGTTAACACTGCCGTCGAGCGCACTCAAACCGTCAATTGCTAAAGAGATGGCACGTACTGGTAGTTTCATACCGCTAGGTGAAGCAGTTGCTCCAATCATTGAAAAATATACCAAGAGTTATGATGAAGTGGTTGTTCTTGGTAACTCATTTGGTGCGCGGCTTGCTCCAGCTGCCGTTGCGACGATGAGCAATGAAACTGCAGCAAAGCTAAGTGAAGTTGTCGTATTCGATCCACCAAGCATCCACGAACGACTTAGCTGGCGTATTGCTCCAGCACAGGCTCGAGAAATGGGTCATCAAAAGCGATACACTGCGCAATCACACGATCCTGTAGCCAAGGAAGTTTGGACTGGTGATCTGTTGGAAGGTGCCGACAAAACGCTACCGACTCCTTCGCCACTCGTGATGATGCGAGACGTTGGGGCTATGGAAAAACCTGGATTCGAAGATGATCTGGATAAGGCATTCTCAAAAATACCACTAGGTACACCAGTGACGCTATTTACACCAGAGCTCAGCGAACTCAATGATAATACACTTAAAAAAGTTCATAACTTTGCAGAACGTGTCAGTACTAAGCATCCAATGAGTGACGTTCGTACGGCTTGGCTAGGCGATACGACGCACAGTATTCTAGCTGGCCATCCAGATATCTTTGCGCGGACTCTTACTCTTGGTCGCGATGCGATTACACCCTTCTCTGGCCGCAAATAACAGAGAAGTATGCTATAATAATAGCTATGAAAATCGGAATCTTTATTGATGACTATTTGCCATCAGTCCATGGTGTGGCGACATCAACGGTTAATTTGAGGCAGGCGCTTGAGGCGCTGGGCCATGAGGTGTATATTGTTGCACCTAAGTGCGAAGGCTATGACGATCACGATGACCATGTCATTCGCCTGCCGTCATCGAAGAATTACGTCTTTGATAAGCGCGAGACGGCCGTCATCTACCCTGGCCTAGCCAAGAAGCTGGACGACTACCAATTCGACATCGTCCACAGCCAAATGCAATTCTATATGGGTGTGCTGGCCCACAGTGTGGCCAAGCGGCAGCGCATCCCCCACGTCACGACGATCCACACACTCTATAGCGAGCTGATTGACGACTATCCGTTTATGGTAACGGCTGGGGTGATTGCGCTCTCGGTTGCCTTCCCTGTTGTTTTTCGGACGAAGCCAATTTTGCCAATTACCTCGCGCGAGCAGCTCCATGGTATGGGTAAGAGTGCGATTCGCGACATGCTGTCTCGCCAGGGGTGGCGGCTTACTGCAGCGTTTGCCAACCAGTGTGATGCTTGTATATCGCCATCACAGCACCTGGCTAAGATATTGGTGGAGGATGGAGGTCTCACCACGCCATGCCACGTTTTTCCCAATGGCATCAACACCCAGCGCTATCACGATGCTTCGGTGGCAGATTCGCCTATCGCAAAGGGCCCAGACGATAAATTTATTATCTCGGTGGCGCGCCTGAGTCCTGAGAAGCGCCAGCAGGCACTGGTTGAAGCCTTGCCGCATATTCCAGACGAGAACGTGAAGCTCGTGCTAGTCGGGGGTGGCCCATACGAGGCAGAGCTGCGCGCCTGTGCCGAGCGGCTTGGCGCGGCAGAGCGGGTGATCTTTACCGGGATGCAGTCGAGTGATACAGTAGCTGCGCTGCTCAAGCAAGCCGATGTCTTCTCGCTCGCATCATACCACTTTGACAACCAGCCAATGACCTTCCTCGAGGCGGCGTCGAGCGGCCTGCCGATCGTCTACTGTGATGAGCGCATGACCGAGGGCTTGACCAAGAAAAATGCGATTTTGACCGATGGGATTGAGGGCGAAGACTTTGCCAAGGTCTTTAATGATCTCTTTGCTCATCCTGGTAAGCTTGAGCAGCTGTCTCGCGGTTCATTGCAGGTAGCGCGCCAGTTCGATTCTGTGACGATGGCAAAGAAGGTTGTAGCGCTGTATGAGTCGCTCATTGCCAGCCATAATGCGCTCGAAGAAGAGTAGATAATGCCTATTAAAAACTCACTACCGATCATATAGTGAGTTTTGTTTTTCTCTAGTGTGTATAATGAGCCAAGTACTGCAGCTCAAAGAAACCTAGGTCCTCTCAAGATTCTACTAGCGATACTGCCGCACTGCTCGTCGCTGCTCTCGCTCCACATCGCGGCGTTTGATGGTTTCGCGCTTGTCGTAGCGTTTCTTACCCTTACCGAGGGCAATGACGAGCTTGATATAGCGGCCGCTGGTAATGAGCTTCGTGGGCACGATGGTGTAGCCGTCTTTCTTGCGGGCGGCGAGTTGCTCGATCTGTCGCCGCTTCGCCAGAAGCTTACGTGCGCTCGTGCTGACCGTCCGGGCGTTTGGTTGGCCCTGCTCGTTGTGGCGCAGCGAGAAGTTGGCGTTATTGAGCCACAGCTCGCTATTGCGAATCGTCACATATGCCCCCTTGAGCTGCACGTGACCCTCACGGGCGGCGCGGACCTCTAGGCCAGTCAGGTTCATACCGACCACTATATCGTCGCTCAGCTCATAATCAAACCGCGCGCGGCGGTTGACAATAGCTGGTACTGGCGGCTTGGTAAAATGGGACTTGCTCATATGTCTCTTCTATTGTAGCAGATGTGGTGGATATTGTAGCCTCTGAAGTGCTTGCTACAGTTGCTTATGAATATATGAGAGATCGGCGTGCTACTCTACTAAAGAAATACTGGCGTGAGTTTTGCTATCCGCTGCGAGGGTTGCCTCGATAAGCTGTATCATATCACTCAGTGTCCCCTGCTCTCGCTTGATAAGCAAACATTCTTGGGTAAGTTCGCTTGCCATAAGCTTATCAACATCAGCAATCGGATCAATGAATTTGGATAGTGTAACTTTCTCTTTTTGCGTAAAATGGATATCAGCCTCGTCGAGTATTTCGTTCGTTGCCATAAATTGCAGCTCATCTGGCGAATGCCGCGCTATCTCGCGTGAGGGGATATTGCGCGGGAAGAGTGCCGTCTGGAGGCCATGGGTGATGGCAGTATTATTACTACCTGTTAGCGTAATGTCGTCACTTTTAATAAAAGCGAGTTGCTCGCTCATAATATTAATAATCCTTTCTGTTCTTTTCTAGCGTGTCTGCAGACCATTATACCGCTAAATGTATGGAAAGAGTGTCGTAAAAATAACAGAATAATAACGTGGAGGGTTCAACTAATTTCCTTTAACAAAGAACATAGCCCACCAACCATGCTCAAACTGAACCGGACTAATTGCTCAACCCGAGAGTGCACTTAAGGGCACTACGATCAGATTGAAGCATGGTTCGGTGGGCTATGTTGGTGGGCTTAACGCCTCCTCATATCTTCGTCCCATTTACGCATAGCGCGTATCAGGGCGACGCAGGTGGCTATCGCGCTGGGTATTGCGATAGCCACACCTACGGCCGTTGATGCGACTTGAGAGAAGCCAATGTAGTGCATCACATACCCGACGATAACCCCGGGAATTACTGATGCATACAAACACCAGGCCAGTGCCTGGGCTCGATCTTGTCCATACATTTCTCTCACCTCCTTCCAAAGGTGAGCTCAAAGCGAGGGGCGACTCTCCGCCCCAAGACGCACTTTGAGCGAAAAGTTAATATATATATATCAATATGTGAGAGGCTAGTCAAGTGGGGAATGCTGCCGTAATGATAATATATGATGGTATAGCACGTATACTGCGTATCATTCTGATGCACAGTATAGTGTTGATTGCCATGCTTCTACCTCTGTTTTGTTTGCAAAATTTGCCTACTAGGATACCTAACAGAGTGTTAACAAAATGTCAAAAATATAGCTCATAAAAATATGTTGTAATATTAGCATCATACAACAAGACTGATGAAATTTCCTTGGCTTTTTGTGTCTGAAAGGGGTGTATGGAAGTAACCTTCCCCTATCGTTATACCTTGCCATGCTATAATATCCCCTATGATTGCCGATATTGCCATTACCGAGAAGTCGTTTGGGGCGAAGACGCTGATGACGGATGTGAAGTTTAGTGTGAATGATGGCGAGAAGGTGGGCTTGGTAGGGCGCAACGGTGTGGGCAAGTCGACACTGTTTGGTATGCTAACAGGGGTAGATGATGACTATAGTGGCTCGATTATTTTCAAGCGTGGCAGTGTGGTAGTAGCGACGGCCCAAGAGCACCACGACAGCGGCGATATCACAGTACTCGAATATATCTTGCGTGGCCTGCCGGAGTATGCGCGCCTGCGCCATATCATCACAACTTACCCCGAGACGATGGGCGATGACATGGCCAAAATCGAGGCATACACCGCAGCACTAGAGCGCTTTGGCCAGAAGGGCTTCTACCAGATCGAGGAGCTGGTGGCGGAGGAGCTAAAGAACTTCCAAATGGCAGGCTATGGTGAGCGGCACTTGGCGAGCCTGAGTGGTGGGCAGAAGCGCCTAGTGGAGGTGGTGAAGATTATGCACGCCCAGGCCGACCTTGCGCTGATCGATGAGCCAACGAACCATATGGATTATGTCGCTAAGAAGCAGTTTATCGACTGGCTCAAGGACGCAAAGCAGGCGATGCTCGTCATTACTCACGACCGAGATGTGCTCGCAGAGATGGACCGGATCGTTGAGATAAAAGATGGCACAGCCCTGAGCTACCGGGGTAACTACGATGCTTACCTCCGTCAAAATGCCTCGGCAACGGGCAACGCGATGCATGAGTATGAGCAGGTTGAGCGGCGGATTGCTAATGTGAAGGATAAGGTGGTGCAATTTCGCCGGATGAAGGAGCGAGCGCGCGACCCCGGCACCATTAAGCAATTCAAGCAGCGTGAACAGCAGGCTATGGCCGAGCTTGAGGAGCTCGAGCAGATTGAGAAGCCAACGTTTTGGATTGATCGCGATAACGTGGCGCAGCTGGAGTATAAGATGGCTGATCGCTACCAGAAGTTTAAGGCGCGAACGATTCGCCTCAGTATGCGCGATGGTGCAATGCGGAGCCAACGCACACTGGTGGCGGTGCGAGACTTGGCGCTGGGCTATGGCGAACGGATCTTGTTTGAGGGGGTGAATATCGACCTGCGTGAGGGCGAGGCCGTGGAGCTGCGTGGTCGCAATGGCGCAGGTAAGACGACGCTTATTCGAGAACTACTCGCCGCGCAAAATCTGATGCAAGACAGAGGTAGCGATACACCTATTATCTATAGTGGCTCGCTGCAGCTCGATAGCCATATTCGAATTGGCGTGTATGAGCAGGAGATTGCCCCGACGTATCTTGGCCTCACACTAGCCCAGGCCATCGAGCAGATGCACCTCGACCGTGGGCTGCCGATCGGCCAAACCAAGCTCCGCCAATTGATGAGCGACTACCTCTTTGCTGAAACGGATCGCGATGTGCCGCTCGCTCGCCTCAGTGGTGGGCAGAAGGCGCGCTTCCAGATTATTAGCATGCTAGCCAATGAGCCACAGCTGCTCATTCTCGATGAGCCTACCAACCACCTCGACCTGCCCAGCATCGAAGAGCTCGAGGCGGCGCTAGAGCGTTATACTGGCGCTATCCTCTATGTCAGTCATGATAACTACTTTCGGCAAAAGTTGGGTGGTGAGGTGGTGCAGATTGGGGCGCAGTAAGAGGCAATCTCATCGCAAAATATCAACCGCTTCTACGCCCCTTCTCTCAAGTACACACCTTTCAATATCATGAGAACTCGCATGCTTGGTAGACTCACCTCTCGTACTGGTGAACGTGAGCATTACAACAAGTTTCTACTTCTCTGCTCTGCACCTTTCTATCTACTACTTCACATCGGTGGAGTGTGTATTGATTAATTTTAGGATTATGTAAGCTTCGGACATGAGAGCTTATCATATGCACACTATACTGTGCATAATTTCGTACCAACATATTGCTTACGGTTGCAATCTACGCTATTGTAGAAGCAATGCTAGTGAACAAAAATAGATCAAGTGCGGGGTTTGCTCTGCCAACAGTGATCGTGGCATCGGTGGTGGCAATGATGCTACTTCTCGTGGCGGCGTCTGCATCGACGGCGATTCGCGAGGGGCTCTACGCCCAGCACTACCGGCGCTTAGCCCGTGAGGCGGCCGAGAGTGGCGTTGTCCTTGCCAGCAAATGTCTTGAGCTCAATAACGACCTCGCGCAGTGGTCAGATGCTGCAAAATTGCGGCCTAATACTGATTGCAAAGGCACAGTAGTAGCTGGTCGCACCCAGTATGTTCAGCAGGATGGCAATGTGCGCACGACCTTTGAGGTGGGTGAGCCAGACCGCCGCGAAGGGAGTATTCAGCGCATCACGGCGGTGGGCCGGACGGAGCTTATCCGCACGACGGATGGCGCAGTGTGGAAGAGCTATGAATATCGCCTAGCGGGCCAAGCGGGCCTGAGTACGCTGCTCGATAGCGTCTCGTTTGGCTATGCGGCTGGTGGTGGATTTACATTTAATGGAGCATTTTTTACTGTCATCGATGAGTTTGGGCGGCCACGTTCAGCAGGGTTCAATGGCTTTGGCCAGCTGGGAGTTGGTTCGACTACCGACACACTCACGCTCAAGCAATTTAATATTCCTGCTAACAAGCGCGTCGTACGTACCTACACCAACTTCCTCTCCCACGGTCGTAACCTGTTTGCGCTCACGGAGAATGGCGAGGTATGGGGCGCGGGGCTGCATAACTTTGGGCAGATTGGCAACCCGAGCCAAATTATTGCATGGGTAACAAACCCCGTCCAGTTTGCGCTGCCTGGCAATGATAATGTTGCGACTTTCGTATCACCGCTGGGGATTGTCACCTTTGTCGTAACATCTCAGGGGAACGTCTATGTAGCTGGCTCCAACGACAAAGGTGTTGCCGGTATTAACTCGACCGCTCCGACGATAAAGACCCCAGCCAAGATACCCTTCCCTGAGAAGATTCGGGCCGATGCTCACTCCTGGGCGGTCGACAGCAAAACAGCCTATGCGATTGGTGAGAGCGGCGCGGTCTATGGCTGGGGCAATAATGAGTTTGGCCAGCTCGCTCAGGGCGATATCAATGAGCGGCGAGCACCCGTCCGCTTGGGCGACTTTGGTAAGCCTGGCAAAACCAAGGCAGTGCAGCTCGCCTTTGACGGCGATACGGTCTACATTCGCGACAGTGCAGGAGCAGTCTACTCGGCTGGCAAGACAAACTATGGCCAAGCGGGCGTACCGACCTTCCGGCTGCGTGCGGGGGTGTCAGACCGTTGCTTGGCGGCGGTGGGGGCAAACCTCAGGACAGAAAAGTGCTCGGGTGCTGCTGCAAACCAAAAGTGGCACTTCGACCGGACAAATAACGCCCTGCAAGTCGAGTCAAACCCAGGTGGAGGCCAAAACCGCTGCGTCGAGGCGACCGGCCATAATAATGAAGAGACGCGTATGCGGTGGTGCGCTTGGTGGTCTGGCGGCAAGCGCTTTGACTTTCGCTACCCAGCAGGTGCATGGAGCCATGTCTACCTTAGCAATAGCACCGACATTGGTGGCCGAGGCTTGTGTGTTACTGAAGTCAATATCGCAACTGGTGGCGAGACGAGGATGAATTCGTGTGAGTACTATGCAGACAGAACATTCTTGCCATACAACCCAACACTCGAGCGTGTCGCGCCGTCTGGAGTAATAGACATCACGACTGACCAGTACTTTACCACTATGGTCTATGCTAACGGCGAGGTCAAGACCTTTGGCCTCAATAACGGTGCACTGGGCAATGGCGTCTATGTCGATACATCCAATCTAGATGCTTACAAACGCCACGTATATAACCCAACCCCAGTCAAGTTCATCCTTCCCCCGGGGGCTAAAGCAGTTTCGTCGTGGACAACCTCCAATGGGCTTAACCCCAAGAATGCTAACACCTTTGTTGTCACCAGCGATGGCCGTGTCTTTGGGGCGGGCAGCAATGTGACAGGCCAGCTAGGTATTGGGCATATTGGTGGTGGCACCAATGGCATCTACCCCACTCCGCAGCAGATGCTCGTCCTTGGTACGCAGGGCAACTTAGCATCGTATGTGCGCTCGGGCTATGGCACAACGGTGGTCTATACTAACAATCGCAAGGTCTTTACGGTAGGCAACAACTCTAACGGCCAGCTGGGCGACGACACTACCACCACCAACCCAACGCCCCGTGCCAACAAAAACACAAATGCCCAGCGCCACGTGAAGTTCTATTAGCGGCAGTGCGAGACGCCTATATACAAAAAATAATCTGCATGAGAGGCCTCGCACCTAGTCAATATATAGTGAAGATTAATGCTAGATGAGTATTATCTACAACTCATAATCAATACAGTACCTCTGTTATAAATAAAAATTAGCAACTTGTGTGGTTACAATAGTGTGACTTTTTGAGTCAAATAAAAAAGCATGAACAATATATGTGTACTATCATGCCGCTCCATTCCCCTTGCATGTAAGCAGCTAATAACAAAACTCACTGCCCTTCGCAGGCAGTGAGTTGATGAATAATGATGAATGGCCGGGCTATGCTTCTGGCAGCAATCCCTTTGCTGTAAGGAGCTCGTCAATCCGAGCTCGGTCGAAGCCATAGACAATCTCGCCAGCAATGTCTGTGACTGGGATGCCCTGGGCTTTGCCGCCAGTCTTGGCAGCGAGCTCATCCTGAGCACCAGGCGTTTTCTCGATGTCTTTGATGGTGTAGTGCACGCCAAGCTTGTCGAGATATTGCTTCTCTGTCTTGCAATAGGCGCACCACTCTGCGCTATACACTATAACCGATGGTGTTGTATTCATATGTAATTCCCCTTTCGCTCTTGCTAGTATAGCATGGGTGGAGGTGGGGTTGGCAAGCGTACTGGGTGTACGGTGCACGGCTTCTTTCTCAGTGTTAGTTCCCTTTCTCTGTTTCATCTGGGTGGAATATAAAAGCATGTTGCTATAATGATGTTTGTGATTTTTTGGTACAGGGTGGATCTTCTCCGGAGAAGTATCGACTTCCTATGAGGGCTTCTTGCGAAAAAAGTATGAGAATAGAGAGGTGTGGGAATTACCGGGATGTTAATCTCCTGCACTCCGCTGACTCGTCAGGTACCAGCCACCATCGTGCGGTGATTGATACACGCGTAACTGCACATCCAACTGGTATTTGCGGAGCTCAGTGATGGCGCGCAAGGCGGCTGCACGGCTCGGGTAGCGCTTCTTGGCTGCTTCGCTGCGCGGTGGGCGGTAAGGCTGGTGCTTGGGTGTTTTGTTGCGGCGTGGCATAGCTCTAGTATACGCGGCTTTGTGGTGCGACGCCAGCTGTCTTGTGTAGAGCCCCCCTGAGAAATGGTTATAAAAGTCAATGTTATATATAAAGTAGCAACTCCACGCTAAATCATCACAAGCTATGTGTGTGCTCTATCATCTCAAGAAGCAAAAGCATGGTGCTAGTGTGCCGCGAGATGGCGGTAATTTAAGATTCATGTCCAACTGTTGCTTTCCTCTTTACGTCTGCCGAGCCTCCTGGTACAATAGGGCCATATGAGTACGGAGTCTCGTGAGAATGCCCGCTCGCACGGTAGCCAAGTGGTTAGTGTGCTGTGGCGTACCCTACTTGGGACAACCTGGCGGATGGCGGTACCAACTGTTGGGTTGTTTTTGCTTGGAGTCTGGGCAGACCGGCAGTTTGCAACCAAGCCGTGGCTGATGTTTGCTGGTTTGGTGGTTGGCATCGTCCTTGCAGCTGGGCTCATCACGCACCAAATTAAGGGAGGTCATCACACATGATGTTTTTTGCGGCAGTGCCACACATCTCAGTCAAGGCAGACGAGGTGTTTTCGATCGCTGGCTGGCCAATTACTAATGCCAATCTCGTTGGTCTGCTGGGTCTTGTCCTCTTGGCCTGGCTGATGTTTCGTACCCGGGCAGCGGTGCTAGGCAAGAAGAAGGCTAATTTTGCAACTCGTTTGACCGTCTGGTGCTTTGAGGGGCTGTACAATACCGTTGGGCAGGTCATCCCCAGCAAGAAATGGACGCGGCGCGTTGCTCCCCTTGTTATTACAATGTTTTTCTTTATTGCCGCGCAATATTGGCTGGGGCTATTGCCAGTTGTTGGGCCAGTGATGGTTGGCCATACACCACTATTCCGTGGCCAAAATGCCGATCTTAACATGACCTTTGCCCTCGCGGCCGTTACGATCGTTATGGCACAGGTATACGCAGCCCGCGAGCTCGGCTTTGTGGGCAATCTCAAGCGGTATTTTGTTAATCCATTGCGTGATCCGATCATGTCCTTTGTTGGGATTCTTGAGATTGTGGCAGAGTTCTCGCGCTTACTGAGCCTGTCCTTCCGTCTGTTTGGTAATGTGCTCGCGGGTGAGATTTTGATCGCGATGATCGCTTACCTCACTCAGGTGGCAATGCCAGCGGTATTGCAGCCCTTCTATCTCTTTGAGCTATTCATTGGTGGCATTCAGGCCTATATCTTCTTTATGCTTTCAACCGTGTTTATTTCACTCGGATTGGCGCATCACGGCGGTGATGAGGAAAAAGATACGCACTCAAGCACTTCGACTTCTTCAGACGCGAACCTCGTGACCGAAGGAGCAAAATAACATTGGTAATAACTAAATAAGGAGAAATAATTATGAAAGACATCGCATTTACCCTGGCGTATGCTATCCCAGCAGCGTTTGCTGCGATCGGGTGTGGTTGGATCGGTGCCAACGCCATGAAGGCAGCTGGTCGCAACCCAGAGAAGATTAACGACCTACGCACCATGATGATCCTTGGTATTTCGTTTATCGATGCTTTGGCTATCATTGGTTTTGTGGCCGCGATCGTCGGCAAGGTGATGTAAGGAGTTCGCACTCGTGAATACCCTGCACTATTTTGCATCGACAGAGGCGGGTGGTGGCGATTTGTTCTCGTCGCTTGGTCTTGATTGGCAGCTGTTTGTCCTGCAAATGGTGGCGTTTGTGGTGCTGCTCTTGGTCTTGAAGAAGTGGGTCTATCCACCGCTGCTTGACATGCTCGACCAGCGCGATGCGAAGATTCGCGATGGCCTCAAAGCAGCTGAAAAAGCCCAAAAGGCAGCTGACGAGACCGAGGAGCGCACTGCTGCAATGCTCAAGAAAGCCCGCCACGAGTCACAGGAAATTGTGACCGCTGCCAAAACTGAGGCGGCCAGCATGGTGAACGACGCCAAAGACGACGCCCACACGCAGGCCGAGCGCATCTTAGCGTCGGCTCGCACCCAGACGCAGACAGAATTGGCCGAGGCCAAGCAGGCGCTGCGCCGTGAGATGGTCGACATGGTCGTCGAGGCAACGCGTGCAGTGACCGCTGAGACTGTTGACGCGTCAAAAGATCGCCAGCTGATCGAGAAGCATCTGACCAAGCTTGACAAGGAGCAGCGCTGATGGCGGCCGGTTTTTCGCGCCGCCGCCTCGCTGCGTATGTTGCTGAGCAGATTGCCGCTGGTGCTGAGGTGCCTGCCGTGCTACGCCAGGTTGCCGCCTATCTTATTGACACCCGTGCAACGCGCGATGTCGATGTGGTGGCAGCAACGATTGAAGAAGCGCTAGCTGAGCGCGGTATCGTTGTAGCTGAGGTCACGACGGCACATGCACTGTCGGCCGCCCTGCAGAAGCAGCTCAAGACAGAGGTCACGGCGCTAGCTGAGCAGAGTGTCACTGCGCCAGTTCGGTCAGTGCAGCTCCGCCAAGTTGTCGATCCGTCGGTGCTCGGTGGCGTGAAGATCGCTCTGCCGGGCCAGCACTACGATGGCACTATCCAACACAAACTAACCGCCCTTGCGGGCACGAAATAAGAGGAATTATACATGGCTGAAACAACGGTTACAGAGTTGTCCGAGAGCTTGCGGCAAGCGATCGCAGGCCTGGAAGCCTCTGAGGGACTAGAACAGGTCGGTATCGTGACCCGAGTGGGTGATGGTGTGGCCTGGGTACATGGCTTGCGCCACGCTGGCTATAGCGAGGTGCTCGAGATCGAGACCAAAATAGGTGTCGTTGAGGCATTTGCTCTCAACCTGATGGAAGATGAAATTGGTGCTGTGCTGCTTGGCAGCGACCAAGGTGTAGCTGCTGGCGATCGCGTTAAGCTCAAGGGCGAGGTCCTGAGTGTGCCGGTCGGCGAGGAGCTGCTCGGCCGCGTGGTGAACCCACTCGGTGAGCCACTTGATGGTGGCCCAGCTATTACTACCACGCAGCGCGGCCTCGTAGAGCGTGAGGCGATCGGTGTGATGGGCCGCAAGAGTGTGCACGAGCCACTGATGACTGGTATTATGAGCATCGATGCGATGTTCCCGATTGGCCGCGGCCAGCGTGAGCTGATCATTGGTGACCGCCAGACCGGTAAGACAGCAATTGCACTCGACACGATGATCAACCAAGCCCGTCAAAAGACTGGCGTGGTGAATGTCTACGTTGCCGTTGGGCAGAAGCTGAGCAAGATTGCTCGCCTGGTTGAGCGCCTCAAAGAAGAAGGCGTGATGGATCAGACTATCGTGGTGGCAACCAGCCCAAGCGATCCAGCTTCCCTGCTCTATCTTGCGCCATACGCTGGTACTGCCATGGGTGAGTACTTCCGCGACAACGGTGGTCATGCTTTGATGATCTACGACGACCTCACCAAGCACGCTGTCGCCTACCGCCAGATGAGTCTGCTGCTGCGCCGTCCACCAGGGCGCGAGGCCTTCCCGGGTGATGTGTTCTATTTGCACAGCCGCCTACTCGAGCGCAGTGCCAAGCTAAGTGATGAGCTTGGGGCGGGTTCGCTCACTGCCCTGCCAATCATTGAGACTCAGGCGGGTGATATTTCCGCTTACATCCCCACCAACGTGATTTCCATCACCGACGGGCAGATCTTTATGGAGACAGATCTTTTCTACCAAGGTATTCGCCCAGCCATTAGTGCTGGTCTCTCGGTGTCGCGTGTTGGTGGTGCCGCGCAAACTAAGGCACTCAAGAGTGTTAGCGGTAACCTCAAGCTTGGCCTCAGCCAGTTCCGCGAGCTCGCGAGCTTTGCTCAGTTTGGAAGCGACCTAGATTCCGAGACCAAGGCGCAGATTGGCCGTGGCCAGCGCCTGACAGAGCTTCTCAAGCAGCCACAATACCAGCCAATGAGTGTTTGGGAGCAGGTGGTGAGCATTGTGGCGGTGAGCCAAGGCTACTTCGACACCGTGCCAGCCACGAAGATCAAAGCTGCGCAAGATGCTCTGCTGAGCCGTCTCTGGGCCGAAGCTAAGGAACAAATGCGCACTCTTAATAAGGGTGATCAGAAGTTTGGTGCCGATGAGAAGCTCACCCACTTGATAGAATCAACCGCGGGCGAAATTGCCAAGGAATTTGCGGAGTAAGCAACGGAGGTCGCTATGCCCAATACGCAACAGCTCAAAGCACGGATTCGCTCAGTTAAGAGTACCAAGCAGATCACCAAGGCAATGCAAATGGTGGCAGCGAGCAAGATGCGCCGCGCCCAAGATGCAAGCCGCACCACTGCGCCATATACCACAGCAGCACGTGGGCTCTTGCGCTACCTCTCGCGCCAGGGTGCGACCGACGATCACCCCCTGTTTGCCCAGCGCACGGTCAAACGCCGCTTGATCATCGTCATTGCCGCCGATAAAGGACTAGCTGGTGCCTACAACAGCAATGTTCTGAAGCGCTATGTTCAGCTCCTGCGCGATGACGATGCAGCCGGGATCGAAAATACTACCATTGCGGTGGGGCGCAAGGCGGCACAGTTTGTTGCTCGCCTCAAGGATACGCAGGTGGTTGGGGTGTATGAGGATGTGCCAGATCGCCCAACTGGGCCAGCCTTCCGGGCAATTCTCGACACCGCGCACGATATGTTTGCGAGTAAGCAGGTCGATGCGGTCGACGTTGTATTCACTCGCTTTTATAGCAGTATGACGCAGCACCCTGACACGATCCACCTCTTGCCCGCTGGCCTTGATGCCGAGCAGCTCGATGCGGTGGATGACGATGAGGTAATCCCAGATGATGAAGCACTCTTCGAGCCAAGCCCGCAAGCAGTACTCGACACCATCGCTGTGCGCATGGTGAGTGCTCGGCTCTACCAAGCCCTGCTTGATGCTCGGGCGAGCGAGCACAGCCAGCGCATGCTTGCCATGAAGAATGCCACCGATAACGCTACCAGCCTTGTCGATGACCTAACACTCGAGATGAACAAACAGCGCCAAGGTGCCATCACACAAGAGCTGACCGAGATTAGCGCTGGTGTGGAGGCAATGGGATGAGACGCTACGGGCGTATTGTGATGGCTGCACTTGCCATGTATGCGCTCGTGTGTGCGGTGTTGCTTCTTGTGGGTGGTATTCTGATGCTGTCTGCTAGCCATGGTGAGGGGTTACTCTTTGGCCTTGCGCTGATGCTGCCGTTTGCTCTTGGTGGGCTGTGGTATTGGCGGTATGGCCGGCGGCACAGCACAAGCTTTGTGGGTGTTACAGCTGGCCTGCTGGTTATCATTTGTGCCGGGCTTGGCTCATATATTGCAGGCTTTCTTGCCTCTTTTGCTGTGCATGGCGTGGAGGCACAGGCCAGTGATGTTGCTCGCCTTGCCTGGCCGGCTCAGCCTATTATGGCATGTGCCGAGCTACCAGTTGTCAGTAGTCT
The DNA here is from genome assembly GCA_938041555.1 of uncultured Candidatus Saccharibacteria bacterium. Classification (GTDB taxonomy): domain Bacteria; phylum Patescibacteriota; class Saccharimonadia; order Saccharimonadales; family Saccharimonadaceae; genus Saccharimonas. The sequence goes on along the minus strand of CALIAC010000021.1, from coordinate 2,335 downwards.
TTTACCATATGTGCCAATTGTGGTGTTGCTAGCTTACTGCGGCATTGCAGCTCGTGATGGTATGCGCTATAGACAGAGGTATCATACCAAAAAGCCAGGCAGTCAGGACAATCTGCAAGCCAAGAAAGTGGAGTCAGTGGAGGGAAGAATATGATGAACGAGAATCAACCAACACCTCCCGTAGATACAAACCAATGCCGAAGTATACCCCCAAGCCGTAGTGCTCAACTAACAGAGCCTCAGTGGTACGCTAAGACATCGTCGGTACTGCTGATCGTTGGTGCTATCTTGAGTGTTTTGACGTGGATTACTGAGGCTATACAGTCGTTTATCCAGGCCCATGCGCATTATGCAATGGTTGAAAACGGTTATGTTGCGGGCGGTCATGTTAATTTTTCGGTACTTACACCTCTCATTGCAGTAGTTATGGTAGCTATTTGGGTTGGTGCGCATACGGATAATAAGTATCAAGGAAGAAGGAATACTCTTTCAATTGGTATTGGCACATTTGTTGCACTGCTATTCTCGATTATTGAATCGCTTTTTTGGTCTTCGCTAAGTAATTGGGCATATCCTTCTGGAGGCTACTATCGCTTGATCAGAGATATAATGGAAACCGTCCAAGATGGTATCGGGCTTACGGTCCTCGTCGTCTTTGCTCTATTGATCGCATACATCGTGTGTTACATCAATGAGCGAAGACGAGAGAGTCTGTTTCAACAACAAGTAGTAAAAGGAGAAATGAATGAGTAAAAACCAAGGAAAAATCATCCAGATCATGGGTGTGGTGGTGGATGTGGAGTTCGACCGCGAGGTGGAGTTGCCAGCTATCTACGACGCCCTGCATGTCGAGCGCGATGGCCAGACACTGACACTTGAGGTGGCGCAGCACCTTGATGAGCAAACGGTGCGAACCATCAGCCTGCAATCGACCGACGGCCTCAAGCGTGGCCAGGCAGTTATTGCAACTGGTGCGCCGATCCGCGTACCTGTAGGCGAAGCAACGCAGGGGCGGATGTTTAATGTGGTAGGTGAACCGATCGATGGCGAGCCAGTAGCCGATGATGCGCAGCGTGCGCCCATCCATGCTGAGCCCCCTGCCCTCACCGAGCAGTCCAACAAGACCGAGATCCTCGAGACTGGTATCAAGGTGATCGACCTCATTGCGCCACTCACCAAAGGTGGTAAGGCTGGGCTCTTTGCTGGTGCTGGTGTGGGTAAGACCGTGCTCATCCAGGAGCTGATCAACAACATCGCCAAATTCCACAGTGGTAACTCTGTCTTTGCTGGTGTGGGTGAGCGCACCCGTGAGGGCAACGACCTCTACCACGAGATGAAGGATGCTGGCGTGTTAGATAAGACGTCACTTGTCTTTGGCCAGATGAACGAACCACCGGGGGCACGTTTGCGGGTGGCACTGGCTGGCCTAGCAATGGCCGAAGCCTTCCGTGATGAAGGTAAAGATGTGCTACTCTTCGTCGACAATATCTTCCGCTTTACACAGGCTGGTGCTGAGGTGTCTGCCCTGCTCGGCCGTTTGCCAAGTGCGGTGGGCTACCAGCCAAACCTGCAGCAGGAGATGGGTGCATTGCAAGAGCGTATTACCAGTACCAAGAAGGGCTCGATTACCTCTGTTCAGGCGGTGTATGTGCCAGCCGACGACCTGACTGACCCAGCGCCGGCTACCACCTTTGCCCACCTTGATGCTACCATCGTGATGAACCGTGCCCTGACAGAAATTGGTATCTACCCAGCGGTGGATGTGCTCGACTCCAGCTCTAACTCGCTCGACCCAGAAGTGGTTGGCGAGGAGCACTACCAAGTGGCCCGCGAAGTGCAGCGCGTCTTACAGCAATATAAGGAATTGCAGGATATTATTGCTATCCTGGGTATGGAAGAGCTGAGCGACGACCAGAAGCAGATCGTTGCTCGGGCACGCCGCTTGCAGCGCTTCTTGGCGCAGCCATTCCACGTTGCCGAGCAATTTACCGGCAACCCTGGAAGCTACTTCAAGCTCGCCGACACCATCCGCGATGCTAAGGATATCCTGAGTGGCAAGTATGATGACAAACCGGAGAACTGGTTCTACATGTCGCCAGTGCCACTGAGCGAGAAGCAAGACTAGCACTCTCTGCACATTCTTACACGGCAGCAGCCAACCGAGATATTCTCTCCGTGTTGGCTGCTGTTTTCTTTGCTTGTCCTCCTCGCTATTTTCCCTCCCTCCCCTCCCAACATATAGTACAAATCGATTTGTACTATAGTTACCCTGTTTTTTCTCTGTTACAGCAGACTCTTTTTCTCTTCTTTTATATATTTATATATAATAGGAGAG